>NZ_NQLZ01000014.1:0-23077 GCF_002276395.1 Paenibacillus sp. 7541 | reverse complement strand
GCCTCGATCATGAGCCAGACAGAAAGTTCACGACCTTCCTCGCTCTGGAGTTTTTCACGTGCTTTTGCCTTTCAGCCAAGATAAGTCATTTCTCTCTTTAATCTCGCGATTCCCTTGCGCTTTGCTGCAACGCTCCTTAAGTGGGCAACCTTCGAGTCTGCACATCGGTAGTAACGCAGTTGTACTTCATACACGCTTTCATTTTTTTGTATGCTCGCGCGCAAAAGTGAAGCGCGCATGGGCTTTATGAGGGCAGGCGGCTCATTCAGGTTACAAAAGCGCGAGGGAGTGGGATATGGGTGGAGGAGTTTACGTCCGCCCTTTGAACGTCGTGTTGTACTCTTTTAACTTTTTCCAAGTACACGACGTTCAAGAGCGGCCAGAACTCGTTCCCCCTCCCGACAAGTGCAAGATTATAAAGAAGGGTCTGTCCCTAGTCATTTATGACTTTGAGACAGCCCCTTAAAATTAGAGTAGTAACCCGTAGTGCTTGATTATACAACTTTTCCTCAAGATGGTTCAGTCGTGACCGTTATTCCAACACCTCCACATCCGCATAAGGCGATGCCGGCGACTCCAGCAGCGGCTGCGGCAACCCTTTCAGATGCATGTCGAAAAACGCGCCAATATAATCGCGCTGTGCCGCTAACGCCTGTTCTGGCTCGATGGTTCCAACGCTTCCCTGGACGACTTGATGTGAAAGACTCAGCTTGCTGCTGATTTGCGGTAGCAAATATTGATGGTCGGTGAACGTATAATGCGCCCCATTGGGTATCGCCACGTCGAGTTTCCATCCGCTCGACTGGTTCCAGAACGATGTCCGGTCGTCCGCTGTGCGATGGGAATCCACTTCCCCCTCGTCGGTAAAGCCAGCATTCATTAGCAGAAACGGGCGGTCAAGTCCATGCTGGGCAACAGTCAGCAAGTGGTCGGGCAAATAGCCCATCGAGCCATCCATGTCGATGCCGGCGCCGATTCGCTCATCTTCATACATCGCCTGGGCAGCCGTTGCGCCCCCGGCAGAATGTCCGAAAATACCGATTCTAGATAAGTCCAGCGCCCGGTCCAACCCTTCGGGCAGCTCACGCTTCGCATGGTCAGGATTGTTCCCTTCCTTGAGCGCCTTCATCCGATCTAGCACAAACCGGACGTCATCAACCCTGACGTTCATCATTTTCAGCACCGTATCCGCCCCGAAAGCGGGCAATTGCTCCGTCTCGATTCTCCCGTCGGGGAACTCGACGACCGTCGCCTCGTATGTGTGGTCAATGGTCACAACGACATAGCCATTGCTGGCCAATTCCTGAACGTTAATCGTGCCCAGGCTTCTCGGGACGGACCCTCCCGGCGAATAAATAATAACAGGCCAGCCCCTCTCCCCGCTTTCTGCGGGCGCATTCAGCGAAGCATGAACGCCGATATCGGACAATTCGATTCGGCCGGGCTCTATCCCGATCGTCGGCATGACGGTTTCGTCGTAGTATGCAGCGGCGCGTGGCGGCATATACCGGGCTTTGGCCATCCACCCGGGTGGCCGGGTACCAGATGCTGATCATAAGCTCCCGCGTTCGCCCCTTCACCCAAGGATCGGTTCGGTCTGGGTCCGTCAAGTGGAGCTCCGTCACGCCTATGGGCATTTCGCCGGTCGGCTCGGGCAAAGTGAAGCGGATCCGTTCACCGGTGTGCGGCTCATCGTATGATACCGGCGGTTCCGCCCAGACGAACAGGATAACAGCGGCAACCATTACGGCCACTGCGGGGAACATGGCCAACCGAACTTTACCTACGGACTCCCCGATGATTACCTTTTGGATAGAATTGACCGTAATCATGTAGTATGTCAAATAGATCACCATAAACAACCCCACGCAAACCAATATCGGAAGCAACAGATGTATGCCGTTCATTCCACTGAAGAGCTTTCGCAGCCAGTTAAAGATAATCAAATAATGACAGAGCCCGACCAGAAGCGGCAGCAAGAAGATTAACGCGTTCTGTTTCAGGATCGCAGCGGCGATTTCCTTTCGGCTCACGCCGATTTTCTTCAATACCTCATAGCGAGACCGATCGTTCGTCGCCTCCGTCAACTGCTTAAAGTAAAGGATACTGCCCGTTGCGATGAGGAACATGACGCCAAGAAAGCCCAAAATGAAGACGTTAAATGCCGCGTTCTCGATACCGAGGCGATACGTGGCATAATACGTCGACAGCTTCATTTCCGATGTCTGTAAAGCTGCAAGCGCGTCGGCAGTCGCCTTCGTATTCTTCTGGTCCTGAACGATGTAACCGACATATTGCTCGGCAGGAACTTGCGCCTCCATCATCCGAAACGTATCGTCCGTCACGACGATCATAATATCCGGATAATGCCAATTTAGAACACGTTCGATCGTCATGCCGGCGAATGCCAAGTTGACGCTCCCATCGGGCAATTCAAGCGTGATCGTCTCCCCTTCATAGTCCGCCCATTCATAATCGGTATACATGGGGCGAATCGCAATCGCACGATCAGTATCCCTCAGCGTCAAGCGGTCCAGACGCAGCGCCTCCGCTACGCGATTATATGCGCTGACCGATATCGTTTTCACTGGATGCTTGGCTGCCTTGCGTTCGCGATCGGACAAGATATCGTCACTTGACGCTACGCCGCCCAGGTGAATGACCGGGATCGTCATCTTCGCTTTCACGGGATGCACTTCATCACCCCGTACGATCTCCTCGATCTTCCGGTTGACTTCGTCATCCTGCGCAATATGCATGAAACTGAAAGGTGCCGTAACGCGTGCCGTCTGCTCGTAACCATAGTAGGTGCTAAACCCGAAACTGAAGGCGCATAATGCAACGGCAGACAAGATGGTAATGACGCTTAGGGTGCGTGCATTTCCTTTCATCCTGTACACTAGGTTGGAAATAATGATCAGATTCATGCCCTTGTAATAACGGTGCTTTTGCCGCTTGGCATATTTCAGCAGGAAAATAATGAGCGAAGTGAAAAGTAAGAACGTCCCGGCAATGATGCCGACGGTCATTACGCCGAGATTCGTTAGAATTTGCTCATTGTTCTCAAAATTTCGAAGTCCGAATCCATAGCCGATGACGAGCAGTGCGACCGCGGCTGCAGCCGAAACGACCGACGCCCGCGGTTCCTGCTCCCCTTCCTGCTCCGCGCGGAACAATTCGATGAGCTTGAATCGATAGACCAACTGATAAGCTTGTACGGAAGTTATCGTAATCAGCACAAGAAATACGACGACGGTGGTAAGAACCGCAGGAAGGGAGAACGTGATCCCGACGTCGACCGCTACCCCCAGCAAGCGAATCAACATCATGGTAAATAGCTTCGACAATACAGTGCCGGCCGCAATACCAAGAACTAAGACGCCGGCGCCGATCATCATGTTTTCATAGAACAGCATTCGGCCGATCGTTCTCTTCGGTAACCCCAACAGCGCATACAACCCTGCTTCTTTTTTCCGTTTCCGGGTAAAAAATTGGCTGGAGTACATCATAAAGACGGATACGAACAGCACCAAGATAATCGACCCGACCATAAACACGGATTGCATGCTTTCTGAAGACTCGACGGCCTCGACCACCTGCGTGCTATATTGCAGTGAAGCAAAAACATAGAATATAGCTACGCTTGCGAACATGGAAAACAAATAAATGAAATAGTTGCGAAGATTGCCTTTTATATTTTTCTTGGCCAGCTCAAATAACGTCATCCGCTTGCCCTCCAAGCACCGTCAACACGTCCAGTATCTTCTTGAAGAATGCTTGTCTCGGCACCGCACCTTTGACGATTTCGGCAAAAATAACGCCGTCTTTAAGAAAGAGTACACGACTGCAGTAGCTTGCCGCTAACGCATCGTGGGTCACCATCAGAATGGTCGCACGCTCCCGTTCGTTCAGTTCGTTCAACGACTCCAACAAGCCGGCTGCAGCTCTGGAATCCAGGGCACCCGTCGGTTCGTCGGCCAGAATCAGCCGCGGGCGCGTTACGATGGCGCGGCAGGCAGCGGTTCGCTGCTTCTGCCCCCCGGAGATTTGGTAAGGGTATTTCTCCAAAATATGCTTGATGTTAAATCGCTCCGCAATGGCCGACACACTGTTCTCCAGTTCGCCGGCCGGAATACCGGACAACGCAAGGGGGAGTAGAATGTTTTCCTTGACCGTCAACGTATCCAGCAGATTATAGTCTTGAAAAATAAACCCGAGCTTGGAGCGCCGAAAGGCTGACAACTGCGCTTCGTTCATCTGAAGAACGTTATCCCCATCGATGACGATGCTGCCGGAGGTCGGCTCGTCGATGGTGGCTGCCATATGAAGCAACGTCGTCTTCCCGGAACCCGATGGCCCCATAATGCCGACAAATTCTCCTTCTCCTATGCGCATATCGATCCCGTGAAGCACCGGCACGACGTTCCCTTTATTCCCGTAACTTTTCGTTAGTGCTTTTATTTCAATCACAGTTTCCATGAATTTTTTTCCTCCCTGCTTTCCCTTTTTCAATACCCATCGTACCATGCCGATGACCGGTTAACCTTACGCCTAGCTTACGTTCCGGTACAAGCGGGCTTACATTTTTGTCACAATACTTCCGGATCGCAGTAGGGCTAACCGAATTAAGATATAATAGGGTAATAAGTACAGATGGAGGCGGATCGAAATGAAGATTATGATCGTGGAAGACGACCCAACCATTCGGAGGCTGCTCGGCGAGACTGTCGGGAAGTGGGGATTCGAATCTGTATTATGTGACGATTTCAATAGAATTCAGGATACCTTCCTTCAGAACGAACCGCACCTCGTGCTGATGGATATTAATTTGCCCGTATTCGACGGGTATTATTGGTGCAGCCGAATCCGGGAATTATCCAACGTGCCGATCGTGTTTCTCTCCTCCCGGGATTCGCCGATGGATATGGTTATGGCGATGAATATGGGCGGGGACGATTATATCCAGAAGCCGTTCTACGACGATGTGCTTATTGCGAAGATCAAAGCGCTGCTCCGCAGAACCTACTCGTATGCCGAAACGCCGGTCAACGTAATCGAGCATGAAGGCGTCCTGCTGAACCTAGGCGATCGGAAGCTCATTTCCGGCGATCAATCGGTTGAACTGACAAAGAACGAATTCGTCATCATGCAGCTTTTGATGCAGAATAAAGGCCATATCGTAAGCCGGGATAAAATCATGCGTTGCCTCTGGGAGGACGAAAGTTTCGTCGACGACAATACACTGACCGTGAATATGACCCGAATCCGCAAGAAATTGGACGATATCGGACGAAATGGGTTCATTACGACGATCAAGGGAGAAGGTTATACAATCAAATGAGTTTTCTACATTATTTGGACGAAAAACGTTATTTTCTGATCTTCTTTGCCGGAATGCTTTCCTTCGTTGCTTTAATGATGTTCGTAAGCCCCGAGGGCACGTATCATGCCGGGGACATCGCTTATACCCTGTTCGGGTGCGCTTTGCTCGCGGCGGTATACGTGACCGGAGGCTATTTCCGCTGGAGAAGCCGCGGCAAGATGTTACAAGAGCTCGTGAACAATAGATGGGACGAACTTCCCGCAGCATTGCCTGAACCCTATAATATTGCCTGAACCCTATAATAATGAACAGCGTCAGTATACGGAACTGATAAAGAAGCTTTACCGAAATAAGCTTGAGGCCGTCGGAAAGCTTCAAGACGAAAAGAAAGATTTTCACGATTTCATTGTTTCATGGATTCATGAGGTCAAGCTGCCGATTACGGCATGTACCCTGCTGTTTAGAAATGCGTCAGGCAAGTCGGTAGAGGAACTGGTCCATATATTCGAAGACGAATTGTACAAAATCGACCATTATGTCGAACAAGCCCTGTATTACGCAAGAATTGATTCCTTTGCCAGGGATTACTTAATTGCGGAAGTCTCATTGAACCGAATCGTGCGAAACAGCGTGAGGAAGTACGCCAAGATGTTTGTTGCCAAACGGGTTCATTTTTCGATGTGGGAAAAGGAGGAATGGGTACATAGCGACGCAAAATGGCTTGGCTATATCGTCGACCAGATCATGTCGAATGCTTTGAAATATCTCGGAGACGGCGGAAGCATCACCTGCTCTTTCGAGGCTGATCACGAAGAGAAGCGGCTTTCCATAAGGGATACGGGGATCGGGATTAAGGCTGAAGATCTCGGTCGCATTTTCGAAAAAGGATTTACGGGCGCCAACGGAAGGCGGTTTGCAAAATCGACAGGATTGGGGTTATATCTCGCTAACCGTATGGCCGGCAAACTCGGACACCGGTTGTCTGTCCAATCGGAGGAGGGGAGCTATACGACGCTTACGATCCACTTCCCCAAATCGAACCATTTATATGAAATGTGAACTCTACTTTCAACTGGCGTCACGTCTTCAGCCCGGTACAAGTATAAACCAGGGACGGGGAATTACCTGCCTATGTAGCCTTGTGTTATTTTTTGAAATTCTTAGTGCGGAACTGGACGGTCGCCGCCGTGCCAAGTTAGGAAAACTCGTCCAGCAGGCTGGATTTCCGCATATTAAGACCTTTGAGGGGTATGTCTATGACCATATCTCTTTTCCGAAAGGCGCAAGAGTAAATTCAGGGATTGGAATGGTTGGAACGTAAGGAGAATTTGCTCTTAATGGGTGCCGTAGGTACCGGCAAGACGCATATGGCAACGGCGCTGGGTGTGGAGGCTTGTCGCCGTGGAAAAGCGGTGCAGTTCTACCGAGCCTCCGATTTGGTCTCCGTGCTTCAGGAGAAATTTGTGGCGAGTACGCTTAGCCGATTTCGAGATAAGTTGAGAAAGTTTGATTTGCTCATCCTTGATGAGGTCGGTTACGTCCCATTTAGCCAAACCGGGTCTGAGCTATTATTTAACGTGATAGCGGATTGTTATGAGCAACAGAGTATGATCGTTACATCCAACTTGGAGTTTGGTCAATGGACCTCGATATTCGGTGATACCAAGCTTACGTCAGCCCTCGTCGATCGTCTGGTGCACCATGCTCATATTCTCTCCTTCACAGGCGAGAGCTTCCGCTTCAAACAAGCAATGGAGCGAATTCCTATGTAACTTCGATGCTGGCAAGTGGGTTTGGCACTTTTGGCTGCAAATCTAAGCATTTTCTACTTGCAAAACACAGACCTGTTTTTGGCAATCGAAAAATGCCGAGTTTTGCAACGGCGTTTTGGAATAAAATACAGCAGTAAGTAAATTTATACGTGGGTTTGACATGGAGCCTCTGTGGGCATGATTTCCTGCGAAAGGGCGAAGCCACGGGCTTCGCAGAGGCAAGCTAGCCTATCATGCCCACCCCTCCATGTAAAACCAGCGTTACTGTGTCCATAAAATTTTGCTGCAAAAATGAGCACTTTATTTTTGCAACAAACATTTGATCCACCCTCAGTTATAAAACATGAATATAATATAAGAGGTGTGCCACTTGTTCAGTAAGCACACCATCTTGACCATTATGAGCTGACTTTTTACTCTAACATATTGTTGAATTCTTCTTCATTAATTATTTTAATGCCTAATTCCTTTGCCTTTGTTAATTTACTTCCTGCTTCCTCACCCGCAAGGATAAATGAAGTTTTCTTGGAAACACTACCTGAAACTTTGCCACCATGCATTTGTATTAATCGAGTAGCTTCATCTCTTTTTAGGTTCGGAAGTGTTCCGGTAATAACAAATGTTTTCCCAGTAAATCTGTCATCATTACTTATTTCCGATTGAATGACTGTTTCCTTGGTTCAGTAACTATAAGTTCTTGCGTGGATAATAGCTTAGTCATCTTTGCCTTTTATTTTGAGAGAACCTGCACCAATAATTGCTCCAAGTATTAATAGTGCTACACTGGCTAATATTTCATACCCTTGCAAAGCCTCGATGTAATTAACGAGAAACCAACTTGGACCCCCACCTGCTAATCGGTTTATGATCCCCCCAACACCTTGAATTAATAGAAGTAGACTTACACCACTTGCAATCTCTTTCATATCGGTTATATCCCCTTTCCAAATAACTAATATCACGATAGAATTCCCCTAATGCCAATATTGAATAAAACTGCTCCAATAACTGCCACTCCCACTAATAAAGAAGACAATGGAGCTTTTACTAATTTTGTTCTTAGTTTTTCAAGCTTATTCTGTATCCAACCTCTAAATAGAATATAAATGAGCAGTAATAAGATTGAAGGAAGTACCATAACCACGTTATAGCCAAGTAAAATACTTATGGACAAGCCGGTATTAAACGCTAAACCATCCATTAATAATATCGAGTAAAAATACGGTAAGGCTGTGGTAAACTCGATCGCAAATACAATAATACCGAGTATAATCATCGCACTTATTGATATTTGTTTAGGTAACCATTCCAAAAATCGGGTTTCCATTCCTTTTTTAGGCTTATAAAAACTAATGAGTACTAGGACGGCTCCAAGTATCGTATAAAACCAACTTGAAATTTGATTGTTAGTCACGCTTTCTATAAAACCAAGTATCTGCCCTACTCCCAGGTAAACCAAGATACCCATCATAAAATAGCAAAATTGTGTAGTTATTAAAAAAACCATCAAACGCGATGCCAATTTTTCTTTTTGTATTAGAAGGATATAGGCTGTAATGGCCAATACTCCTGGGCTTAAAATATCAATGAAAGCACAGAGCACAATAATGAGGAGTGCTGTTGTGAAATCTATGTTGGTAGGAATTAATGCTTCAATCATTTCAAGCACCTAAACATCCTCCTTATTTATTTATTTCGCACACTGTGATAAAATGATAATAACACAGTGTGCGAAATAAAAGCAAGAGGTGATTTAAGTGCCAAAAATCGTTGATCATGATCATAAAAGGAAGATCATCGCTGAAACGGCTTGGAAAATTATCGAAACGGAAGGCATTGAAAGAGCATCTATCCGCAGAATCGCATCTGAGGCTGGAATGTCTACCGGAGCACTAAGACATTATTTCTCAAACCAAGATGAATTACTATTATTTATCATGGAATATTTTCTTGCTCGCGGGAGAGAGAGGTCGGAGAATATATCCTGGTCAACAAACCCTCTTAATGCGGTACGTGAAACGTTGTTAGAATTAGTTCCGGTGAGTCAGGATAAACAAACTGAAACCGGCGTTTGGCTAGTTTTTGCCATCCGCTCACTTACTAGTGCAGCTTTGAACGCAAAAAAAAATGAACTAACAGAAGGAGAATATATTTTAATGGAAGCACTGCTTGAAATATTAATAAAAGCAGGCTATATAAATAAAACCATAAATATTGAAATCGAAAAATTAAGACTTGCTGTCATCATTGAAGGCATATCCATTCATGTTCTTTTAAGACCGGATATATTCACAATTGAAAAAACAGAACAAATTATTACACACCACTTAAATGAACTTTGCAATAAATAATATTGCTCTCAGTTGTTAAAACACAAATTAAATATAAGAGGTGTGCCACTTATTCATTAAGCACACCATCTTGACCATTCTGAGCTGACTTTTTTACTTTAACATATTGTTGAATTCTTCTTCATCAATTATTTTAATGCCTAATTTTCTCAGGAATACTTCTTACAACTTCAGGAATGATATCCCCTGCCTTTTGGATAACAACGGTATCACCTATTTGTATATCCTTAGAATCAATAAACTCTTGATTGTGTAAATTCGCTTTGGAAACTTCAGTTCCTACGAGTATAACACGCTCTAAATGGGCTAAGGGCATCTATTTAGCCTACCCGATAACTCGATTATGATAAATTCTTTAAGATTTCATGGAATGTCTTTGCCTAATTGACCAAACCAACCGAATGATCTCCATGCTTCCCTTCAGAGCCAGAAATACAGCTGCTGTCTTCAGCCACAGAATGACGTCAGGCTGAAAGATTGCTGCTATATGCCATATCGGCACAAGTGGGGTCAAACTCAACAATAGGATAATAAACAGGCCTGCAAAATGCAGAAAAATTCTTGATATCACTTTGATAGATATCTCAGCATAGCCAGGTTTGCCAGAACCCCAAAGCCCAAGGCATTGCTTCGCAGTTCTAGCGGTCGTATATAATAACCATGCGCTTAATATGAATATTAATCCATTTACGAGCCAGTATTTCTGCGAGATGCTTGGACCTGATCCTCCAATCGGTTGTTTATTCAGTATGTTTATGACACCAGAGGCGATGTGGGTAGTCGTAATGACGTGGGTTTTGTTGGGCCAAGCGGCATCGATCGCGTCAAGCACGTTAGCGAACACGATAATACCCAGTTGTTGTTCTGGAACGATAAAAGTTTGGGCCTGGAAGCCTAATGAACCACCTGGCGAACCGAAAACTTGTAAATCATTAATGTAATCTGTGCTCCAACCCATGCCGTATGTTCCCGGAACGGGTTCGGTCTGCATGAGTCGCGTGCTTTCCGAAGAGAGCACGGAATTATCTTTATATTGACCTCCGTTCAAATGGGCTATCAAGTAATGGCTCATGTCCTTCGCACTGGAATAGAGATACCCCGCCGGCGCATCCCCCGGGATATAAGCATAGGGGCCATCGTAGGCAAGGTTATATCCAAATATTCGGCGGTAGGGCGTAGCTAGGCCGTTTACAGTTGCTTCGTCGAGTGTAACAAAACTGTTATGCATGGACAGAGGGTTGAAAATATGTTCCTTCACATATTCGCCATAGGACTGACCAGATACTTGTTGCACAATATAACCAAGGAGTACATAATTTGCATTCGAATACCTGTAAGGATGTTCGGTTTTATTGGTTATCTTTAAAAACTTTTCCGCATAAGATAGAGCGTTTTTCTCCAGAGCATCTGAATATGGATCGTTGATACTTGATAGCGTATTGCTAAAAGTCGAGATTTGGGAGAACCCACTTGTTTGGTTAAGCAGTTGACGTACAGTAATGGACTCTGCACCGTTAAACTTGTTGAGGATATAGCGCTGAATAGGAGCATCTAACTCGATTTCACCTCTTTCGACAAGTTGCAGAATAGCCATGGCCGTAATCGACTTGCCGATCGAACCTATTCCAAAAGGGGTCTCAGGCGTTACAGGACGGCCGGATGAATCTGCATGACCATAACCCTTGAGGTAAAGGATGCGATCGTCCTTTACAATCCCGAGAGCGAGACCCGGAAGGCGCTGTCGCTTCATTTCACGTGCAATATACGCATCCACTTCGAAAAAGACGGATGCCTCATATTGCTCATTCTGTACGCTTTCGTCGGCCTCTGCTGAACTGACTAGAATAAAGTTTAGCAGTGCGAAAAGAGTTATTGCTATGATTTTCATTTTCATTTCACCTGCCTCGCAGTTATTTATATAAATAGTCTGGAGCTCTCCGAATCTTACAGAATAGCTCAGACCAGATCAAGGACACGGTTCAACCCTGCAATAGAAGAAAACCAATACTAATTTCATTTGCTAATGCTTCAATATCCTAACATCAATCATGAAGTGTTCTTACCTCTCTTGTATCTAACAACTCGCATCTAATCCTTCAAAGAATACCGTTGTTCCGGCGGCTGTCGTCCTTCAAGAAGTTTCCTGCCGTCTCCATAACCGGGCATACACGCCATTCACTGAAAGCAACTCGTCATGGCGGCCTTGCTCCACAATCCGCCCTTGATCCAGTACAACAATCCGGTCGGCATGCTGTACCGTCTTAAGCCGGTGAGCAACGACGATGACGGTTCGGCCCCGAACTAGCCGGTCGATCGCTTTCTGAACCTCCGCTTCGTTCTCGGGATCGAGAGAAGCAGTTGCTTCATCTAGAAGAATGATCGGCGCATTTTTCAGTATCGCCCTAGCAATGGAAATCCGCTGTTTTTCACCGCCAGACAGCGTGCTTCCGCCTTCGCCTAACATCGTGTCATATCCGTCAGGATACTTCTGGATAAATTCATGACAACATGCAAGTCGCGCAGCTTCCTCGATTTCTTCGCACGTTGCGTCGATTCGACCGAGCCGGATATTGCCTGCAATCGTATCCTGGAAAAGGTACACATCCTGAAACACCATAGATACTTTGTGCAGCAACGCTTCCGGGTCCATTGCACGAAGGTCTTCGCCCCCCATTCTCACTGTTCCCTTATCCGGGTCGTAAAAACGAGCAATAAGCCGAAGAAGGGTGCTCTTGCCACTGCCCGAAGGACCGACGAAAGCGGTAAAGGAACCAGCCGGGATGCGTACGCTGACTTCTGACAAGATTGGTTGATCCGAATATCCAAATGACACGTTCTTCAATTCGATATCATGATCGGAAGAAGGCTGCTGATTACCTGGCATAACAGGCTCCCGCAGAAACTGCATGACACGTTCACCCGTCTGATTCAAATAACGAAATTGCATGTAACCGGCCAGCGCTGTCGAGAGTGGGTCGTGAATTCGCGTTCCAATGATCAGGAATGCTGCGAATGTGATGACATCCAAATTTCCGTCAAGCAGCAAATGAACACCAACGAAAACCATCATGGTAAGACCCGCACGAACACAGGCAATCGCGCTTAGCACAATCGGACCCAACAAGCCTTCGAGCAGGATACTTTGTCGCTTTAATTCCCTGAAAGACCTTTCAAGTCGGACAAAACGTTCCCCGGTCAAGTTATATGCCTTGATCACTTGGATCCCATTTAAGTATTCTTGCAGCCGATTTGCAGCTTCATTTTTGGATCGCATATGTTGCGAACCGAGTTTGCGCTGAATGCTCGAGGTTAAAAGAAAGAGCAGGATGGCCGCTGGCAGCGCCGCGAACAGGGAAAGTGCCAGACGCCAATCAAAGAAAGCCAGACCTGTCATAGCGATCACCGCCATAATCGCTGCCCCGAATATTTGCGGAACCACATGGGAGATGCCATGTTCCAACAACGTGAAATCATCCGTCATCATTTTGGCTACTTCGCCCGGTTCGCGCTTGTCCAGGTACCCCAAGGGCAGCTTGCGCAAATGCTCGGCCAACCGGGAACGGCCGTCCACCCCCGCGCTGTATGCATCACGAAATTGAGCACGGTAGGCAGGAACTTCAAAAACATACAAAAGTATAATCGAAACGGCCAACCCTCCGCATACCCACCATAGCTGAATTGTGTCGAGCGAAGTATCGGGATCGATGAACGGATGAAATATCAGTCTCACGGCTTCAACTAACAATACAAAAGGGATCAGACCCACCAGATTGGCAATGGTTGTGAAAAATACCGGTTTGATCAAAGAACGCGGATTATCCGCCGTAATGTTGCGTAGCATGCTCATCATGTTCAGTATCCCCCTTCCCTCTACCCAAGTGCCATTGTGATGCGTCACGATAGGAATGCCATAAGCGTCTGTATAAACCTCCAGTAGCGATGAGTTCTTCATGCATTCCTCGTTTGACGATGTTCCCGTTTTCCATTACAAGAATTTGATCTGCATCCTGAATGGTGGACAGGCGATGCGCAATGACGATGACGGTCTTGTTTTTCATCAATGCTTTCAACGCCAATTTCATTTCAAATTCATTTTCGGGATCAGCGAATGCCGTGGATTCATCTAGCACAAGAATGGGAGCGTTCTTTAGCAACGCCCTGGCCACGGTGATCCGCTGTACCTCCCCGCCTGACAAATACACGCCCGCTTCTCCAATCAGTGTGTCATACTCGAGGGGAAGATTCTCGATGAACGCATGACATTGTGCTGCCTTCGCCGCAGCGTAGACATCATCGGGCTTTGCATCCGGCCGCCCAACCGCAATATTGTTGTATATAGTATCGCGAAACAGAAAAGATTCCTGAAACACAAATGCAACGGTATCCATCAACTTAGGGGTTTCGATGTTTCGGATGTCCACTTCACCTATACGGATCGATCCTGAATTCACATCCCAGAAACGAGGGACCAGATTGGCAATGGTTGATTTCCCTGCGCCTGACGGACCAACAAGCGCCGTCACTTCCCCTTGTCGGGCGGTAAAGCTAATGTCTATAAGTGCTTGTGTAGATTCCGTTCCGTACGAAAAATGAACATGATCGAAGGTTACATCGAATGAGTCCGGCCGCTTCGGATGTTCGGGCTCTGGAACATACGACTCGTCCAATATGCGATCCATGCGTTCCACGCTTTCATGAACATCTCTGATCGTTTCAGCCAAAAAAATAATTTTGGACAATGAAGCGGATAAACTCGGCGCCATGACTAAGAAGAAAAGGAGAACGGATACGAAGGCGGCATCATTTGGATTGCGGCTCAACAATACAATACCGACAGGAAGAATAAATGCGACTAATGAGCTAAGCATCACTTTAAAAATCAAGGATCCATGTTGAAACTGATTCGTTAATTTCACTCCGTAGTCACGATAACGAATCATGTCATGGTAAAACTGGCGGAATGTTTGTACGGTTTGCCCAAATACTTTGACTGCCGGCATTCCCCGCACATACTGGATGGCCGACGCATTCATTCGTTCCAATGCATCGTAGCAATGCTTCAGGTTTTCTCTCGTCTTAGACCCGCTGATCAATGCAATTTGGATCACAAAACCAAGGGCGATCGGTATAACACATGCAATTGCCAGCCAAACGTTCAGTGTGAACATCACGGTAATCATCAAGACCACAGTCACTATGGCTTGAACGAAATCGGGCATCTGATGCGCGATGAATACCTCGACCTTTTCTACATTTTGTTCCAATGTATTTCTGACTGCTCCTGTCGAATTACGGTTCAGCCAGCCAAGCGGCAATCTGCCGATATGCTCGGAAAGCTTGATCCTGAGACCGTAAAGGATACGGAATGCTGCAAAATGAGAAGACATTCCCCCCGCGAACATGATGAATAAGCCTGCTACAAACCGAGTAAAGCGATAACCCCTAAACGAATCATCTTCGCCCCGTCGGCCAAAACTGGCGAGGCGGCATTTACAAGTAACTCTTTCAGAATGTAATAGACGGAAGCGTAAGGCACCAGCATACAGATGGCTCCAATCGAGGACAGCAGGCTAGCGATCAGCAACAACCCTTTCTTCTCACCGGCGATTTCAAGCAACCGTGCAATACTTTTTTTCCGTGTCATGCTGCCCCTCCCTGCGCAAGCTTCAATATGATTCCTTTATAATCCAATGCCATAATCTGATTCTCCATATTTCTATTAAATTGAATGCTATCCAGTGTGCCTTCCAATAAAAAGGTGTCCGTTTGAATAGGCTTCAACCGAATTAGAGAGTCGAACACATGAATCTGAAGCTGATGGTCTTTTAATTCAATGGACACGGATAAATTCATGGACTCGGATTGATAGTGACCGATATAAACGGACATGTCTTCTCCCTCTGCCGGTGCATTTTCATACGTAACATGAGACGCCTCCACTGGTCTGTTGTCCAAGCCATTCAACACGCCATTCATCAGTGAAGTTGGAGCTGTGCTGAGCATATTAGTCAAAATAATTCCGGATAAATCTTTTTCAGGCAATATAAACATTTGTGCTCCTCCGCCCTTGATTCCCCCTGCATGCTCTAGCAAGGTTGTTCCATGGAAATCTGGAACGACCGACAAACCGTACCCGTAACCTTGTCTGATGATTGGATTTTTCCAAATATGAACCTTTACCATCTGTTTTATACTATCCTTTGTCAGAATCCGCTCGCCTCCCACCGATATTCCATCCGTTCGGAAGATTTCAGCAAATTTCAGCATGTCAGATACGGTGGATTTCAGAAAACCTGCCGATCGCATTACTGGTGCGTCCCACCAGTTGGGAGAGGCAGCAACTTTGTTTTTCCCTTCTTCTTCACGCAAAATATAAAGTTTTGTTACACTCTTATCACGATATTGATCCATAAAAAAAGAGGTGGTCTTCATTCGAGACGGCTCGAGTATGTTATCATGCAAATACTTCTCATATGTCTGCCCGCTTACGCGCTCGATTATGATACCCAACAAACCATATCCATCATTACTATAATGCCATCGTTCACCAGGATTACTTAACAATTCGAAATCCAATTGTGAAAGATAATCCAGATATTCTCCAGTTGTACGAAGCGGTTGAATCGATTGCTTTTCCCCGCTTATCGTCGGATCAAACTTGAAATCGTCCTCTGTCAAACTGTCATACAGTACCATTGGGAACGTCTGAAGATTAGGAATCCCGCTGGTATGGGTCATCAAATGATGTATGGTCACACGATCGGCAAAGCTACCTTTACTAAGATGAAATTCAGGTAAATAGTTTTTAATCGGATCATGCACACGAATTTTTCCTCTCTCCTGCAATTGCAGAATTGCCGTACAAGTAAAAGTCTTCGTAATCGATCCGATCGCGAACACCGTGTCGCTTGTAACTTGCAACTGTTGTTCAACATCACGGTAACCGAAACCCTTCTCATAAAAAACCTGCCCATGACTTGCCAGCCCGATGGCGACACCAGGCAGATGAAATTCATTTATTACCTTTTCTGCATAAGTTTCAAAGTTGGCAACCCATTCGTCCTTCCACATTTTTGATCACTTCCTTGTTCAATCAAGTCTATTACTCGTCAGGCTCATCTCAATGTCTTTTTTTGAGGCTTTCTTGCCAATGCGATAATACCTGAAGCAATATAGAACAACCCAGGTATCGCAGCAAATAATGATAAAAAACAAGTCACTACGGATACGATGATCAATCCCCAGCCAGCAATGAACGAATTATGGTTTCCTTTGAGCAACCATGCCGCACCTACGCCGAGGGCCATGCCGATCAATCCGGGTAAAATAAACATTGTTCCGGCCTGATTCAACTGTTCCAACGTATATGCATTCTCGCTTGCACTCCATCCAGATTCCAAGTATTTCATAAATTTATCGCTTTTCGTTAAGTACATAAACACGACACCTGTTGCGACCATGACAAAACTTGCGATGATTCCAAGTACACTTAATACAATTTCCACTGTACGTTTCATAAAGAAAACCCTCCGTTTTTTTGATGAATTTTTTGTCTTTTTCGCCATATACTCAATATGATCAATCCCATCGTTGCACTAAGCAGGGCAATCCCTGCCATGGGGATTCGTAGATCTACATGATAGAGCGAGGTGCTTACAATCGGTGCGACGATCGCCGAAATACCTTGCACGGCCGTCACTAGCCCGGCTACATTGCCTTGCTGCTCACGTGTGACGGAGACAGACGCCCCCACCATAAAACCGGTCATCGTAAAACCCGCACCCGTTCCTAAAAGGAAGAACGCAAAATAGTAACCTGGTAGCTGGTTGGCAAGAAGGAAGATCACCATACCTACGACCACAACCAAGGAACCAATTAAGATCATCGTCGCCGGTGTCCACTGTAGCCACTTGCTCTGAATGATCTGGGTGATTAGCATAGCCAAGCCTGTTAGCATCAATCCAAAGGAAACCACCCACGCTAATTGATCAGACGGAAGTCCAAGTTGATCCTGCAAATAAAACCCGCCAATAACCTGTATCGTAAAAAGACCCATCATGGTAACGAAAGCTGCGAATAAATAAAGTCTCAAACCACGTTGAAACGGTTTGAGTTTCCGTTTCGTTTCCTGGACATTTGGCTTGCTTGCAGGCATGAGGAACAAAGTGATTATCAAAGCGGCAGCTATGATGACGATGCCAAAATATAAAGGCCATAACAAACCTGCTAGACTAAAGATACCAGCTATGGCCGGGCCGAGAATCAGGCCCATTCCATTGGCCGCACTGATGACTGCCATTCCGCTACCTTGCTCTTGATCTGCTAATCCATCGCCCATTAGTGCTTGGGACGCAGACAGAATGGCTGGGATGAACATGCCAACCATGCTTCGTGTCAAGATCATCAAGAACAGCAGCCATCCGCCACTGAGCCAGTGATGAAGACCGCTATTGAATGTGAGCGTCAAAAATACGGTACTGAGGGCCATGCCGGTCAACCCGACGAGAATAACCGGTTTCCTTCCCTTCCTGTCACTAATCCTTCCCCATATGGGAGCCATTACTGCCGTCATAATCGAACCGCTTGAAATCAAGATGCCGGAGTGGATTTCTCGCAGTCCCAATTCGCGGATCAATGAGGGTGTGATGGGGGCGAGAATCATGACACCTAACATTGCGACAAAAACACTAATAAAGACACTAACATTCTTCCTTCTCATTCAACTTGACTCCTCATCTTTTGATCATTTTCCCCTGTACTTCTCAGACTTCAATAACTTCTTTAGATGAAAGTGGATGTGAATGAATATATTTTTATTCATTCATGCTACTGTAAAAAAACATCAATTTTGCTGCTGTTTGGTGAGTCCTGTTATAATAAACTCAATTAAATATTGCATCGCTTTCGGAAAATGCTCAATGCCAATTTCATCTTTATGCATGTCGATACAGACCAATGAATCAAAGAAAACGGGCAACAGCTCCTCATCAACATCCTCCCTGATCATTCCTTGTTGCTTCCATTTCCTCAGCAGACTCAAATAAAAATCCCGAACGGAATCCATGCTTTGACTGTCTTCATCTCTGTAATGTCTCTCAAGTTCTTTATAAAAATCTTGATTATACCATTCTTTTAAAATGGGGTTAGCATGGATGGCCTCTTGATTCTCCTTAAGTAGCTGGCTGATAATGTGCACCGGTTCCTGAGTCAAATCCAACGATTTGGTCAACCGATTCTTGAGTTTTTTATTCTCCTGCTTATATATTTCAATGAACAATTGTTCTTTTGAAGCATAGTAATTGTAAAAGGTTCCAACACCTATACCTGCATGCTCGGCTATTTCTTTAATGTTAGTTTTTTTAAATCCTTTTGCACTGAACAAATCCTTACCACATTCGAAAATCCTGGATTCTATATCCATTAGCCTCAATCCTTTGGGTGAATATTTTTTAATTTATTCACCTAAAATTAAACCACATGACGTATATTCCTGTCAACAGGGCATTTCCTACTAGAGTTAGTCTGTCACAAGGAGCTAGTCGGAGGATTGAATACATTCTTCGAAACGGCGAAGCGGTGTTTTCCATAAACCCCTTCCGGCAGCCGCTATGAGAGCAAATTATAAGAGGTGTGCCACTTATTCAGTAAGCACACCATCTTGACCATTCTGATCTGTTTTTTTACTTTAACATATTGTTGAATTCTTCTTCATCAATTATTTTAATGCCTAATTCCTCTGCCTTTGTTAATTTACTTCCTGCTTCTTCTCCCGCAAGGACAAATGACGTTTTTTTGGAAACACTACCTGAAACTTTTCCACCATACATTTGTATTAATTGAGTAGCTTCATCTCTTCTTAGGTTCGGAAGTGTTCCGGTAATAACAAATGTTTTCCCCGTAAATCTGTCATCTTTACTTATTTCCGATACTCTTGATTTAGTATTAACACCAGCTTTTTTTAGTTTATCAATCAAGTCTCTTGTACTATTTTGACTAAAGAAATTCAACACACTGTTGGCAACTACCTCACCAAAATCCGGTAGCATGATTAATTGGTCGTAGGTAGCGTTACTAATCTCGTCTAAATCTGCAAAATTAGAAGTCAAACACTCTTGCCGTTTGCTTCCCTACATTCTTTATTCCAAACCCTGTAATTAGCTGGTCCAAATCATTTTCCTTTGATTTATCTATCGCATTCAGAAGGTTATCAATCGACTTTTCTCGTCCAATTATCCCCTTCTCAATAAGCTCATCACGAAATTCTCCAAGGTGATAAATATCTGCAATATCTCTAATATACCCTTCCGACATTAAGGACTCGACTTTACTTGGCCCTAAACCTTCGATATCCATCGCGTCTTTAGAAGCAAAATATATGACTCCTCTAATCATTTGGGCAAAACACTCGTTTCCACTACAACGAATATCCGCGCCATTGTCATCTCTAACAGTCGGTGAATTACAGATCGGACACTTTTGAGGTATTGTGTATTTAACCGCACTGCTCGGTCTCTTCTCAGGAATGCTTCTTACAACTTCAGGAATGATATCCCCTGCCTTTTGTATAACAACGGTATCACCAATTTGTATATCCTTAGAATCAATAAAATCTTGATTGTGTAAAGTCGCTTTGGAAACTTCAGTTCCTGCTAGTATGACAGGCTCTAAATGGGCTAAGGGCGTTAGCCTACCTGTACGACCAATTTGTACTTTAATGTCTTTAATAACCGTTTCCTTTTGCTCTGGCGGATATTTAAAGGCAACCGCCCATTTGGGGACTCTACTTGTCATTCCTAATATTCTTCTGTCATTCAAATTATCAACTTTTATAACAGCCCCATCGATACCAAAAGATAAACTTGATCTTTTCTCGCCTATTTCTGATACATATCTCCATATTTCATCTGCTGTTGTACAAATTTTATACTCAGGGACTGTGGTGAATCCTTGTTTTTCTAACCATTCCAACGTTTCACTATGGGAAGTGAAGTCTTTTCCTTCTGATATTTCTAGGTTAAACACGAATATATCCAGGTTGCGTTCTCTTACCACGCTCGGATCTAACTGCCTTAGAGTACCTGCAGCTAAGTTCCTTGGTGTTTTGTATTTCTGGCCATCTGTATCCTTTTGTATTATTCTTTCAAAGGTTTCATTAGACATATAAACTTCTCCGCGAACCTCTAAATAAGTTAATTTTGTGGGAATCTCTTTGGGTATTGACTTTATCTCCAAAATATTTTCGTAAACTGACTCCCCTACTTGACCATTCCCCCTCGTAATTCCTTCCGTTAATTTACCATTGTGATACCTTAACATTACGGATAAACCATCAATTTTCATCTCAACCACAAATTTCGGATTAGAAACCTGCGAATAGACTCTATTTACAAAACTGTATATCTCCTCTTTTGTAAATACATTTTGCAGACTTATTACAGGTACATCATGCTCAACTTTTCTCAATTCACGTTTAACAGAGCCTCCTACTTTTTGTGTAGGGGAATCTGCAGTAACATATTCAGGATATTTATTTTCTAACTCCTCTAATTCTCTAGCAAGTTGATCATATTCGTAATCGGTTATTTCTGGCTGTTCCTCGTCGTAATACTTTTCGTTATGGTACTCGATTATTTCCCTTAACTCCTCTATTCTCTTCTTCGCATTCATGCCAACACCCCCCACTACCTGTTTAAATATCCTTAATTGCTGTAAGTTCTCAGTATAAGTATTAGACAAAAAGTAATAACTTTATTATTTCAATAAAACATAACTCAAAACCTTTATTTGCGAAAGTAAGTTCATTTCCTAACTCAAGTTGATAATCCTATATTAATATATCCGTTTGTTTAGAATTTCACTTAGAATACATATGGTGAAAACGGGCTCTATAATTACACATTACTACATAAGCTACATATGTTAAATAACTGTATATAACTGCAGGAAGCTCCCCCCTCATCCAAGTAACGGGTAATTCCCATGTGAATTTCGTATGCCTCAAGCGGCAGCGCGTGCTCTTCATCCGGGAGGTGCAGCCTAAGGGGATGATGATCCGCCAGGTGTCCAGATGCTCTTACGGTTCTTTTATGCTGGAGGAAGGTTGTCGTGAGTGGCAGCAGTCCCAGCCCGCTCGCTTCCCGGGTGCTTCCCTCCACCGCATGCGGATCTAGCAGCTGCTCGCCAAGCATCTGATAGCCGCCGCAAATGCCGACAAGCTGGGTTCCTCGTTCCCGAACCTGGTGCAATATGGCCTGATCAAGCCCCCGATCCCTCAAAAATTGAAGATCGCTGATCGTATCCTTGGTCCCGGGCAGTATGACAACATCCGGTGTGCCAAGCTCATCCGCGGCGCTGACATATCGCACAGCGGTATCCGGTTCCCAGCCGAGCGGATCAAAGTCGGTAAAGTTGGAGATGCGCGGATAACGAATAACGGCAATGTCCAGTTCCCGATCATGGCCTCCGGCATGACGGCGGCGAAGTTCCTCTAGCGCCACAGAGTCCTCGGCATCGATCCGCATATCCTCCACATAAGGAAGAACGCCAAGCACCGGGATGCCTGTCCGCTCTTCCAGCCAATCCAGCCCGGGCTTGAGCAGCGCCAGGTCTCCCCTGAACTTATTGATAATAAACCCTTTTACCCGTGCGGCTTCATGCGGTTCCAGCAAGGCCAGCGTGCCGACGATGGAGGCAAATACCCCGCCGCGATCGATATCGGCTACGAGGATGACCGGGGAATCCGCCCAGCCGGCGAGATTCATGTTGACGATATCCCGGTCTTTCAGATTGATCTCCGCAGGGCTTCCGGCCCCTTCCATCACCACGATATCGTATTCCGCACGCAAGCGATCCAGCGCTTCCAGCACGATCTGTTTAGCCGTCGGCAAAAATTCCGTCCGATAAGCCATTGCACTCATATGTCGCTCCGGCACGCCATGAATGACAATCTGCGAGGTCATGTCCTTGACCGGCTTGATCAGAATCGGATTCATATCGGTTGTCGCGACGATGCCGCACGCCTCAGCCTGAACCCCCTGCGCCCTCCCAATCTCCTTGCCATCCAGCGTTACATAGGAGTTCAGCGCCATATTTTGCGATTTATATGGTGCTGGCCTGAACCCGTCCTGTAGAAAAATACGGCACAGTGCCGTCGTCACCACACTCTTCCCGACATCAGAAGCTGTTCCCTGGAGCATAACCACCGCCCCTTTTTCGCTGGCAGCAGCCTTGTTCTTCCTGGTCTTAATCGGCTCCAACTCCATTGGCTCTCCCCATCTCTATACGAACTTTCCACGCTCCGCTCCTAAGTGGAGCGCGCGTTGTCATACCTCATTATCGTCGGCTTTTATGCGCTGCGCAAGTTATTGAAGAGTAGCCTGGTGGGACGGATGGTATCCCTCTAACATGTGTTGCGGATGTATGAAGCTAAGGCTAGCCCCTTCAATCCTGCTTCGTTTCATGTATAAAAGCGACCTGCCGCCATCTTCTGGCGCAGGTCGCTTAGTAGATACGTTGCTTTACTATCCTGTTTCGGACAAGTTCATCCGGATGGAATGCCGCCTTTTTCGCTTACAGAGGGGCACGAAGACGCAGCTTGGGCCCCCATCACATCGTCAAACTTGGCGACTGGC
>NZ_NQLZ01000013.1:0-147762 GCF_002276395.1 Paenibacillus sp. 7541 | reverse complement strand
AAAAGACACCGCCTGTAAAGGCGATGTCCTTATTCTTCCCCCCACTAATCCTTGATCATCCAACATGGCTCAGGTCATTTCATATGGCGCCGAGCCAAGTAAATGAAAAAAGGTGCGCCCATAAATGCCGTAACAGCGCCAACCGGCAGTGACGCCGGACGACCTCCTTCAAACAGCGGGATGGACAAGCCCTGGGATAGAATATCTGAGCCGACGAGCAGCCAGGCTGTCACTAGTGCGCTAAATGGAAAGAGTCTTCTAGCATCCTGGCCGACAATGCGCCTCGCAATGTGAGGGCCTATCAATCCGATGAAACCGACAGCGCCAACGATAGAAACTGCTCCCGCAGTTAAAAGCGCGGCGATAAGCAGCAATCCTGCTCTTACAGGTCCGACCGGCGCCCCAATCCCTCTTGCGACGCCATCGCCCAGTTGTAACGCATTAGCCGCTCCAGCACTGATTAATCCGATCGGCACCATAATTAGAAACCATGGCCATAGGATATTCCAATGAATCCATACCCGCCCGTTCAGCGATCCAACAGTCCATAACAGTATGCTGCCGATCGCCTCCGAATGACGGAGCAGCACCAGTGAGGTGCATGCCGACAGAAAAGCCGATATTAACAAGCCGATCACCGTAAAGCGCAGCGCATCTCCCCTGCGGGACCAGCCCAGCAGATAAATCGCCGAGACCGTTATGATCCCCCCCACTAGACCAAATAACGGAATCTGCAGGGTAAGACTCGCAGATCCTCCTAAGTAGGTCATGTAGAGCACAAGCATCAGCACACTGCCTGCGGATACGCCCAGCAGCCCGGGTTCGGCCAGCGGATTGCGTGTAACCGACTGCAGGATGGCCCCAGCAAGTCCGAGCATGGCGCCTGCGGCAAGTGCGATCAGAGTCCGAGGCAGCCTCAGTTCCCATACAATTTGCCGATGGAACAGGTCCTCTTGGTTATTGAGCAAGGCCAGCATCACTTCACGCGGCGTTAGGGCCACTTGACCGAGCGCGATATGTAAAATAAAAAAAACGGCCAGACCCAATAAAAAAAACAGCCCCCAAGTCCAAAACTTCCGCTTATAGAATGATCCGTCAGCTGAGTTGCGATTGATCAATTACGCCGTCGCCCCCTCATCACAAGCATCAAAATGAGAACCGGTACACCGACCATCGTCGTCCATAAGCCGACCGGAACTTCCCTGGGAATAAATACTGTTTTGGCAAATAGGTCCGCCGTCACGAGCAGCACGGCCCCTACCGCTGCGGAACAAGGGAGTATCCATCTGGCATCTTCCGTTCCCAGAATGGCCCTTGTCAAGTATGGACCAAGCAGCGCAATATAACCGATCGGTCCGCACTGCGCCACAACGGCAGATACCATCACACCACTGGCAACCAGCAATAAGAGACGCAGCCTGGCCACCTTCTGTCCCAGCGCTTCGGCCTGCTCATCTCCCAGACGAAGCAAGTTCAATGGCTTGATAAACAGCATGGCAGCCGGAATACCGATTACAGCCCATGGAAGCAAGTACTGAACGTGGTTCCAATGACGTCCTGATAAACTTCCCATCAAGTACGTATACAGCAGATTGATATCATTCTGGGTGCCCATTGTAATCAGCCACACAATCATTCCATTCAGCATCGCGGTCACGGCTGTTCCCATGAGGATGATGCTCGTGCTATCCGTTCGTCCATATACAGAAGCAATGACGATGAGACCTCCGGTAAACCCTCCAACCAGCCCAAACAAGGGATATAGGTTAAAAGCAACAGGCAGGTGAAACACCGTAATCACCGCAATGATCAATGAGCTTCCTGCCGATACGCCAATCAGATCGGGACTTGCGAGCGGATTGCGCAGACCGGTCTGCATCAGCACCCCCGAGATGGCAAGCATTGCCCCAGACAAGAAGCCAAGCACAATGCGCGGCAAGCGCAGCTCGAGAATAGAGGTCACGGCCAGATCAGAGCCTTCGCGATTTAGCAAAACACGCCAAAGTTCCTTCCAGCTAACGGCCGGATATCCGGATTTTAATGCCCAGAGAGCCGAAGCTGTGCCGGTAATAACAAGGAGCAATATCAGGACGAGCGCCCGGCTCGTCCTGATTGTTCCCCGACTAGAATGAACAACCTCTCCCACTACTGGTCAGACCCTTTGAACGTATCAGGATATAATGTGCTCATCGCTTCATCCATCACGATCCCGAGCGAGCGCGTGCCTCTTCCGTTGGCCCAAATCGCCGTTCTGACTTCCGTAAACTGATTGTTCTTTACCGCCTTCAGTTTGCTCCATATCGGATTGGCGGCAAATTGCTCGGACAACGGCTGGGAATCCGGACCAAAGCTGAATGTCTCGATAAATATATGATCGGGATCCGTCTCAAGCACCTTCTCCAGCGAGTAGGCCATCCCGCCTGCCTGATGTCCTCCATCTTCAACAGGTGCTGGCCACGGGTATGGAGTAAGCTCAGAGAGCAAGGAGCCTACCAAGGACCCTGCCGTATCGATGCCAAAGTTGACGTCAGCACCATACATAATCAAGGCACTCCGGTTATTAGGAGTCTGTTGTTTATAATCGTTCATCTTATCAAGGAATTTATCCTTCGCGGCAGCAGCTTCAGACTCCCTGCCTGTCCAGGTTCCCATCATCTCAAGAAAAGAGATGGAGTCCTCATAGGTTTTCACCTCGACGATATATAGCGGAGCGATGTTGCCCAGCCCGTCTCTCAGCATATCATGAGTGCCTATAAGCCCGATGACCACATCCGGCTGACTCTTGGCGATATCCTCCAGACTTGGCTCCATAAACCCGCCCCCGATCTGTATAAAGGAAGAAGCCTGATCTCCGAAAAATTCCGGCTGAAAGGCGATGCTGTCCGGGACAACTGCAACCGGCTCGAGCCCCAGTTCAGCCAGGCTGTCCACGCATATTTCGGTTAAGCAAGCTACTCGTTCTACGTTCCCCGGCAGCTCAATCGAGGCTCCGGTGCTGTCCGTTATCGTCGTGTTAGCCTCTTCTGGACTTGGGGTGGATGGATCGCCCTCGGCATCCGTCCCCGATGCGGACGCTTCATCAGATGGAGCAGTCTCTCCAGAAGAAGCTGCATCTGTCGGAGCTGGATTTGCACCCTCATCGCCGGCTTGTCCGCACCCTGCTAGCAACAATAGCATGATTAGCACGGCTCCAATCCATTTGAAACCGGCATTTAACTTCGCATTCAACATATTTTACCTCCAATGGAATATGATATCGATCCTATTATATTCGTAATAATTACGCTTTTAAAGTGTAATTATTACAATTTAACAAAAAAATAAATTGGCTTTTGTTCTAGCTGCAAATTTGACTTTCCAGAAAATAGGATATAAAATCGATATCACTAATGGTAATTATTACGATTATTGGTGAATTTGACAAGTCTTTTTTGAGGAGGGGAATTGTGAATATCTCGTTCATGACCATCCCGGCGAGCGACGGAGTTCAACTGTCCAGCCTGATCGTGCTGCCGGCTGAAGACGGCCCATTTCCCGTGATCATCACCCGAACGCCATATGACAAAATGCAGTTTGTCGAAGCTGCCAAGGGCTGGGCATCCGCAGGGTTCGCCTTTGTGGCTCAGGATGTTCGCGGGCGCCATGGATCCGGTGGTCGGTGGATTCCCTACGATCATGAAGAGGCTGATGGGCTGAGCACGCTGCGATGGGTCCTTGCCCAAGACTGGTGCAACGGTCAGATCGCATTGGAAGGAAGCTCGTATGGCGCTTTTGCCGCTTATGCAGCGGCGCAAGGAGACGGTAGCGCCCTGGCGTCCTCCCTGATTACGCTTGTGCCGGCTATGGGGCTGCACGAAACCGCCTTTCACCCATCCGGCGCTTTTCATCTGCTGGATCGACTATGGTGGGAGGCCAGCTTTGGCAGCTCTAAGGTTAACGAGCAGGATCGTTTCTGGAACATGTATGAGCGCTGCCCGGATGCCATATGGCATCTGCCTGTCAGAGACCTGCCTCTTGCATTCCCGATGGAGCTCCCTCATTGGCAGCGGGCGACCGAGCCTGAAGCTGAGCAAGAGACGATTCGACTGGCCGATATTCGCAGTCCCGTAATGCACATCGGCGGGTGGCATGACGCTTTTACCGGTGCCTTGCTGCGAAATTATCGCATATTATCCGAGCGCGCGGATCCCCGGCCGCAAAGTCTGATCATCGGGCCGTGGACGCATGAGGTGAACCAACCCCCCCGCTATCCGTCCCGCAGCTATGGGCCGAATACCCGTTTGCCGTTAGCTCGGATGGAAATGAATTGGCTGAGGCACACGCTTCAGGGCGAAGCCTTGCGTTATCCGTCCGTGCTGATTTATGCGATGGGTGCCAACCGCTGGATCGCGCCGCCGGCGTGGCCGCTGCCCGGGACGATAACCAAGAGCTTCTATTTGGCCGGAACAGGAATGCGGCTTCAGGAACAGACACCGAAAGAGGAGGAGCAGCCAAGCCATTATCGGTATGATCCTGCAAACCCTCTTCCCGCACGGGAGTACCCCAGCTTTCGGCAGGATCTCGATGCCCGTAGCGATGTGTTGTGCTACACATCCGATGCGCTAAACGAGGACCTGCTTGTGGCCGGTACGGCCTATGTGCACCTATGGGTCAGCTCGTCGTCGAGCCAAACCGACTTCTATGCCTGCTTGTCAGAGGTTGATCCTTCAGGCAACGTCATCTATATTACGAGCGGCTTAGCCCGCAGTACAAGCGCAGCTGCTCCGGAACCCATTAATGAGCAATCGATCGAGATTCCGCTGAAGCCGGTATGTCAGTTGCTGCCGCGCGGGAGCCGAATTCGGATATCGATAAGCAGCAGCTGTTTTCCCGAATATGACCGTTCATTGAACACGATAGGGGATTCGCTCCGACAGTCGGCCTTTGTCCAGGCAGATCAAACGATCTGGCACGACGCTGCACGCCCCTCCCAATTCATACTGCCCTGTCACGATGATGCTTTGGAAAGGTGGTACTATGATAACCAAACCTCTCTATGAACAACTTATTGATAGACGTACTGGCTTTATTACGCGGTTGACGCCTGCGCCGATTCATCCGAACCTCCCCCGTCAAATCTTTTCATGGCGTGCACAAATGGCAGACGGCTTTATATTGGCAGGCATCCCTTCCGACCGAATCGCCGGGGGGACGGCTTTTAATGATGACAAGGCTCGTCTGGCCGCCATCGGCGAAGCAGTCGAACGCTATTGCGGAAATTACATCGGCGCTCCTCTGCTTAAGGGCTCCTACAGAACGTTGACGGCCAAGGGGTACAAGCTGCTCGATCCGTTAAAGGTTCCCCTCTATTCCCGCCAGCAATATACAGCCAAGGGATTTCCGTTTGTACCGATGGATCGGGATCTTGTTATGAATTGGATCGAGGGCGAATCCCTGACAGGGGGCTACCGGATCTGGATTCCCGCTTCTCTTGTCTACATTAACTATCACCAAGAAGCATTTCGCGGGGAACCACAGACTCATTTTGTTCAGTATGCCGGCATCGCTTGCGGCGCAACGCGGAATAGCGCCATCATCTCCGGACTTCTGGAGCTTATCGAGCGAGATGCGGTAGCCATCTGGTGGGGAGCTGATGTACCGCTTCCCGCGTTGAATGTCCGTCGGTATCCCCGTCTTCGGTCTTATGTGGAGCCCATTCAGGCGGACAGTCCCGTAAGCTTCAAATGGTTTCCGATTCCAAATGATTCAGGCATTCCCGTCATCGGCTCTTTGCTGCATGATTCACGGCAGCATATCGTATGCATGGGGTTTGCCGCACGCTTCTCGGCCGAAGAGGCCGCGCTTAAAGCAGCCGCTGAAGCGGCTCAATCCTATCATATCGCGCTGGACTTGCTTGATCCTGACAGCCCGACCTGGAATGCCATACAGCAAGGTATCCTGAACGACAAAGCGCTTAAGCCGTATCGTGCAGATCGCAGCTACCGATCAGCCTTCCGGGACGATTACCGGGATATGGTCGATCTCTACTTGAATTCTCAATACTACATGGATCCCGCCACCCATACTGAAATCTCAAGCTTGCTGAATGCTGAAGAGACCGCCATGCTCCCTGCCGATGCAGCAATCCCGGCAACGATGGAAGCATTGGTGCATCAACTGTCCTCGCTTGATCTGGAAGCTTTCTACGCGGATGTGACAACGCCGGATATTCAAGATATAGGACTGTGTGTGACCAGAGCGATCGTACCGGGTCTTGTCCCCAATGCGCCAACTGCCTTTCCCTATCTGGGACCAGAAAGGCTATATACCATTCCCTGCAGGCTTGGCTGGACAACGGGCCCGCTTACGGAACATCAAATCAATCGCCGTCCGCTGCCTCACAGCTAATGAAAGGGGTGGATTCATGCTCCTCCAGGCCAGGTTCAATCAAATTATTTTGATGGAGCAACACAAGGTCTACGAGATCGAAAAAGGGCTCGCCTTCATATGGAGCGTGCGTTCCGACGGCCAACAATCGCTTACCGACATCCTTCATCACGGAATGGCCGCCGAATTTCCCGACACGCCGGACACCATATACGAATTCCGGACCCAGGCTGCATCCCGTATTCGCGTCCATCCATTGGAGCCAGCTTCTTTGCCGCCAGAGCAGCTGGTGCATCTCCTGACCAAGCTAAGAGCCCATTCCTGGCGCTCCCTGCAGCTTGCGACGATCTGTCGGCAAAAATATATACGCGAACGTTTGGACATGTTTCTGTCCTTCCTTAATCAGCAATTCGGCGTTCAATTCAAAAACACGCAGCGTCTTGTTCCTTTTGTCCTAACCCATGAACATATTGCAAATGCTATTAATTCGACCCGTTCCACCGTCACTCGAATGATGAATGAGCTTGAGCAGGAAGGTCAAATCTCTCATGTGCAGCTGGGCAAAAACCGGCTGATTGTGTTCCCCTCGGCCCAATCGTCGGAAGTGGGCAGGTTGGTTTAACCGACCATCGGCATTTTCTTTCATCGAAGCCGTTCAGCAAGCCGTTTCCGAATCCGACTTTCCTCTAACAAAAAGCTATTCCTCCCGGAATCGGGAGGAATAGCTTTTTTCATTCCCTGGCTATACCTTGCGGCTTACTCTTGATCTTCCCAAACAAAAGGATTATGAACAAGAGCATGATGATGCGGGTCTACCTGTACCGGGGCCGCATTCACTTGATCCAGAACTTCAAAAATGCTCTGCTCTTCGGCTTGCAAAAGCTCCTTTTTCATTCGTTATCCCTCCTTTGATCGTCTTGTCAGGCGATGAATCGATCACCCGCTTCTTAAGTTTACCTTTCCCGATAAGTCCGCTCGGTCTGGTGCAGCACACATCTTTGGTGTCGGCGAACACATCATCCTCTTGAAATTGCCCTCAAAATATAGATTGATGATAGCTTTTCATATTAATAGAAGATCAGGTGATCCTATGCCCAAGTACGATATTCCCCAGGGTTGTATACCATTCACAGGTCAGGACGGACGAAGCTACTATATGAACGAGCAAGGTCAGCTCGTACGTGTTAATTTTAAAGAAGCCCGCTCGATGAAGAGCTGGACTGCACTTCGAGCCGGGCAAAGCCGTGAATGGCAGGAAGAAGAGCTGACAGATGAACTTCGGCTAGCCCTGTCCAAGCTCAAGGGTGAAGAGCTAACTTCCCTGCAATCGCAGCCGATCCGCACCTCCATTATGGCCCATACTGATCTAGCCGCCGTCCTGAAAGTTCTCTTAACGCTATCCGGCATACACTGCGATACCATAGAGGAGCCCCAGCTGCTTGACCCGGCTACAGATTACTTGCTAGTGGCAGCCGGTATCTTTCGTTGCAATATGTTCAAGCAAGCAGAAGAAGCTTTCCTCACGACGGGGATTCCTTGGATCCCTCTTTATCTGGAAGGAAAGCTTGTCCGATTCGGTCCGCTCATGGGACCTTATTTACAGCTAAAGGACTTGACGACTCGGCTCTTGTCCGCAAGTCCCTCCCCTGATGTTCTTCAGGATTTTTGGGCCTATGCCGAAACGATCCGTGATCCCGGCCTTCCCTTTTCCCGTTCTGAACAGCAATGGCTCGTAGCCACCATTTCCCTTCTGCTTGAGGAATGGCATAGCGGACGCAGCCGAAAGCGCGGATTCCCGCCCGAACGGTATCAGCTGACGTTGATTCCGACGACAAGAGAGATTATCTACCACCCCGTATTGAGATTGCCGTCCTCGGCAAGTGCAGAAAGGATGAAAAGCCTATGACACCACCGATTCATGTCCTTGGCTTGCTCGGAAGCCTGCGCCAGAATTCACGCACCGAGCTGGCCCTGAACCGCTGTTTGGAGGCAGCACAGCAGGAAGGGGCGGAGACGAGCATTTTTGATGCACGCAGGTCTCCCCTGCCCTTTTGCGATGGACGCGATGATCAGTCGCTGTACCCGGAGGCGGTACATGAGCTGCGCCGACAGGTTGCGCAGACTGATGCCCTGGTGTTTGCTTCTCCGGAGTACATTGGAAGTTATTCTGCCGCCATCAAGAACATGCTCGACTTCCTTGGCCCCGATCATTTGCGCGGCAAAATCGCCGGAGTGATCGGAGTTGCGGCAGATCATTCCGCCTCGAATACCGTCTACCACCTGTCGAACATTCTGCTGCGCTGCGGCTGCTGGGTCGTACCGATCCATGCCCAAATCCCGGCCAGCGAAATTATTTTTCAACAGCCTGACTCTGCCTCGGCACAGAAACTGTTGTCCATTCTGGATGCATTAGGCCGGGACATCGTAGTGACGGTGCATAGGCACCATTCTAGCAAGTCGAAAGCATAAAGTCAGTCATGTTAGCTGACGGAGCACCCTTGCCCCCTGCCGATGACAAATCGTTCGCGTATTAGCCGCGTTTCTCTTCTTGCACGGACTCACGGTTATCACTTGCAATCGCGTAAGGCAAAAAAACAGGGCTGCCGCTTTCCGGATCTTGGATGACGTTCGCATGAATGCCAAATGCCTGCCTTAAAGTTTCAATTGTCAACACCTCGTCCGGCTCTCCATCCGCTACAATGCGGCCTTTTTGCAGCACGATCATGCGATCCGCATATTTGGCGGCCTGATTCAAATCATGCAGCACCACGACAATTGTCATGCCTCTTTCCTGATTCAAACGGCGGACCAGCTCCAGTATTTCGAGTTGGTGCCGAACATCCAGAAAGGTGGTCGGTTCATCCAGCATGAGAATTGGCGTTGATTGCGCCAAGGCCAGGGCAATCCAGGCCCGCTGGCGCTCGCCTCCGGATAACGTATCGAGCATGCGATGCTGAAAGCTCGTCATCCCCGTCAGATGGAGCGCCTCATCAATAGCCGCATGGTCCTGTCTTCTCAACATTCGCAGCGGACCGGCATGCGGGTAGCGCCCCTGCTCTACCAATTCCCTGACCGTCAAGCTTGCCGGAACTTCGGGCGATTGCGGCAAGACGGCAAGCTGGCGGGCCACAGCAGCCGAGGATAAGGTCGAAATTGCGACCCCATCCAAATAAACGGTTCCCTGGTGAGGCTTCAGCAGCCTGGCCAGGGCCTTCAGCAGCGTCGACTTGCCGGAGCCGTTTGTCCCGGTTAGCGCTGTAACCTTCCCTGGCGCTATCGACAAGCTCAGTTGCGTCACAATGGTGTTGTCCGCATAGCGCACATCCAAATGCTCTGCAGCCAGCACCGAGACTTTACTTCTAGTGTTCATTTGCATCCCCGTTTCACCTCCTGGAAGTTATTGCACCTGTCTCGCTCATATCGTGTACCTCAGTTGTTAATCGTAATTAATACGATTATACACGCAAATGGCAGCCAGTTCAATTCATTTCACTTTGGTGCCATTGATCCACTGTATCCCATTCCGGATTTGACTTTAATACCATCCACTTCTATAATTTAATTGTAAAAATTACGATTAACGAAGATTTAAGTATGAAGGAGTGAATAAAAAATGACCACCACAACATCCCATGATCCCCGTATTCCCGTTACTGTCTTGACCGGTTTTCTTGGTGCCGGGAAAACAACGCTGCTCAATCATGTATTAACTGCGGAACACGGTCAGAAGATCGCCGTCATCGTCAACGAATTTGGAGAGGTCGGCATCGATAACCAGCTTGTCGTCGGCGCAGATGAAGAAATCTTTGAAATGAACAACGGCTGCATATGCTGTACCGTTCGGGGAGATCTCATCCGCATTCTTGCTGATTTGAAGGATGCCAAGCTCGGGCAGGGCGGACGTCGCAAAGCCGATTTCGACCGCGTCCTGATTGAGACCACCGGCCTTGCCGATCCGGCTCCGGTGGCGCAAACGTTCTTTGTAGACGAGGAAATCTCCGAATTTTATAAACTGGATGCCATCGTCACCGTGGTGGACGCCAGACATGCCGGTCAGCATCTGGACGAAGGCCATGAAGCGCAGGAACAGGTCGCTTTCGCAGATGTCATGCTGCTTAACAAGACAGATCTGGTCTCCGAAGAAGACCTCGGACAGCTGGAGCAGCGTCTTCGCTCGATGAACCAGGCCGCCAAAATATATCGCACGCAGCAATCCCGGATCGAAATCGATCGCATTCTCGGTATCGGCGCATTCGATTTGGAGAAAAAGCTGGAGCTTGAGCCTGGATTCCTGGAAGAAGATCACCATGATCACGATGATGAGGTTTTCTCCATCTTCTTCCGCGAGTCCCGCCCGCTCGACCTGAATAAGGTAGAAAGATTCATCAACAAATGGCTGGTGGATCATGGAACAGACACCTTCCGCTACAAGGGCGTCCTGAATATCAAAGGCACCAACAAAAGGGTCGTCTTCCAAGGCATCCACATGCTGTTCGGCGCTTACCCGGACCGGGATTGGAAACCAGGAGAGACGCGAACGAGCGAATTTGTCGTGATCGGCCGCAACCTCGACGAGGAATGGTTCCGCAAGCAATTTGCAGCCTGCGTGGCCGACTGAAGCAGATGAAGGAGCAAGAAGCGCGCACCATCAATGTGCCGCTTCTTTTTATTTCCTCTCCCGGCTTAGAAGGTATCGTTCAAGCCATCTCCTCCAGCTTGCTGAGCAGACTCTGTTTGGAAAAATGCTCCCCGATAAACACGGCCACATCCTGAAGCTGACCCTGGGGCCGGATCGGAATCAGCTCCAACTGTTTGTATGCATATTGAAACAGCATGCGCTCCCCGGTGCTTGCTGTATATACCCCTTTTGCCCGATATATGCCATCCGGCAGCTCGTTCATCACCTGTTCCCACCGATGGTTATCCACGGGCTGCGAAAAATAATGTGTACAAACCATCACATGATCATAGGAATGATGATGGTCGTGACCGGCAGGATCGTGATCGCCGTGATCGTTCCGGGAGTCCAGCCCGCCGTTGTGAGCATGATGATGATCTCCACGAACGTCAACAGCAGAGCGCGCCTTAGCGTTAGACCGACTGAACGCTCCTGAGCCCGAAGCCTCCGGTTCAAGCATAAGATTCCACAAGCATTCATCCAATTCACAGTGAATGGCAGGCTGAATCGAAGCAACCGGATTCAATGCGGCCATTAGCTGCGTGACCTCCTCTAATTCTTTCTCGCCTACCAGATCGCGTTTGTTCAGGACCAGCATTGATGCGCAGCGGATCTGATCCTCCATTAACCGGTAAGTCCTTCCCCTTGTGCCGCAAGACAGCTGAAGAAAATGGGAAGCATCCACGATTGTCACCACGGCCCGGATATCGATAGGCGTTAACAAAGCCGTTTCCGTTACCGTATCCAAAATTTCGATCGGGTTAGCAACCCCTGTCGCCTCAATGAGTATGAGATCCGGAGTCTCTTGTTCAATCAGCCCCTTGATCTCCATGGATAAATCGCCGCGAATCGTGCAGCAGATGCAGCCGCTGAGCATTTCTCGCATCGCTACCTCTTCATCCACCAGCTGACCGTCCAGATTAACATCACCTACCTCGTTCATAATGACCGCAGGTTTGATGCTCTTATTCACGCATTCACCTAATAGGCGAGTCAGGAGAGTGGTCTTGCCGCTTCCCAGGAACCCCGACAGTATGAGGATCGGGATCATTGTCATGATGTGTAGCCCTCTTTTCTCTCCTCCTCGGCAGCACGGGATGGCTTCTCTAGTCCTGTCACTGAAAGTCCGGTAGCTACAAAACGCTGGTCAAAAGAATAAACGATTCTCTCCTCCAGACGTCCTCCCGCCGCATGCCGACGAACCAATTCCCTGCCCAGCTCCGGGCTGATATCCTTGTACCAGACCCCTTCCGGATAAGCGACCACGACACAGGCATCGGCGCATCTACCGTTGCAGCGCGTACGCGTCGTATGGATTTGCCGATCCGCGTCAAGCAAAGCGATTTCGTCCCTGATCGCCAGCGTCACTTCATCCGCCTGCTTCTTCATGCAGCTGCCGCCGTTGCATATCAGGAAATGGCAGGCTGTCTCCTGCAAATTCCAAGTTGTCATATCTTGTTCCTCCTTAACTTTGTACGGGGCTCGTATTCGTGTGTTATGGACTTACTTTGTCAGGGTAGAGTCCGGCAGCAAGTGTTCTGAGGGCAATCGGCGCTCGAATTCCCTCGGCAGCTGCCGAAAGCGGCAGCACGATAAACCGCTCATTGCGGACCGCCTCGATATGGACGAGCGAAGCCATGCTCAGCAAGCGGTCTTTCTTCTGCTCCGCGGACTCGTCCCCGTAGTCTACGATTACGATGACATCCGGATTGCGGTCCACGACCTCTTCCCAGCTCACTTCCGCCCAGCCTTTATCGATATCATCGAAAATATTTGTTCCGCCCACCTGATTGATCAAGCTCGTTAAATACGTATTGGCGGCTGTGAGCGCCTTGTCGCTTCCACTGTCATATACAAAAATCTTTAACGGCTGATCGAGGGACCCAATCCGCGTCTGAATGTCTTCCAGCTCGCTGCGAATTTCGTTCACCAACGCCTCAGCCCGTTCTTCTACGCGAAAGATTATTCCGATATTAAGAATATCCTCATACACATCCTCAAGCGTCGGCTTCGGTCTGTTGGAGGATTCATGTACATAAGTCATCACGCCTTGCGCCGCCAAATCTTCTCGTGAACCGAGCGTTTCCTCAGTAAAAGCACTCTGCCATCCCGCATAAGCAAAATCAGGCTCAGCCGCGAGGAATACCTCCTTGGATGGATATTTATCCGATAGGACCGGGATCTGCACATACGCCTCCTGAAAATCAGGCAGAATGCTGTCATCCAAATAAGCGGTTCCCACCATGGAAGATTCCAGTCCAAGGGCCAGCATCACCTCAGTGGCATGCTGATTAAGCGTTACCGCTCTTTTCGGGGCTTCGGGGAAGGAGATCTTCTCCCCCATGTTCTCCAGCTCGACCGAGGTGTCCTTGTCAGTAGCAGGTGCTGAATTCGATGCATCCGACAACGCAGTTGCCTGCGTGCTTTGGCCTCCTCCGCAAGCGGTCAGCTGCACCAATAACAGAGTAAGCAGGATAATCAACGGGATATTTTTTCTTTTCATTTATGTTTCTCCTCCATCCTAAGTGCGTGTTGCCTTGCGGGCAATCAGTGTCACGGTAGCCGGAGCTTCTGGCGGCTCGACCGGCATCGCACCGGCCACCGGGCCTCCTCCATACCCCCACTGATCAGGGATGTAGGGTGTGACATTTTTCCCTGTCATCATGGCTTCCTTTATGGTTTCAGTGGCCCCAAGTGCCTCTTCCTTCCCGTATGTCCCCGGCGGAAGCGCCGTCAACCAAGGCTCGGTCAGACCAAAATTACAAACGATTCGCGATACTTCGAAGCCAGCCGCTGATAGCAGCAAAGCGGTCTCCTTCGGCGTCATTAACGCGAACTCACGTTCAACCCGATACTTTGAGGTCATCGTGCCTTCCCTGTAGGTTTCATAATCGATCATGCACCGGAACACTTGTCTTAAGAGCGATGTCTCTCCTTCCAGCTGACGGGAAATCCATTTGTTCGGGAGCAGCTGCTTCCTCTGCTGCATCTTCCAGCCGATCCCGCTCGGCGGCAGATGCACATCCACCGCAATCCAGCCGCCATCCTCCATGCACCGATGCAAGCCGCCCAGCAAAGCAACATGCTCATCCATCAGCGTAAAGTGCTGCAGAAATCCGTCAGGACATAAGACATGGGTGAACTGCGTCTCGGGATGATATTTCAGAGCATCCTGCTCCACCAGCTGCCATCGTTCTTCCGCCGTGTCCTTAAAGATTCGTTTACGTTTCGCTTCCGCCGCCTTCAGCATGCGCGGGCTCCAATCTACGCCACAGTACTGTTCTGTTAACGGAGCGAGCTCCGTGGCCAAACGGCCTGTCCCGACCCCAAGCTCCAGCGCTTTCACCGGCTTTAGGGACGATTTTATCCAGGATTTGTAAAAATTAACTCCTGCTTTGCCAGCAAATTGGTCATAATATTCCGCTTCATCGCTTTCATACTTCGGACTCTGCTGACGCTCATGGCGGACACCCTGGATGCCGCAGCGCGAACATACGGTTCCCGCCAACTTCGTAATCGGTATTCCTGGCGGCACGCCGTTTCGCGAGTCCCCATTCCATTCGTCATACATATATCCGCAATAACTGCACCGAGTTAACGCCACGAATTTCTCCTCCTCAAAGTTTTGTGAGCATGGCTTCATGGGTCAGCTTCGTACAAAATTCACTTCGGAAGCATAAACAACTCAGTTCACGAGCATCTCCGGCAGGAAGGTAATCGCCGGCTTGCCCGTAGAAGGATGACGAGAAATTTGCGTTTTCACTCCGAACACACGGAGCAGCAGCTCCTTCTGCATCACCTCTTCGGGGCGGCCGGCAGCCACGATTCTGCCATCGTTCAGCACATATATTCGATCACAATAACAGGCCGCTATATTCAAATCATGGAGCGCGGCGAATGAAGTCAATTTCAACGCTTTAACCAAATCCATCATCTGCAGCTGATATCGAATATCCAGATGGTTGGTAGGTTCGTCCAGGATCAAGAAGCCTGCCTCTTGTGCCAATGCTCTTGCTATCAGTACACGCTGTTTCTCCCCGCCGGATAAGGTTGCGAAGCTGCTCGAAGCCGCATGCTGCATGCCCACCCGCGCCAAAGCCCGCTCTGCGATCTCCTGATCTCTGGCCGTGTCTGACTCCAAGAGGCGCTTATGGGGAGCACGCCCCATCATGACGATATCCATGACGGCAAAATCAAAGGCCATGTTTGCTTCCTGGCTGACCACCGCCATACTGCGGGCCGTTTCCTTCTGCGTCATCTGCGACAAATCCTTCCCGTTCAGGTAAACCCCGCCTCGATCAGGCTTAAGCACACGGTATATATTTTTGAGCAATGTCGATTTCCCACTGCCGTTCGGGCCGATCAATCCGATAAACTCGCCTTCGATTATTTCCAAGGAAATAGACTCGATCAAGCGCTTGTCGCGGACGCTGTAAGAGATCTCTTCAACCTTCATGTTCATTCCTGTCCACCTCCGAATGAATATGAGCTTCGGCGCAGAAGCCAGATAAAGAAAGGGCCGCCGCATAGAGCAGTCACAATACCGATTGGCAATTCCTCCGGCGCCAATGCCATTCTGGCTAGCACATCAGCCCACACGATGAATATCGCACCCAGAAACAAACTGACAGGGAGCACGCGGCGGTGATCGGAACCGATCAACAGTCGTACAATATGAGGAATCATCAGACCCACGAAGCCAATGGATCCGCTGATTGACACCAGCGTGCCCGTCAGCAGTGCCAGGGTCAGAATCAAGACGATACGAAAATGCTGGATGTTCACGCCGAGGGTAACCGCCGTATCGTCTCCCATGAGCAGCGCATTCAGTGATCGATACTGCAGCAAGAACAGCAGGGTGCCTGCCAGAACGATCAGAACAGGGAACGTCATATAAGACCATTTGGCTCCCGCGAGGCTCCCCATCATCCAATACATCGCTGTGCGAATGCCCTCCTCGCGCGGCGCCATCGTGACTATAAAATTCGTTGCCGCCGACATCATCATGGAGATCGCAATGCCTGATAACAGAAGTCTGGTTGTGGAGATGCGACCCGCTACGCGAGCAAGCAGAAATACAAGCCCCATCGCTACGAGTGCACCCATAAACGCCGCGAGAGACAGCGCATATTGACCGAAATAGGAGAACGCACCGAGCAGAATGACCAGCGTTGCTCCTACAGAAGCACCGGAAGAAACGCCGAGAATATACGGATCAGCCAGGGAATTGCGCATCAATGCTTGTGCGGCTACACCGGCCACGGATAGCCCTGCCCCAACAACGGCGCCGAGCAGCACTCGGGGGAAGCGAATGTCCCAGATAATGTGGCTTTGTCCTTGGCTCCATGTCTGGTCCACCTTTCCGGCAAATCCAGGCAGATTGGACAGCGCGATTTTCCATACCGTCCCCGGATCTATAGCCACCGGACCGAGCATCACCGCAGCCGTGATCGATACCAACAGCATCGCAGCCAGCAAAACTAGAATTCCCGCAAACCAAACACGGTGATGGGGTCCCTCACGTGGTGTCCTGCTGCCCATTAAACCCGATGCCCCACGATCAGCATTCGCGGAGAATATCGCTCGTGATAGGCGTCTCCATCATAACTTCCGTAAACTTCATCGATGACGAGACCCGCATCGATCAGCATGCTCCCCATCGCCTTCAGAGCATACAGTTTAACGCGCTCCGTATAGCTGCGTGGTTCCTTGTCCCCATCCTCAATCATGATCCGCTTAGTTACAAAGCCGCTGTGAATCTGACGTCTCTCGGAGATGATGACACCGCTCTCCTCCCGCCTGGAAAATGGGACAAGATGGTCTTGGATATATCCGGCGTTCAGCACATCCATCACAAAGCGCCCGCCTGGCTTAAGGGCTCTTCGTATTTGCCTCAGCACATCCAGCTGTTCTCGGTCGGCTCCGAAGTAGCCGAAGGATGTGAACAGATTGACAACAGCATCGAAGTTTTCGATAAAGTGGTCATCGGCTGGCAATGCACGCATATCGGCCTCCACCCATCTCACGCGTTTCTCCGAATCCAATTCCCTCGCCCTTCGCAGCAGCACGGAGGATAGATCCACACCGGTGACACGATAGCCTGCATTAGCCAGTGCTAAGGCGTGCCTGCCCGCTCCACAGCACAGATCAAGGACCTGACTGCCTGAAGGCAGCTTCAACCATTCCAAGACTTGCTGAACGACCTGATCGGCCTCCTGTTGATTCCGGTGCCTGTAGACAAGCAGATAGTCCTCTCCGAAGCTTTTTTCATACCATGGTACCGTTTCACTTATACTCATCTGTTCCTCCATTTTTCGCATTCTATTTAATCGTAATTTTTACGATTTATAGACGTGGCCATTCCACATTACTCCAATGCTGCACCTCCTCATGCATCATTTCACCTTTTCTATATTAATCGTAATTTTTACGATTATCAACCTTGAATTTGCTACCCGACAAAAAAACACACGCTCCTTGAAGAGGAGCGCGTGCTCAACAAAAAACTCGGCATGCCGCCTTTGGATGATTCTACTCCACTGGTTCTTCATTCTGCTGCCGCTGGCATGTTTCACAAATTCCGTATACTTCAAAGCGATGCCGCAGCACCTTATAGTTGCCAGGCAGCTCTAGCCCCTGATCCATCGGGCAATAATCAAAGGGAAGCGTCTTCTCGCAGTTGACACAGATCAAGTGATGGTGATGATGCGCTGTACAATTCTCCTTGAATTTCAATCCGCCGTCCATAAAATAGAAATGCTCTAATACCCCCATCTCGCTTAACATCCGGAGATTGCGGTACACGGTGTCCAGACTCATGCTCGGATAACGGATTGACATTTGATCATAGACATCCTTGGGCGACAAGTAGCCTTCATGATCCGCAAAAATCTGCGCGAGCGTTCTTCGCTGCTCGGTCACTCTCCATCCGTTCCTTGCCATCGTCTCCAGCATTTCTCTTACCTTGGATTGGTTTTCTCTCATGCTCGGCACGTTCCTTCCTCGGCATACACAAAGCTTGTTCTGTCCGAATCCATACTGTCTTTGTATTTTAACAAGAAAGGGCGAATTTGTCATATCACGTGCCAAGACACAGCTTCATTTCTCTGTCTTCACGGCGAATCGGTTCCGTGCCCGCTTCGTTGCCTCCACCATATTCCGCAGAGCTCCGACCGTCTCCTCCTGCCTGCGTGTCTTCAGGCCACAATCCGGGTTAATCCAGAATTGGCTCGGTTCAAGCACGCGCAATGCCCGCTCGATCATGGCGTCGATTTCTTCGACCGAAGGCACGCGCGGACTGTGGATATCATACACGCCTAAACCGATCTCTTTATCATAGCTGTAGTGCTCGAAGCTCTCGATCAGTTCCCCATGGCTGCGGGATGTCTCAATCGAAATGACATCGGCATCCAGCTCGTTGATCGTATCAATGATGTCATTGAACTCGGAGTAGCACATATGCGTATGAATCAGCGTTTCGTTTCGAACGGTCGAGGTGGACAGGCGGAACGCCCGTACCGTCCATTCCAGATAATGCGGCCAATGTTCCCGCTTGAGCGGCAGCCCCTCGCGCAGCGCCGGCTCATCCACCTGGATCATGCCGATGCCTGCCGCTTCCAGCGCCTCGACCTCCTCACGAAGCGCCAAGGCAATTTGATAGGCTACTTCCTCCCGGGGCTTGTCGTCCCGCACAAACGACCAGTTCAGAATGGTCACCGGTCCGGTCAGCATGCCCTTCACCGGCTTGCTGGTCAGCGACTGCGCATAGACCGTCTCCTCGACGGTCATTGGCCCTGTCCAATCGACATCGCCATAGATAACCGGCGGTTTAACGCAGCGCGAGCCGTAGGACTGCACCCATCCATTCGAAGTAAATGCAAACCCCGCCAATTTCTCCCCAAAAAACTCGACCATATCGTTTCGCTCGAACTCGCCGTGCACAAGCACATCCAGCTCCAGCTCTTCCTGAATCCTGATCCAAGCTCCGATCTGCTCCTGGATAAATGCTTCATAACGCTCGTTACTCCACTCGCCCTTGCGCCAGCTTCTCCGGGCGCTGCGAATTTCCGGTGTTTGCGGAAAGCTGCCGATGGTCGTTGTCGGCAGCAGCGGCAGATTCCACCGCTTCTGCTGCCCCTGCTTCCGCACTCCGTAGCTGTCCGGACGGGAAGTTGGCTGCGAGCTCAGATCGGCCATTCGCTGCTGCACCCGCTGACTGTTCCGGGCCACAGACTGCTGCAGCGCTTGGCGCGCACGTTCCGCCGCTTCCACTTCAGCACGAACAGCCTCATAGCCGAGTCTAACGGACTTCACCAGCACGTTGATCTCGTCCAGCTTCTCCTCCGCAAACGCGAGCGCCCCCTGCAGGACTGCATCCAGCGCGGATTCCTCCGCTGCACGGATCGGCACATGCAGCAGACTGCAGGACGGCTGCAGCACGATACGATTTAGAGATACGTGATCGGCCAACGCCTGCAGCGACTCCAGCTTGTTTATCAAGTCGGCTCTCCATATCCCGCGTCCGTCGATCAGGCCAGCGCCCAGCAGCTTGTCTTCAGGAAATCCGGATTCCTCGATCGCCTGCAGATTTCGTCCATGGTCATGCACGAAATCCAGGCCGATGCCATGAACGGGCAGCGAGACAATCGCTTTATAATGATCCACCGCGTCAAAATACGTCTGAAGCATCAGCTGGATGCCTGGCGCTTCTGTGACCAGCCGGTCATAAATCCGAGCGATACGCTGCAGATCCGCCTCCGCCAAGGTCGTGCACAGTATCGGCTCGTCAACCTGAACCCATTCCACGCCTTCTGCCGCCAGCTCCCGCAGCACTTGGCCATATAGGGGAAGCAGCTGGTCAATCCAGCTGTCCAGCTGACCTGCATCATACCCTTTGGACAGCTTTAGGAACGTATACGGTCCAATGATCACCGGTCTTCCCTTGATGCCAAGCTCCGTCTTGGCCTCACGGTATGCTTCCAGCGGACGATTGCGGGTCAGCTTAGGGCTGACGCTCTGCAGTTCAGGCACGATATAGTGGTAGTTCGTATTAAACCATTTTGTCATCTCGCAAGCAGCAGCCTCGCGGCTCCCTCGAGCCATGGCGTAATATACGGACAGGTCCGGATCGGCGCCTTCCCAACCGAATCTTGGCGGGATCAGCCCGAACATGACGGCCGTATCCAATACATGATCATAATAAGTGAAGTCCCCAACAGGAATGACATCGATCCCTTTCTTCTGCTGAAGCTCCAGATGGCGCAGGCGTATGCTTTTTAATTGCTCATGAAAATCCGCCTCCGCCAGGTTGCCGGACCAATAGGCCTCCAGGGCCTTTTTCCACTCTCTGTTCAGTCCGATGCGGGGGTATCCCAAATTTGCGCTCTTCATAAACGTATCCCTCCTCCTCGTATCTCCATCTCTCGATTGGTTAGGAATAAAATAGCATACTTTATCATCCATAGAGTAAATCTAATAATCTATTGCCTGCTATAGCCAAAAGCTATACCAAAGCCCATGAATCCCTTTCAGGGCTATGTCTACCCGGGAAAACACCAGTTAGCACAGCATGCTTGCCGTTCCATTTTCATCACCCCACTGTTTACCGGCTCCGAGTTTTATAGTACACTCCATAATAGTAATAATTACGAACATTGAACATCAATGCATCGCTTATTGCATGATTCGCGGTTAGCAGAACGGACAGCGACGAGTCACTGGAATAGCTTTGCAGCGGATGACTAGGAGTGTAGATGCCATGAAATCCATCCATGCCAATAACATGCTGCCCCCAAAACCGGAGCGCCACCGTCTATTCGGTTCCACCGATCCGATTCCCGGGAGCAAACCAACGGTGAAAGAGCAGATGACCGATTTGCAGAACCACCATGCAGACTACCTGTTTCCTATTCAGCATGTCGGTGTGTCCAACGTCCGGCACCCGATACAGGTTCATTCGGATATCGAGCCTAAGCGCCAGACCAGCATTGCAACGATGACCTTAACAACGAGTTTGCCCCAAGCCTCGAAAGGCATTAATATGAGCCGACTGACCGAGCAGCTGGAAATGTATCGTCAGAAGGGCCTGAGCAGCGAGCTGGCTGATATGTGCGATTTTGTCCATGAGCTTGCAGAACGAATGGGGCAGGACAAGGCCGAAATCACGATCTCCTTTCCTTGGTTTTATGAACGCACCGCCCCGGTAACCGGGTTCGCCGGGCTGAATCATGCGGAAGCTACGATTCAGACTACCTATGAGAAAGGACAGCCTTACCGAACCATCGTAAGCCTAAATGCAGCTGTAACCACCTTGTGCCCGTGCTCCAAGGAGATTAGCGAATATAGCGCGCATAACCAGCGGGGGAGGGTGACGATGACGGTCGAGATCGACCCGGCTTCGCCACCGGCGCATGACTGGAAAGCGATGCTGCTCGCGGCTGCCGAGTCCAATGCCAGCAGCGCGCTCCACCCGGTTCTGAAACGTCCCGACGAGAAAAGAGTCACCGAACAGGCTTATGAGAATCCTCGTTTCGTGGAAGATATGGTGCGTCTGGTTGCTGCAGATTTGTATGAAATGGATGACGTGCTGGCCTTCAAAGTGGAATGCCGAAATGAAGAGTCCATTCATCTTCACGATGCGTATGCCATCATTGATTTCGATAAAAGAAAAGAAGGAGCGGCACGATAGTGTGCGGCTCCTTCTTTTTTGCTCTACACGCCTGACCCGATAATCCGTTCATCTGGGAACAGCCCTTGTGATAAGCGCCATATGGCGATCGAAGCTGACCAGCTGCAGCTGTCAGCCATGATGTTCAAGCCGGGCAAACGCCTCGGCGCAGGCGCCCAGCAGCAAACAATACGACCGATTATGCCCGATAAAAAAAGACGACAGATCGTATCGTTTCCCCGATGGTTCATACGTTACGAGCAGACGATGCTTCATCCGCTCCATAGCAAACTGCACGAACCGGTCGGTTTTCTCGGAGGCAGGCATCGTTATATAGGCGTAGAGTGAATGATCTTCCGGCTCGTCCAAGGGACTGACGCCCGCACAGGAGAACTCGGTCGGGATATTCATTCGCTTCAAGCATGCAAGCGCATCAAACATCTCCACATCCACCTCGATGTCACCGAGCCATACGACTTGTTTGGCCCTCAATCTCCGTTTCGGACGCTGCAGCCAGCCTGCGAGCTCCGATCTCCTCCGGTGCCACCGTTCTACGGAATGAGTACTGATCACCTGTTCCTCTTCAGGCTTGGGGCTAATCACTGACACATAACTCCCTCCGATCTGTGAGTACATACATGGCTGAGCTACCGATCAGGATTCGCTCACAACAACGGCACTTCGCTGGGCATAATGCGGCACTCTGCTGGCAACTTTATCTCAGTTGTTGGAAATCGCGCCTTTTTATAATCGTAATAATTACTATTTATAACAGTGTAATCATCCGCATTCTTTTTGTCAACGCCTATAACTCATACGAAAATAATAAGCCGTCGCATGGCATGTATTCCGCTCTTCATTCATATACTCTTAATCACCTAAGAGATGTCACTGGCACGGATTAAAGCATGATCTAATATCGTAATTTTTACATACGAACAAGGGGGATTACATATGAAGCCAACACCCGTTATCATAATCAGCGGTTTTTTAGGCAGTGGTAAAACGACGCTGCTTCTCGAGCTGATCAAAGACCTGAATGCCCGAAACCTCAAGCCGGCAATCCTGATGAACGAATTGGGCAAAGCCGACGTAGATGGTTCGATTTTGGCGGAATCCGCCCAGGGGCTGCCTGTGGAAAAGCGGTTTGACGGCTGCATCTGCTGCAGCAAGAAAAGCGAAATTTCCGGAGCGCTCCAAAGCCTGCTGGATCTGGCTCCCGATGTCATCCTTGTTGAGCTCACCGGCGTAGCCAACCCGGAAGAGGTCGTGGATGCGATGGCCGAACCCGAGCTGATCGACAAGGTGATGCTGCACAACATCGTTACGGTGGTCGACGCGGAACATGTGCTGGAGTATAACAGCATATTCTCAGCTGATAAACAGCTTGTTTACACGCTGCGCAGGCAGCTGGAAGTGGCCGACGTGATCCTGGTCAACAAGCAGGACCTTGTCCCATACCCCCATCTGTCCAAAGTTCATCATCTCATCAAGAAATATAATGATACGGCGCAGATCTTCAACACAACCCTGGGCAAATTCAATCAAGAAGCCGTGATCGGAGCACTGAGACCCTTGCTTCACCAGGCGAAAACAACGGTTCGATTCAACATCGTTTCTGCCCATTCCCATACGCATCATCCACACCACGGCTCTGCATCGTCGAGCAGGTCAGAGCAGCCGGGGCACGCTTCCTTCTCCCGCATCCAGACCATTATGATCCCCATCAGCAGGCAGACGGCGCTTTCTTTGCCAAGGCTGACAAAGTGGCTGAAAACAACGGGGCAGCATGTGCTCCGCGCGAAAGGGTATGTTGCCCTGAAAGGCTCCTCCACACCATCCCTGATTCAGTTTTCAGGAAAGCAGCTTCGTTCGGAAAGCACCGCCTATACAGGCGCTTATTATCTGGTCATGATCGGATATGAGCTGGATGAACGTGCTTTGCTGCAGGAATGGCAAGCCAACGTCATCGCCTGACCTCTTACTCTTACTCATTTTTACGGTTTTTATATTTCCCTGAATTGATAATGACCACATCGATATCGATCTTGCCCAGCTGCATCGTCGTTTCGGGCGGCTTGCCTTTAAGGTATGTTTGCCAAGTCTTGTGATCGTAACGATATACAGTATCATTTAAATTATACACGTCAGCCGAGATTTCAAGCCCTTTATCAAAGGTGCTTTGAATCTCTTTCTTCATTTTCTTGATAATCTCGTTCTTTATGAATGAATGGGTGACGTTTTCTCCCATTTCATCAATGAGCCCCTTAACGGTAAGCTTCAGATCATAGATGACGTTCCCATTCTTGACGGTATGGTTGACCTTGTAGTCCTGGACGTGCAGAACCAGCGTCATCACCGGCTCCTGACCTTGATAGATCGTGAGAGGGACCCGATTCATTTTTTTATCCAGATACCGCTTTCCGCAGCCTTCCTCATACCCAAGCTTTCCTTTATACTGGCTCTCATGAAAAAAATATTCTCCCCCAAGCATCATCTGTGTCGATTCTTTTCCGCCTTCCATCCAGGTTGTTCGGTTCGTCGTCAGCTGAGGGAGCCCGGCCGTCCTGCCCGGCTCCAAATAATTCGCTATAAATCGAAACATATAGATCGGCCTGATATCGGAATATTGCCTGTACGTGTCCAGAGGGCTCATAAGGATAGACTCGTAGGGAGACATCCCGAAAAAGGGGCTGAGGTTGAACAGTTCCTCGATCGAGCTCTCGGTGCCGTAGGCCCACACATTATATCGGATCGCATAATAGCGGCTGAGCGAGTCGGATAATTCCAGGAAGTTCACCCGCTGCAGCGCCTCCTTCGTGAACACAACCGACGTGACATGCCCCCAGAATACCGGAATCTGCTCGGATCGATACAGCATAAATACCGCATCAGTCAGCGTTTTTCCGCGCGCCGTTCCGATCACAATCGGCTTTTTCTCCAGAGACTGCCCCTCCAGCTTGCCTATATTGCCGAAATTCAGCATTTGCGCATACAGGATGTACTCATCCTCCTTGTAATCGATGCCGATGGATGTAGCATACATGGAGAACGTAATTTCCCGGTGGTCCCAACACCCCGCTAACAGAAGCAGCAGGAAAATCGCCAGCTGCAGCTTGACATATATCTTCCATACTTTCATCTGTTCCCTCCTACTTATGCTTCAAATGTTTCGGTTTGCCTCCGATCCATTTTTGCGGAACCTGCAGGACCGCGCGAACAACGTCTTTAAAGTTAATTGGAGACAGCGGCGCGAGATAAGCCACGCCATAGGATGTCAGTGTAGAAAGATAGACGACGACAAAGATGATCGAAAGCATAAAGCCGAACATGCCCAGAATGGAGGCCAGCAATACCGTAACGATGCGCAGCACACTGACCGTTCCCGACAGTGCTTGGCTCACCAGCGTCGAGCCTGCCACTACAGAGATAGCAACAATGACAACCATCGTCGGCGAGGTCAACCCTGCTCGGATTGCCGCATCTCCGATAATCAGACCGCCGACAACCGTAATCGACTGGCCCAGCGGCGTCGGGAGGCGAAATCCGGCTTCCCTGAATATTTCAATCAGACCCAGCATGAGCAGCACTTCCATCGGAATGCTAAACGGGATCCCCAGCCGGGATAATCCGATCGTTGCCAGCATAGGAAACGGGATCTGGTCTTGGTGAAACCCGGTCAGCGCTACGTAGAAGCTCGGCAGAAAAATAGCGACAGCCAAGCTGATATATCTGAGAATCCTTCCAAATGACGAAGAGATGTAGTTAAAATGAGAATCCTCCGCCGTTTTAAGCAGCACCGATAACGTTGCTGGCGCAATAAGAGCGCCTGGCACACCATCGATTAGAATGGCAAACCTGCCCTTAAGGAGACATGACGTGATGAAGTCAGGTCGGCCTGTATAAATGCTTAAAGGAAAGACGGAATATGGATTGTCCGAGATGATTTCCTCCAGCTGATTGGCGCTGACCAATTCTTCAATGCTGTTTTGAACCCTGTTAAGCTTGGTTTGTACATTCTTCAGCGTCGCCTCGGAGATCATCTCGGTGTCATACAGCAGGCCGACCTTGGTTTTCGTTTTGTTGCCAATCGTAAAAGATTGATAAGCCAAGGTTACAGCCGGAAATCTCTTGCGAATCAAACCGATATTCGTATCGATATTTTCGACGAGGCCATCCCTCGGCCCCCGGATCGACACCTCGATGCCGCTTTCCTCCGTCTGGCGGTCATTGGTCTGTTTCGCCGGGAGATAATAGCAGTCATTCAGAGCATCAGCCCAAATCACCACCTCTCCGCCAAAAATCTTGCCCGCTATCTTCTCCAGAGTAGCTTCCTGCAAGAGCGTCACCTTTAATGAAGTATGATTCTCCAATCCTTGCCGGATCATGGATGAAGGCATATTCATCACCCGGCTGATCTCTGAAAACACATACTCGTTCAGAAACTTCTCATCGCACAGCGTCTCGCAATATATAAACACAACCTCCTCTCCCGTTTCGAACTGACGATATTCATGCACAACATCATGGCATGCTGCAAAATACTTTTTCAGTTCATCCAGCTTGAGCGTCACGCCTGCACCTCCTTCAGCGGTTTAGCAAATCGGACCAGGACGAAGATGACCAGAGTCAGAAGCAGCAGCACAGAAAACAGGACCGGGTAGTAATAACTTTTCAGCACGTTAAAAAAGACAATATCGCCGACCGGATAAATCACCGCTGCGGCGCAAATCGCAGCGATGGCCGTAAGAAACCATCGTTTTCCCTTCGAAGGAAGCAGCTCCATCATGATATAGAGCGAGAAAGCCACTCGAATGAAAGCGCCGCTGATCCATTGAAAGATAGACAAGAAATCCACATGCTCGATATAGCTGCCAATCCGGACCAGACGCCACTGCTCAAAGGCTGGATTACGCTGCAACGCGGATTCCACCGGACCGAAAGCCGCAATCGCCCCCATGGTAGGTCCTAGCGCAAGACCGGCTAGCACAAGTCCTAGAATAATCATGTACCTTTTCTTCACGCTGCCCGAAATAAATTGCTGGATATACACGAAAAAGATCAACTCCAGCAATCCTGCCCCGATATAGATCACCCCTCTCCAAGCAGGGCCGGATCCGTGCTCGAATACCGGTAACAGCAGGGTATAATCCTTGTTCGAAAAATTGGCTAGCATGACAAACTCGCCGAGCAAGATAACGACCGGCAGCAGAATGCCTGAAGTAATCACAACCGTTTTTAGTCCGCTTAGCGCAGAATAGAGCGCCAACGCTAAGAACAGAACTATGAGGACCCAAGGAGGCGTCTCCGGCAAATAGGAGGAGTTAGTCCAGATCACCATATCTTTCGATTCCACCACAATGATGCTGAGGAGCGTCAAGCCGGTCAGGACCGAGATCGGAACGGCAATCCATTTCCCGTAATGCTCAAGCAACCAGTCATGCATCCCGGTGTGCCGTGTCTTTTTTACGATATATCCGATAATGATAAAGACCGGAAGAAACACAACGCATGCGAGGAGAACGGTTATCCATGAGTCGCGGCCGGATACCTCCATCAGCTGGGGAATAAGAAGCACGTGGTTCACCATGCCGACGGACAGAATGAAGGTTAGCGATATTTGCAAGAAAGAGAACTGCCTTGTCGTCATCCAGTTGTCCCTCCTTGTCACAAGCATATTGAACTATATTTTTTCGCAGAAGTTCAGGTTTATGCATCCTGCAACTTGGCGCCTGCAAGATTTGAGAATAAGAAAAAGGCAGACCCGGAGAATTCTCCGGAATCTGCCTTGCATGTACTTAACGGAAACATTAACCAATACTAGAACTGTAAACAGACGCTCACACTAAATTGAACTCCCACAAGCTATTCCCGGCTGCTCCTCCAGTCGGGATAGCAGGAGACCGGTTAGAGGGAAAGCTGCATAGCTACTTAGCAGATAGACGCTTCAGCAGCTTCGTAATTTAGAAGCCTTAGGCAGCATCAACAGCTTACCTGCCGGGCTCCTGCTCCTCAGAACGGTTATGCTCATCAATTTTGCCCAACCATTGAGAGAGGCTCTCATTCTTCATCGGTCTCCCATAGAAATAGCCCTGCATGACATAACAGCCCAGCTCAGTTAGAAAGTCAATATGCTCCTGCTTCTCAACGCCTTCAGCAATCACATCCAGCTGCAAACTCTCTGCCATCAGCACAATCGCGTGGATGACCGCACGTTTGCTGGGTGAATCCAGATCGTTGGTGAACAAGCGATCCAATTTGAGAGCATCAATGGGCAGCCGATCCAGCAAGCCGATGGAAGAATAACCTGTCCCGAAATCATCGATCGATACCCGGACACCCATTCTTCGCAGGTCTTGCAGCTGCCGAATAATATCATGCACATCATGAAAGACCATCGACTCGGTAATTTCAAGCTCCAGATACTGCGCTTCGAGATCGGCCAGCTCCAGCACAGCCGGGATCAAATCCGTCAAAGTGTCAGTGTAGAAAAGCCTAACGGACAAATTAACAGAAACCGGTTGATAGATGCCCTGGTCTTGCCATGCTTTCGCCTGCAGGCACGCTTGCTCCAGCGTCCAGCTCGTCATCGGCACGATCAGTCCGGTCTCCTCTGCGATCGGGATGAACTCTCCTGGCGGGATAACCCCGAGTCTCGGGTGCTGCCATCTGATGAGCGCCTCGAACCCGTATAAGCGATCTGTTTTTACATTCCACTTCGGTTGATAAACGATGAAGAACTGTTTCTCCACCAGTGCGCGCTGCAAATCCTTCTCAAGCTCCATCTTCCGCACTTCGGTGATGCCCATCTCCTCGGTATATACACAGTGCCTGTTCTTTCCGAGCTTCTTCGCTTTATACATCGCCGTGTCGGCCGTTTTAAGCAAAACCGTACGGTTGGACTGCTGCAAAGTACCGATGCTGATACCGATGCTTGCCGTAATGTACAGCTCATTGCCGTCGATCCGGTAAACCTGCTTAATCGTATGTAAGATCTGCTTGGCCAAACATTCAGCCTGCTCCTGAGTACACTGCTCGGCAATAATCAAAAACTCATCGCCGCCGATTCGGTAAGCCTGCCGCTTCTCGTCGACAAACTGACGAAGCCTGAAGCCTGCCTGCTGAACAAGCAAATCGCCGACATCATGGCCAAGCGTATCATTAATCGCCTTGAACTGATCAAGATCAAGAAAGAGAACCGCTACCTGTTTTCCCACATTCCGTTCGAAGTATCGGTTCATTTCATTGCGATTGGGCAATTGTGTAATCGAATCCTGATAGGCCATCTTCTCCAGTACATGCCGGTCAAAAAACATCGCTCCCCATGACACCAGCAATATAATGAAAATGGTCACACTTACGCCGTACAGCAAAAACATATCCACACTGTCTGTTGATTCAACCATCATGCCGGCGTGATGATGGAAGCTGGCAGCTTTCATGCCTGTATAATGCATGCCGCAAATTGCAATGGCCATCACGACCGCCGAGACCCATTTCAGCCAGCTGGCCGATGGTTGATTCCGGAAACGCAAAAACAAGAACAAAGCAGCGTAAGAAGCGGCAAAGGCGATAAGGGCCGATAACACCCATAACCCCGTGTGATAAGTAATGTCTGCATGCATCACCATCGCTTCCATCCCGACATAATGCATCGCCACAATACCGCTGCCCATCACAAGGCCGCCGATCGCGATTTTATACCAGTTGATATTTTTCGGTATGGTAATATAAAAGGCAATAAAAGAAGAAACGACACTTGCCACCATGGACAGCAAGGTCAGCCATATATCATAAGCTACCGGAATGTGCAGGTGAAAGGCTAGCATCCCGACAAAGTGCATGGACCAGATCCCGCTTCCCATGACCAGGGCGCCGGCTAATAACCAGAAGAGCCTGCTTTTTCCCTTCGCGTACGAAATCTTTGATGTAATGTTTAGCGCGAAATACGATGCCAAAATCGCGATGATGGCTGAAAGAGCGACAATATATAGGTTATAACTGCCGTTCACCTCCACTGATCTCATCCCCAATCTATTAACGGCTAGAAGTGACGTACCAGTAACTTGCTAGCTATGGCCGCCAATACGTCCATCATATCATTAAACCGTTACCCGTCAATGGACTTCAATGTTAGATAACGGAAAAATATAGTCGATTGATGACAATACACATCAACCCATGCCAACTCCTCTGCTTTCTTGTCGAACGGCTAAACGGTCGATCGAATATCCTTTAGACTATCCCGTCCTGTCATCTGCAATTCCGCTCAGCAACTATCTATGCATCTGCATCTTTTTTAGCCCCCGCGAAGGGCCTCTCCTACGTTCGCTTCTTACGTAGATCCCGCGTTGATCTCTGCGTTGATCCCTGCGTCGATCCCTACGTTGAGTCCTACTTGGAGCCTTGCATTGAGCCTTGCATTGAGCCTTGCATTGAGTCCTACTTTGATCCCTGCGTTAATCCCTGCAATTGTTCCCGTGACAGCCCTGCCTCAGCCACCGCCCCCTTCGCCGCCACCTATCCTCTCCCCCACCCCTTTAACCATTATCCCTTTCGCTCAGGGAAGCAAGCAGCAGGAAATGTAAAAGCAAGTAACGGTCAGCTTCTAAGCTATTCAGCTAATCTGATATTCTCAAATTCAACTATTCTGATATTCAACTATTCAGCTATTCAACTTTTCAATTTGCCCTCTATTCATTTAGTCGAAAGTGGTTTGACAAAAATCAAACGAAATAAGACGTTTTAATTAATCTTTTTCGGTTGATTAAGGAACATATGTTTGGTATAATGAAATAAATGGAACACAAGTTCGGTTGTCACTATTATCTTTAGATTAGGAGCCTATGTACGTAAATTTAAATTCGGGGTGAGGGGATATGATGATCCACATTGCAACGGAGCTTCCATCTTTCCATAGCCGTTATCAGAGCGAGCAGGACTGCATCGAGGCGGTGATTGCCATGAAGTGGCCAAACGGGTTTATTTGTCCGCGCTGTGATCATACCAAGTGCTGCCGTCTGAGTTCCCGGCGTATCCCCTTATTTGAGTGTGGACGTTGCAAGCATCAAACGTCGCCTTTCGTCGGCACGATCTTTGAAGGCACTCGTCTGCCGCTGCTCAAGTGGTTCATCACCCTGGAATTGTTCCTGCTTCCTGACGGCATCTCGGCGACACGGCTGAGTCAGGTGATTGGGGTTACCTACAAGACCGCGTGGTTAATGCTTCACAAAATACGCCATGCTCTCGGGGAATTTGATGCCCGCGAACTGCTCTACGGCGACGTGAAGGTCAACAGCGATCAGTACGGGCGTAATCCTGACCGCTGTACAGTTTCGCATCCGCATGCCTCGGCTGTCGTCGCTGGCTGCACGGTTGACGAGACCGGTGAACCGCAGCAGGTCAAACTTCGCCTGGTGCAGCAGCAGCGAGGAAGCGATAGATGGGCAGCACGCCGCGATCTAACCGCCTTCATTGATGAGCACGTGGACAGCCTCACATCCGACGTCAGACTGTTCCCTCAAGCTTTTCGGTTGTATTCCCCCTTGCGGAACATCGTCAGAGAAGCGTGGAAATCACTAAAAAGCACCTATGGAGCATTGGAATCGAAACATCTGCAGGCGTACCTGAACGAGTTCACAGGACGCCGCTGGCTCCGTTTGTCCGAAGCGGAAGTAACGATAGGACAGCGGTTGCTGCAAATGTGTGTGGCTGTCCCCGGCATTTCCTACAACCAGTTGATCGCCCGCCAAACGAATCAGCCCTTTGCAGCAGTAGCCTGAATGAGATGTCGGATTCTATCTGAAATCATCGTTACTTTGATGATGGTAGCTCTCGTGGTAGCTCTCGTGGTAGCTCTCATGCTAGCTCCCACCATTAATGTATTGTCCAAAGCGTCACGCTGATCATCGTGCAGCAGTTCTTGACTCACACAAATCATCTGATTCGTCCCACTTCACCTCATTGGGGGCACATTACCTGTCTGGCTAACTTTCACCTAATCCCTTAAATCCGTCCTTGATCCGTAAGTCACTTTTCTTTAATCCTGGCATCTTGTCCTCAGGCCGTCTTAAGATCTCAATACAATCTGCCCACTTCCTACTTCCTATTTCCTACTTCCATCGCCAACAGTATGTTCTTCCTCCAAATTAGCTGTTCCTGATTACCTGATCAAACGGGATAATGGTGAAAAGCTCTCCAAACATAGGGGGCGTGGAGGGGCGTGGAGTATGCTTCGAGGAGCCAGCAGTGAGCAACCAGGAGAGCAACCAGGAGAGAGCAACCAACAGAGCAGAGAGGATTTCGCGGCGAAAGTTATGTATATAAAAACTAAAAAACTCTTCTATCCTAGATAGAAGAGTTTAAGGGTTGAAGATGAAAATGCGGTCGAGAGGACTCGAACCTCCACGGGGGGGTAGCCCACACGGACCTGAACCGTGCGCGTCTGCCAATTCCGCCACGACCGCATAATATGTTGTCCATCGCAATGGTATCTTCAGTAGTCACTTATCGCGGCGACAAGATATATAATATCACGGCTTAACAATCGAGTCAACACTTTTTTTAAAAACTTGATTATTTTCGATACTTTCGGTTAAAATAAGAACATAAGTTCTCATTAAATAAACATTTTCTATATAAAGGGTGGTGGACATAATGGCCATACCGGCTGTTACCTCGGAAGAACGCGCGCTGATCAAAAGCTATCTGCTGCTGACCTTCATTCACAAAGTATTTGAGCGGGACTGCCGGGTTATTCAGGAAAGCGGCGTATTCAAGACCCCCCAGCTCTATGTGGAAGTTGTCGGCAACGGCGCCAAGCAGGCGGCGATCCTGCTTCGCGAAGTGAAGCAGGAATTCAGCAGGCGCACCATCAAGGTGTATGACATCCGCAAGGGGAACGACGGTATTGAAGCCCGTTATGCGTGCCGAGGTTATGTCGGGTCCATAACAATCCTGTGGCCGTCCTTCCGCAAGGAGATGATGGAGCGGATGCGGGCTTACCTCGGGCTACATGCAAGCGATCCTGGTCCCGGTCAGCCGCACGCTGCTGCTGCCTCACACTGAATCAGGCCATCCTTGCCCCATACTCATGCTGAGCAGCGACAATGGCTACTTTATTATGGCAGTTCCTTCTATCGCTAAATTTATCGATAACTTTAACGATAACTTTAACGATAACTTTAGCGATAGCTTTCCGAGTCTGCCTTATTCCATCGAAAAAGCCGCTCTCCCCACCGGAAAGCGGCTAATTCTTTGCTATCATCTTGATCTTGGATGCAGCGCCTCGTGCTACCTAGTGTAGATTGGGCTGCACGCGCATAAGTCCCTGTGCCATGGCATGTCCAGCGCTCGCTGCTGATGCGACCGCTACTGCCTCCATGATCGCCTGCTCTGAAGCCCCCTTGGAGCGGGCCTCCTGCATATGGTACAACGTACACAGCTCATTGTTGGCAAACAGGCTGATGCCAAGCGCAATCAACTGCTTTGTCTTTTCGTCCAGCTCGCCTTCACGAAAGCAGACGCCTGTGAATTGATGATATGCCTCCGTCATTTCAGGCATGGACTGCTTCATATTGGTGATTTCGTTTTTATAAGCCGACACTTTATCCTGTGACAATTCCATCGCTTGTGTGCACCTCTCTCCTAATGGTCTGTTTCCCAGTATTCCAGTATAAGATATCCGTCCATTAGCTGATCTATTCGCACAGGGGCACCGGATTCACAGTTGTACTGGGTCAGTTCTCAGACTCTCGGAAAGGTCGCTTAATTGTCCTCCAGGCGACTTTGGCGCGGCTCGCTGTACAGCTGGTAGCTGTAATTCCGGTCTAATTTCACAACGCGCCGGTTTCTGCGGCGAATAATCACATGGGTCGGGTCCCAGGCCACAACGATGCCAATCACATCGTTGCTCTCCAGTTCATCACGCACCACGCGAACCCGCTCACCTGACAGCCGAAGCTCGTCCAAACGTTCATCACTGATCATACTCATATCTTCAGCCTCCCTCACTCGTATTTCGTTTTGGTCTTAAAAAAAGACCTAAATGAGGTCATTTAGGTCTTTCGGGTATTCGGTTTCGAGCCTTTAGCGCTGGGCCGGCTCAATGCTGTCATTCTTCTCGTACCAGAAATCCAGAACCGTTGAAGACATGACACGTTTCTCTATATACTCCACCTGCTGAGGAGTGAACTGTTCTCTCCAATCGAAGGAAAGCTCCTCACACAGACCGGCAATCGTCAGCAATTCCGACCAGGCAACATAACGCTTATACCAGAAAAACTGAGGATGTTCAATCATATAGGGATAAAGATCATCGAACTCCGTATGCTTACAATCCAGAGCGCGTTCGAAATGAATTTTCGCTTCATTCAGCTTCTCAATCAGGAACGGCTCGGTTACAGGTTGTTTCCCCATGGTGCTGCCTCCTCTCTATTGCCTACTCCTTTATTATACGGCAAAATGGCCCTAGCGAAAAGTCGTTGCTTGAATTTTTAGGCTGGAATAACGCAACATGTCATGATTTTATTTACCAAAATGAACCTGTCCATTCTCCAAAGACGTGATGTCGACCAGCGATTCGACCCGAACATCCTGCTCTCTGAGCGTACGCGCTCCGGCCTGAAAACTCTTCTCGATCACCACACCGAGCCCGACCAGCCTCGCTCCGGCTCGATGTATGATCTTGATCAGCCCCCGGGCAGCATCGCCGTTGGCAATGATATCATCGATGAACAGCACTCGGTCATTCTCAGTAATAAACTGGCGAGATACCATAATGTCCGTTACGATCCCTTTCGTAAAAGACGGCACGCGTTCGCTTAATGCATCAGGATCGGCCAACAGCGTTTTTTTACGCCGGGCAAATACCATTGGCACGCCGAGATGATGTGCGGTTGCAAAGGCAACCGAGATGCCGGATGACTCCAGCGTCACGACCTTGGTCACTTCTTGCTCCTTGAATCTTTCGGCAAATTCACGGCCCATCTCCATGATCAGTGCCGGGTCCACCTGATGCGTCAACAGCGCATCCAGCTTCAGCACCTGATCCGAGAGCACAACACCCTCACGCATAATTCGTTCCTTTAACCACTCCATACGTTGACCTCCCACCCAATCCTTTGACGTAAAAGTAACATAAATCATCGGTGCCCGGCAAGTATAAACGACGTTCCTTCTCTCCTCTTCTAACCTGGCAGGGAACATTATCTTACATTAACATCTTTATACCACCCAGCGGACCCAGTGTATATGACATATCACTCACACTGAAATAGGGACAGGTCGGAGTCATGTCCCAGCCCAGACAGGCATACCTTGTACTATAGGAACAGATGAGAGAAGCAGATACGGGGGAGGCTGGGGACGCTTGCGAAACCATTTTCGGGTATTTCAAATCGCATTTACATACATCGGAACGATCGTGGGTGCCGGCTTTGCTACCGGACGCGAAATCATGGAGTTTTTTACCCAATACGGGTATTGGGCTACCATCACGATCGTGCTCGCTACAGGGCTGTTCATTTGGCTCGGAACTAAAATCATGATTATATCCAGGCGCATTCAGGCCAAATCATTCGAAGACTTGAACAAACATCTCTTCGGCGAACGATCGGGCGGATGGATCAGCCTGTTCATGTTTGTTATTTTGCTGGGCGTCAACAGCATTATGCTGGCCGGAGCCGGCTCGGTATTTATGGAGCATCTGAACCTTAGCTACCAGACGGGGCTATTCGTGACCATGATCGGCACCTATTTTATTCTGCGCAAAGGCATTCGCTCCATCATGACGATGAACAGCTTTGTCGTTCCCATGATGCTCACGCTGTCGCTTGTCATTATATCGCAAACGATTCATTCCCCGGGCTCCTCCCGGTTCCTGACACTGACATCCGACCATCCCTTGTCCTATGCCTGGATAGCCCCGCTGCTCTACACCGCCTTCAACCTGGTGATGGCCATGCCGGTCCTCGTTCCGCTTGGCAGTCAAACCGACAGTCACCGCGCGGTAAAATGGGGAGGAATTATCGGCGGCACAGGCGTCGGATTCATGCTGATGGCAGCCCATTTCGCGATGTCAGCCCAAATGCCCGGCATATCTCAGTATGAAATTCCGATGGGCAGCATCGCCAACCAGCTTGGCCTGGTGGTGCAAATCATCTATCTGATGCTGATCTTCCTGGAAATTTTCAGCACCTTTGTAGCCAATATTTATGGCATTACCCTGTTGGTCCAGCAACGGACCACGCTGTCGCCACGCATCATCACACTTGGCATCATGCTCTTCTGCTATATATTCAGCCAGTTTGGCTTCAGTTCGCTGTTGTCGCTGCTGTACCCAATGTTCGGAGCGCTCTGTCTATTATGGGTGCTGCGGCTCACCTTGTTCGGCAAGCCTGCACTTCGGGAATAAAGCGAAAGCTCGCTGCTGCTCCCTTCTGACACAACGGTTCTTTTCACCGAGGGCGAAACTGCAAATACATTTTCTTCAGCTCATTGACGGAACGAGACAGGGAATATTGATTCTTCGCCTTGTCCCAGGCGGTCCGCGCAAGCTCGTAGCGATACAGCGGATCGCCGATCACCTTCTCCAAAGCGTCTGCCAGTGCCATCGGGTCCTCCGGCGGCACCAGCAGGCCGTTAACCCCATCCTCAATCTGCTCCGCTATACCGCCAACATTCGTTCCCACCAGCGCCAGACAGCTCAGCGCAGCCTCTGCGAACACCGATCCGAACGCCTCGGCTCTGGACGGCAGTACAAAAATATCGAAGAACGGCATAAACTCCTCCGGATGAAGGGTATATCCGTAAAAAATCGTCTCCTGGTATATACCAAGCTCCTTCGCCATTTCCTCCAGCTCCTGCCGGGAAGGACCGTCCCCGATAATATGCAGGACATAATCATGACCCCGCTCCTTCAGCTCGGCGCATGCTTTAAGCAGAACGTCCAGCCCTTTGGCTGGGACGAGCCGGCACACCGTAATCAGCTGAGGCACGACATTTTCATGAGGGACAGGCTTGAATCTTTTCTCATCAAAGCCGTTCGGAATCACGCCGATGTCTTCAGGGCGTTCTACGTAAGGCGTCATATAATGTTTGAATGAGTTCGATACGGTCATCAGCCGATCGCTGATAAACTCCAGCTCTTTATATAAGGAAACGAGAAAGCGGTGCTCAAGCCCGTTCTCCTTGATTCTTCCGTTCAGAATAAGCTCTCTTTCGTAACTGGAGTGCACGGTCTGAATCAGGGGCGTATCCGGGAAGACCGCCTTCATGGCCATGCCTGGAATCGGATGATGGCTATGGATAAGATCATATGGCTTTTGGATTCGAAGACGGGTCCACCACAGGTAATCGCGGTAAGTCTGAATATACTTGGCGACGACAGGGCTGGATTCGAACTCTCTCCAATCAAAGGTATGGAATATCGGCTCCTCCTGGCCCTTGTTGCGGATCCGTTTCGGAAGCCAGAACAGCTCCATTTCCCAGCGAGGGGAATGAAACCGTTCCTGAAGATAAGGAATCATGGAAGAGACGCCGCCAGGCTGTTCCGGAGGAAAAAATAAGGCTTGAAGTAGTTTCATGGGGAATCCCCCTTTCTCTAATCTCTTTTCAGATACTTTTTCGTTATGATATATTAGAACATATGTTTCATGCAAAGGAAACCTATCCCTATCAGGAGTGAGTCCATTTGTCTTATCAAGCGGCCTCTTGGCCCTCTTTGTTGCCGTTGATCGCGGCCGTCTGCAGCTTGTGTATCGCCTTGATGATGTTGATGATGTGTCTGTTTATGTACACCAAGCAGCGCAAGAAGGCCTATATCTATATGGCGGCAGCGTTCTTCTTTATTATGACATACGAAGGACTGAACATCCATTCGGCTTTGGGGACAGCACCTGCACTCGGGGCGACTTCCGCAACCCCGCATGCCCTCCAGCTATTCTCCTTCGCTCTGTTAAACACCGCGGTCCTGCTATTATATCGGAGAATGAAGAAGCGCCATTTCTGGATGCCGCTTCTGTTCACACTGGCGATTCTGGCTCTGCTGATTCTGCCTGCCGTACTTCCTTTTCCGGTGGATCCGCTATGGCAGAAGGTCAGCTTCGATCTGATGCACGGGGCCGTCATTGTGCTGTGCCTGCTCCGAATCCCTAAAAAAATCGGACAGCCGGTCAAATACACGATCGGACTTCTCACCTATGCGGTTTGGGCAGCAATGAAAACAGCATCCGGCTACGGTCTGACGATGCCGCCGGCACTGAACAACACGGTGCCATTTCTGCCGGTTATCTTTTATGCTATTGTGTTTTTTGTCCTGTTCCGGCGCATTGTCGAGCTGATGCAGTCGATTTACCGTTCCTCGATCACCGATGGCCTGACCGGGCTGTATAATCGCAAGCATTTCACGAAGCATCTGGAGCAGTATGTGGAGCAGCAGCTGAAGATCGCGGTTATCTTCTGCGACATCGACAATTTCAAGAAGCTGAACGACACGCAAGGTCATGCCAAGGCGGACGAAGTGCTGCAGCAAGTCGCTGCGATCATGCAGGAGGAGCTGGATGGAATCGGCCTAACTGGACGCTATGGCGGTGAAGAGCTGGTGGCCCTCGTCGTTGACCGCAAGGTCAAGCCTGCCCAGGTAGCCGAGAGCATTCGCGCCAGAGTCGCAAGCGAGACGATCGTCACCATCAGCGTTGGCTTCAGTGTACTGCGCCAGGGCGTGCAGGGCGACGAGCTGATGAAGCAAGCCGATCAGGCGATGTATCGCTCCAAAACGACTGGCAAAAATAAAGTCACCGATTACCGCTCCATGAAGGAGGCATCCCCTAAATCCAGGGAAGCGGCTGCCGGAAGTCCAGCTTAGCTTAACGCGACCTTGTAGTGACCGTCTAAGCTGACATCACAGATTACGCACCATTTTTCTTACATAAAAGGAGCTGTACCGATGGGAGAGGAAAAACTGCCAGCGGCGTTTGTTTCCGGGATGAAGGAACTTGCGGGTGAAACGCTGGATGAATTTCTGGATAGTTACAACGCACCGCGCACCCACGGCCTTCGGCTGAACCGGCTGAAGTCGGATGGAGCCGATCAAGCCGTTCGCGCCCTGATTTCCATGTTTGAGCTGACCCCGGTTCCATGGTGTGCGGATGGTTATTATTATGAGGAGACCATGCGGCCAGGCCGTCATCCGTACCACGCTGCCGGACTATATTATATTCAGGAGCCCTCGGCCATGTCAGCCGTGGAAATGCTGAATCCGCAACCCGGCGAAACCGTTCTTGATCTCGCCGCGGCCCCCGGGGGAAAGACATCGCACATCGCCTCCAAAATGACAGGAAAGGGCCTGCTCGTGTCCAATGAAATTCACCCCGAACGGGCTCGGATTCTTGCAGAGAACGTAGAACGAATGGGAATTGATAATGCGGTTGTCACCTGCGCCGCTCCGGATGAGCTGGCCCGGAGATTCCCGGCCAGCTTCGACCGAATCATGCTGGATGCGCCCTGCTCGGGCGAAGGCATGTTCCGGAAAGATCCCGGCGCCATCGAGGAATGGTCGCCTGCGCTCGTAGAGCTGTGTGCAGCCCGCCAATGGGACATCATCCAGGAGGCTTACGTCATGCTGAAGCCTGGCGGTTCGCTTGCTTACTCCACCTGTACGTTCAACAAGGCCGAGAATGAAGAGATGGTGGAGCGAATGCTCGCTCAATATCCGGACCTGGAGCTGCTCAAGATGGAGCGATTCTGGCCGCATTTGCAGCGCGGGGAAGGACATTTCGTAGCCGTAGTAAGGAAGAGGGGTGGCGCTTCCGATGAGCTCGAAGGGGGCGTTCAAGATACGAGGCCTGCTGGCAGAGGCGGGAAGCGTGCCAAGCAAGCGCCTGAACAAGCGGCCTACCAGGCTTTTCTGGAATGGGCCAGAGAGGATCTTCCCGGATTCGTACCGACATCCGGCCGTCCGTTATTGTTCGGAGACGAGCTGTACTGGCTGCCGGAGAACGCGTCTTGGACCTGGACCGAGCGGCAGCTTCGGGGCCTCAAAATCCCCCGTGCCGGCCTTCATCTCGCGCATTTGAAGAAGAACCGGATTGAACCCGCTCACGCCCTCGCGATGGCTTCCCGTCCCGAGCAGGCCGCAAGAAGCTGGAATCTGTCCGCCGATTCGCCGGAAATCGCCGCGTTTCTGCGCGGCGAGACGCTGCCGGTCGACCCTGACTACCGCGGCTGGACGCTTGTGACGACAGACGGACTGCCTGTCGGCTGGGGCAAAGCCAGCAGCGGCCAGCTGAAGAACCATCTGCCTAAAGGGCTTCGCTCACTGCGCTAGCCGGACCATTATTACAAACACAAAAGGACCAAACGGAAGAGCAGCCTGTAGCGCTTCTATCGCAAACAGATCGATTACAAGCTAATCTGTCGCGAACTCGGCGCACGCCGCTTCCGTCAGGTCCTTTTTCTTCATATCCCGGCCCTTACATTCAAGACAAGCAGTACTTCACCAGCGCTTCATGCACGCCATCCTCATTGTTGGAGGCCGTAATCGCGTCGGCTGCCGCCTTGACCTCCACCGGGGAATTGTCCATCGCTATGCCCATACCGGCATAGGTGAGCATCGTAATATCATTGTAGTAATTGCCAATCGCCAGCACCTCTTCCGGCTTGTAGCCCCGCTTCGCCGCCAGTTGTGCGAGCGCGTTGCCCTTGGAGGCCTCCTGATGCATCAGATCGATGAAATACTCGCCGCTGCGCAGCATATTGAACGGGAGCGTCCACTTGCTCCACGCTCCAAACACACGGTCCAGATCAGCCGATTCCCCGAAGGCCGTGAATTTCACAACCGGGTCCGCAAGCGCCTCCCAGGCTGGCAGATTGCTCGGCATCATCAGGAAGTTTTCATACATGTAGCGCACCGGACCGGCAAGCTCCTCCACATGATCCACATACATCTCAAAGGCCGTGTTAATGTCAAAATGAATCCCTTGCTCGCGGCAATACTCCATGAACGGTGTCAGTCCCCCACGGTCCATCTCGAATTGATGCACAATTGTACGAGTAGCCACCTCCACCGTAGCAGCGCCGTTATGGCTGATCACATAGCCCTCCAGCCCCATGCTCTCCATGAACGGAATGGAGTTCTGTGGACCACGGCCCGTGCACAGCACGATTTCAATTCCCTGCCTGGCCGCCTCCATCACCGTATTTTTGGTGCGCTCCGTCATTTCATGTTCATCGTTCAGCAGTGTCCCGTCCACATCCAAAGCTACCAGTTTGTACGTCATTTCTCCACCCATCCTTTGACCATGATATATATATATTCAAACATGCAAGACGCCACAAGCGAAGCGACCTGCAAGCTGAACCTTGCCATACACGATTCGAGTTTGGCCGGGCAAGGACCAATTTACCTTCCGATCGCAGCCAGCTCTTCCGCCGTCAGCTCCCGGTAAGCGCCCAGCGGCAGTGATTCATCCAGCCGGAGATCGCCCATGCGCACCCGCTTCAGATAGACTACCTTCTTCCCTACCGCCTGGAACATCCGCTTCACCTGATGAAACTTCCCTTCCTGAATGATCAGCGAAATTCGTGAAATAAAGCTGCCCTCCGCCTGTTCCTCACAGGATTGAATCGTCAGCTCTGCCGGCATCGTGACGTAACCATCATCCAAGGTGACGCCCCGGGCAAACTGAACAATATCCTGTTCATCGACCCGGCCTTCCACAATGGCTTCATATGTTTTCGGCACATGCTTCTTGGGAGACAGCAGCTCATGAGCAAGCTTGCCATCGTTGGTCAGCAGCAGCAGCCCCTCCGTATCCTTGTCCAGTCTACCTACCGGAAACGGTTCAAAAGCGCGGTACGGCGGGTCCAGAAGATCCAGCACCGTCCGTTCTCTCATATCCTCTGTCGCCGATATAACCCCCTGAGGCTTGTGCAGCATAATGTACACAAACTCCCGGTACAGCACAGGCTCCCCATCGAACACAATCGTGTCCGAAGCGGGGTCCACATGTTTGCCCGGATCCTTGATGGTCTCTCCGTTCACTGTAATCCATCCGGCCTTGGCCAGCTTCTTCAGCTCCGCTCTCGTGCCAAACCCCATATTGCCAAGCAGCTTGTCCAGCCGCATCGTCGTTCTTCCCTTTGAACTCATACCGAGGTCCACCTCCAGCCGGCAGGGTACTCATTCTTCAACATTCCGGCCTGCCACTTGCCCCAGCCGGCCGAATATCCGTCTATACAGACTAACACATATCCCTTCGTTTCGATACCCGGATGACAGATGATCCTCTCCTCGTCCACGGTCAGCGTCTCTCCCTTCAAATACCGGACAGCCTCACCGTCCGCCGAGGACAGGTTGACATGCCTGGCCGCTTCCTCCGCCTTCAAGGCAACGGCCAGCGGATGGCCGGGAACGAAACGGCCGGACTTCAGCTGACCGGCATACCAGCCGGGCCTTACTGTTTTGAGCTGGCTCAAACGCTCCTTCTCCGGCAGCGCTGAAATATAAATCTGACTGCCATATACCACGACATGCCCTTGCAGATCGACGGGCAGCCGTTCATGGATGAACTCCATAAACGGGCCCAAATCCCCCGCGAACGCCTGCGCACCTTTGCCGCTGCCTCGGCTCCCGGCCGCTTCCTTCCTGTTTCTGTCCTTGTGGCCGTGACGAGCCGCCTTCAGCTCTGCCTTGCTCTTCCGGGAGTTGTTGCCCTCCTGGCGGGAGGTTGCGGCCAGCGCAGCTTCGCCACCAGTCATCTGCCCATTCACATGCGGAAGAGACCGCGGCTCCTCATCGCGATTAACCTCGCCCTCTTTTGCTAGGACGGCAACAAAGTGCCCTTCCCCCCGAACCTTGTGAGGCCAGAGCCTGCCGGTTCCCGCAATCTGTTCACGAAGCGCCTCGCTCATCGCCAGACCATGGCGCTGCAGCCACGCCGTTTCTCCGGAGGCGAAGCCAAAGGAAGCGTCAATCGGAATTACGGAGAACTCTGGATGCTCCTCCAGAAACGCGGCGATCATGCCTTCATTCTCCTCCGGCGAGAAGGTGCAGGTTGAATAGACCATCGTTCCTCCCGGCGCCAGCATGTTCACTGCGGACCGCAGAATGTCCCGCTGCATCTCTGCAAACACGAGCGGCGAGGACGCCTCCCAGTATTTCAGCATCGACTCGTCCTTACGAAACATGCCTTCCCCCGAGCAGGGGGCATCGACCAATATTTTATCAAAATAGGCAGGGAACGCCTCGGCAATCCGATCCGGCTGTTCATTCAGCACGATGGCGTTTCTTACTCCGCACATCTCCAGATTTTTCGCAAGCGCCTTGGTCCGGTCCGGGTTCAGGTCGTTGCTGATCAGCACGCCTTGCCCGCCCAGCTTGGCTGCAATTTGAGTCGACTTCCCTCCCGGCGCCGCACACAGATCCAGCACCCGGTCTCCCGGCTGAACATCCAGCAGCTCCACCGGCGACATGGCGCTTGGCTCCTGTATGTAGTACAGCCCTGCATGATAATATGGGTGCCGTCCCGGGCGGGCGCCGTCCTCGACATAGTAGCCGGTAGGGCACCACGGTACGGGTTCAAGTGCAAACGGTGAAATTTCCCGGAACTGTTCATTGGATATTTTGAGGGTGTTCACCCGAATCCCGGCATGCGGGCTCTCGTGATAGGATTTCATAAAATCGTCAAAGTTGCTTCCTAATAGTGATTTCATCTTCGCCTGGAACGGCGAAGGCAGATGTAAAGCCATATTCGTACCTGCCTGTTCTGTATAGTTTGATGTTGTATTGGTAATTTGAAGATTCGATGAGGACTTTCGAATGTTCCGCTGTGACTTTTTATATTGTATAATATAGCCTGTTACAAAGGACAAGTTCCTAACTTTTATTATTGATGATAAGGGGGTGGGTCAATGAGCCGCGGCAAGAAAAAAAGCTACACCGGTTTATATGTGTTCGGCGGCATTTTCCTCATCTTGATCGGCGCGCTTATCTTCCTGAATACCCAAGGGGAGAAAAGCGAGCTGTACGGCGGGAAAAAGGTGTCCGAACTGAATCCGGCGACTCGGGAAATTCTGGATGACCCGAACTACCAGCAGATTATTCTGCCTGATCAACTGGAGCAGAAGGTGCAGGACCAAGAAAGCTTCTTCGTGTATTTCTTTGCGTCCGACTGTCCGCACTGCCGCGTGACAACACCGGAGCTGATGCCTCTGGCAGACGAGTCCGGAGTGACCCTTCACCAGTATAACCTCCGCGAATTCCAGGAGGGCTGGAGATCCTACAATATCGAATTCACACCAACTCTCGTCTATTTCGAGAACGGTGTAGAGAAAGAACGCATCGTGGGCGGCCTGGCTTCCCCAGGAGCGGAAAACGGATTCGATGTCGACGATTTCAGAGCATTCTTTGACAAGTATAAGGAGGGGAGCACATCATGAACCGTGCCCGCGCTGTCCTGCTGACGCTGGCCATCACCGGCATGCTGCTGGCTGCCTGCGGCGGTAAGCCGTCCGCCCTGGAGCATAATCACGGCGCCGAGTCCGAACGGTACGAGACGACGGCCAGCCTTACGGAAATGCCGACATTTTTGTCGAGCTATACAGACAATACGCAAGCAACCTATGCTGCAGTCGGCGAGCTTGAAGCTATTCTGAAGGAGATTAAATGCTACTGCGGCTGTATGGACGAGCAGCACGGCTATCATGATTCCCTCTATCGCTGCTTTATCGCGGAGACCGCGGACGGCGAAGTGACCTGGACCGACCACGGCGCCCAGTGCGGCATCTGCCTCACGGAGCTTCAGGACGCCAAACGCCTGAACGAGGAAGGCAAATCCCTCGACGAAATCAAACAGTTTATCGACGACAAATACAAAGGCGCTGAATCCTGATCCGCTCTAATCCGCTGATCGGCTGAGCATCGCCTCGACTACCGTCATCATCTTTATAAGCTGTATACGGCAGGTTCCATGAACAGAAGCAAGAAGCAAGGGCTGCCCACCCCGTAGATTCTATGATCTACCTGCGTGGAGCAGCCCTTCTTTCTATTTCGTCTCGTTGTTCTTGCCCCGGGTTGGCTTGCGCCGCTGCGGAATATTCGGCTTTATCTCTGCTCCAGCCTGTTCAACTGCAAGCCGCAGCTTCGGGTCCCAGATCTCAATCGTCAGATCGGCATAAGGAAACGGATGGGCTTCATAATCAGCCAGCCTGCCGGCGTAATCTTGGACCTGCCCAACAAGCTTGCCGAGCCGAATCCCTAGCTCATCCTCAGCATAAGGTATAAGCCTTTCGGCTGCGCTGGACAGCATTTTGTATCCGCCGCGAATGTTGCCGTTGCGAAAGTGATACAGCCCGACAGCGACCTGCAGCAGCCCTTTATACCTCGGATCCCGGTCCTTCTTCAGCCACAATTCCTCCAGCACCTCATGGCATTCGAAATAATCCTGGTCGCGGTTGAAATATACGAGGAACGCTACATATAACGGCTCATAGTTCATAATCGGAAACTTTCTTCTTGGCTTCGGCCAGCATCTGCTTCACTTCATCCAGCATATCCTTGATCGCATCCATATCATGCGCCTGCCACAACACATTAAAGCGCTCCTGGAAGGAAATGGCCTCGTTCACCAGATGGAAAAAATAGAGCTGATGGATCGCATGCAGCACCTGTGCCGTAATGTTGGAATTGTCCTCAAACTGCTTTTGCGCCTCCAAAATCTCCTCGCGGATGCTCGACATCTCGTTATCCAGCGTATTGGCGGCTTCCCCGGCCTTTTTCAACCGCATCTTGATCTCTTCGGGGAGGCTCTCCCTGTATTTATAGCTGAGCGAATGCTCAATCGTCGCCCAGAAATTCATTGCCAATGTACGGATTTGAATCTCCGCCAGCACCTTCTTCTGTCCAAGCGCGGTCTGTACCGGATATTCGATAATCATATGGAAGCTGCGATAGCCGCTTTCCTTAAAATTCGTAATATAATCCTTCTCGTACAGCACCGTCAAATCCTTGCGGGCGCGAATATATTCCGCTACCCGCCGGATGTCCTCCACGAACTGGCACATGATGCGAATGCCGGCAATATCCTCAATGCCGGTCTCCAGCTGATCCATCGGCACCTGCAACCGTTTTGCCTTGTCCAGGATGCTGGAGATTCGCTTTACCCGTCCGGTTACGAATTCAATGGGCGCATATTCTTCCCGCTTTTTGAGCTCCGCGCGCATCGTCTTGAATTTAACCTTCAATTCTTCAACAGTCTGCTCATAAGGAAGCAAAAATGTCCCCCAGTCTCTAACGTCCATTGCTCCTGCCTCCTGTCCATTACCCCTTAACGATGGTCAGCCCCGACCGCCTCGGATATGTGGCTGTAGCCATCGCGGCGCAGCAGCTCCCTCAGGCCAGAGTGGAGCTTGCGATTCACCTCGGGTCCTTCGTATATCAATGACGTATAAATTTCAACCAGACTGGCTCCCGCCCGGATTTTGCGGTAGGCGTCCTCGGCGGTGAAGATGCCGCCAGAGCCGATAATCGGCAGCGAGCCGCCGGTCTGCTTATAAATTCGGGCTACGATGTCAGTGGAACGGTCGCGCAGCGGCTTGCCGCTGAGTCCGCCCGTCTCCTTCGCATGCCCATGCGTTAACCCCTCGCGCGACAGCGTCGTATTGGTCGCTATAATGCCGGATACGCCGCTTGCGCTGATCGTATTCACCATAAATTCCAATTCTTCATCGCTCACATCCGGAGCGATCTTCACCAGCACGGCCTTCGACTGCCCGTGCTTCTCGGCCTGCCGCTCCATCTCCGCCATCACGGCCTGCAGCAAGGAAGCCAGCTCGCTGCCATGCTGCAAGCTGCGCAGGTCCGGCGTATTCGGTGAGCTGATGTTCACCACGAAGAAATCGCCGTATGGATACAGGGTGCGAATACAGGCCTCATAATCGGCGTTCGCTTCCTCGTTTGGCGTCGTTTTGTTCTTGCCGATGTTCACGGCAATCGGAATCGGGCGCCGCTTGAATGCCGACAGCCTGCGTGCCATCGCCTCTGCGCCTTCGTTGTTAAAGCCCATCCGGTTGATGAGCGCCTCATCCGGCGGCAGGCGAAACAGCCTTGGCTGCTCGTTCCCCGGCTGCCCCTTCGGCGTCACGGTCCCCACTTCCATAAAGCCAAAGCCGATGGACGAGAAGCCCTTGACCGCCTGCGCGTTTTTATCCAGACCGGCAGCCAGTCCGACCGGGGTCGGAAAATGCATGCCGAACAGATCTACAGCCAGATCCGGGGTTTCCTTGACGCCGTACATGCTGCGCAGGACGGTTTCTCCGCCCGGCAGTCCGGCGGTGCGGCCAAGCCCTCCAATTACAAGATGATGGGCTTTCTCCGGATCCATTTTGAAAAAGATAGGTTTGCCTATTTGGCGATATAACACATCATTACTTCCTCTCATCCAGTTAATTTCTCTACCCTTCAGTTTATCCTTTTCCATCAAAAAAAGAAAGTTATAACGTTCCATTCGGCCCCGCAAGAGAGAATCGTGATCATAGCAATTTCGGGACAAACCTTATAAAATGTAAGGGGTATCATAAATCCTTAAGAAAGAGGGGAAGCATCTTGGCATCCAAACGAAAACCGCCAGTATTACAGCAGAAAAAAGAAGAGGTCAACAAGAAAGCCCTGTGGTGGATCGGCTCAAGCATCGCTCTTCTTATTCTTCTGATCATCATTCTCATTATTCTGGCCCAGCCTTAATCCAGCCAGTGGTACTCCTCGCTTGGGTTCTGCTGCCCCTTGGCCAGCTTGAGCTTGAAGCGCTCTTTCGGGACAAGCCGCTCGCCCGGGAGTCCCCCATCCTGTATCTTCACCGGCGTGCCCATCGGCACCAGATCAAACAGCTCCTCGACATCGGCGATGCTCATGCGAATGCAGCCTTCCGACTCGTTCGCGCCAATGCTGTCCAGGTCATAGGTGCCGTGAATCGCATAATCGGTATCTGACAGCTGCATCCCCCGTGTGCCGTAGGGGCCTTTGGTCGTTCCGTTGGGATTGACCACCTTCACATCGATTTGAAACTGGCCGAGCGGCGTTTTGGCACCGCCCAGGCCAACCTCGTAATTCCGGATGAGGATCGAGCCGCTTACGACCGCCAGCCGGTGATGCTTGCGGTCGATAATGACTTCAAGCGGCTCGGTGAAGTACGGAAGCCCGTCCGGGGAAGTGCCCCACTGCCCAAGCGGCGCTTCGCCGCCGTCCTCTTCCGGACGCCCTGCAAGGCCGGCCAGATGCTCCATCAGCGGATCGAACATCGCTTCCATCGCAGGGGATCTGCCGGCCAGCCAATTGTCCGGGAACGGCTGCGTCAGCTCGTCCAGGCTGTGCGGCAGCCGACCATGCCGCGCCCGAAATTGGCTTGCGGCCTCGCTCAGCACAGCCGTCTCCAGCTGCAGGTCCGCCCACTTCGCGGCTGCCTGCTTCAGGGACGAGCTGTCGGCCGGCTCGCATACGCATTCCGCCGCCGCTCCTTCATACGGCTCGATGGCGATCGCCCCGGACGAAGCCCGGTGCACGCCATACAGCCGCGGCATATCCCGGCTCCAGCGCAGCCAGTCCCCGGAGCGCTCCATGCCGAGCGCGACCGACCACGGCGGCAGCTGGTCCGGGCTGGACAGCAGCGCCGGCAGCGGACCCGTGCTTTCGGGACCGCCGCCAGCGCCCGCCGCCAGCGCCTTCGCAGCTACGGCGGTAAACAGCGGCCCCCGCCGCGAAGGGGACGCCGCTTCGCGGTCTGCACCCGGATCGGCCAGCTCAAGGCTGTTGATCGAGGCGAGAATTTCCTCGGGCGAGCTCGGGACGCCGGGCGCCTTGACCGCAGGGATGAAGGCCAGGAGAAGCAGCATGAGCGCCAGCAGCATGCGTCTCATTCTGCGGCGGCGCTTCTCTCTCTCCTTCTCCATCTGCAGCAGTCTAGCCTCGTAATTTTTCCATATATCAGAAGGCACCTTGCTCAGCTCAAAAGCCTCATATACTTCCTCAGCCCGGTTGTAACAGTAGTTGGCTTTGCCCTGCTCCCCGGCCTGCTCGTATTCTTTCCCCAGCAAGTACCATGCCATCTTGTTATCCGGATGCATTTCCACATATCGTTTGAGGTACAGCGAGTTCTTCACATCCAGAACCTCCACTTCTCATTCATCTATACCTGTATATCGGCAGCTTGCCGCATAATATGTATGAACCCGCATATCCTCCATAATAAACACCCCTCTTAAGTTGTGAGAAGCGTTTACGGACAGCCCGTTACTCATAACCTTTTCCCTTTCGTGACTTGCAGGTCGAGCCGATGAGATGACATTCAACATAATAAAAAAACGTCCCCGCTAGCAGGAGACGTCTTATATGAGTGCCGGTGGTATAAACTTGATGCCTTGGTCGAAAGCCGAATGCCGTAATAGCCGTCGCTTATTCTTCGTTAAACGGCTCGTCAGCTACGCGAATGGAGTCGGTTGGACATCCGTCGCACGCATCCTGCATATCGTCGTACATATCCTCAGGAATCTCTGTGATTCCGCGGTTGTTGTCGCCGTTATAAATGACCTCTGCAAGGCCTTCATCATCGTAATCGTAAATATCGGGTGCCGTTGCGCCGCAAGCGCCGCAAGCGATGCAGGTGTCTTTATCTACCCAAGTGTACTTCGCCATATCTCTCGTCCTCCTGTATATCTATAGCATCACATCATCCTGTCCAGATGATTGTGAGTCCCATCACTTCTACATATATTAATACAATTTTTCTGTGAATACAAATGAAATTCTGTTGAATATATTGATTTTAGCATTTGGCAAATCCCGATTTCAGCCGCCTGCAGCTACCATATATGGACGCGGCCGATTCCCGAAGCGGCATGCTAACTCCCGTCATCATCGTCCAGCTTTCGCTCTCTGGCAAAATCCATCTGCAGGGACGTTCCCCTCCGCTTGTGATTGCGAATCAGCGCCGAGGGATCATCGCTAAGCATGCCGGCGGTCAGCACGGCGCTTTCCCCGAATTTGTTGCGCAGCTCGTCCATCACCTTGGTCAGCGACTCCTTGCGCGGTTGCTTCTCATATTCGAACAAGTCGAGCTGGATCGCCGACGCCTCCTTCGGCGTCAGCTGCTGCAGCGTGACGCCAAGCAGGCGCAGCGGCTTCTCTTCCCGCCAATGATGCTCGTACAATAGACAGGCTTCCCTGTAGATGTCCTCCATATTCTCGGTCGGAGTTGGCAGCTGCTTGGAACGGGTAATCGTCTTCATATCGGGCGTGCGCAGCGTAATCTGGACGCCTGATGCCATCAGACCCTGTCGGCGAAGCCGCCGTGCCACCTGATCGCTCAAGTTGAGGAACACACGCTTCGCATCTTCAAGCCTTGTAATATCATGCGGCAGCGTCGTTGTATGCCCGATGGACTTGCTCTGCTCGCGCTCCGCGACAACCGGCGCATGATCGATGCCGTTAGCCGCCCTCTTCATCCAGGAGCCGGTCACGCCGAAGGTGTGGATAAGCAAGCTCTCGTCGGCTGCAGCCAGCTGACCGATTGTGTAAATATTCAGCTTCTTCAGCTTCTCTGCGGTTTTGGCCCCGATGCCAAACAGCTCGATGCACGGCTTGTGCCACAGCAGCTTCGGCACATCGCGGATGCGCAGCACAGACAGACCCCGCGGCTTCTTCATATCGGACGCCATCTTCGCCAGCAGCTTGTTCGGAGCGATGCCAATCGAGCACGGCAGGGACAGTTCTTCTCCGATGCGCTCCTGGATTTCCCGGGCGATATCAAGCGGGGTTCCGAACTGCTTCGAGCCGGTAATGTCCAGGTAGCACTCGTCAATCGACGTCGCTTCCAGCAGCGGGCTATAGGAATAAGCAATATTCATAAACGCTTGGGAATATTTGCGATACAGATGGAAATCCGGCGCAATGATGATCAGGTCCGGATACAGACGAAGCGCCTGCCTTACGTTCATCCCGGTGCGGATTCCCTTGGCCCGGGCAGCGTAGGAGCATGTGACGATCACGCCTTTGCGAAGCTCGGTGCTCCCCGCGACCGCAGTCGGCTTGCCAAGATACTTCTCCGGCTCCTCCGCTTCATGCACGGAACAATAAAAGGCATTCATGTCTACATGAAGAATGACGCGGCCATTCGCCGGATAATGTTCATCAATATGTCCCATGAAACAAACCCTCTTTAATCATGATATCGTTACGGCTGATTTCAGCATACCCCTGCCTCTGGCAAGGGTCAAGAAAACAAAGCGCTTTAAAAGTTTCACATACTCTGTTACTTTCCCGCAAAGAAATGCTATAATACATCATTATATCACTACCGTGGTCCATCCCGGATATCCAAAAGGAGGACATTATGTCTAAGTCCATATCCATCTTTGATACGACACTTCGCGACGGTACACAGGGCGAAGGAATCAGCTTGTCAGCGGACGATAAAGTCAAAATTGCCTTGAAGCTGAATGCGCTTGGAGTTCATTATATTGAAGGCGGTATTCCGGGAAGCAACAGCAAGGACATCGAATTTTTCAAAAGAGTGAAGGAGCTTGGCCTGACCTCGAAGGTGACTGCGTTCGGAAGCACCCGGCGCAAGGGCTCAGTGGCCGATCAGGATGCCAATCTGCAGCGGATGGTGGAGTCCGGCGTCAGCGCAGCGACACTGGTCGGGAAATCATGGGATTTCCATGTGCATACGGCGCTTCAAACCACGCTCGAAGAGAACCTGGCCATGATCTATGATTCCATCGCTTTCCTGAAACAAAAAGGACTTGAGGTCATCTTCGATGCCGAGCATTTCTTCGACGGCTTCAAGAACAATCCGGATTACGCCGCACAAGTCATGACCAAAGCGTACGAAGCCGGGGCGGACTGGCTCGTCATGTGCGACACGAACGGGGGCAGCATGCCGAACGAAATTTCGGACATCGTCACCTCCTTGACGTCGATTTTGCCGGATGCCAATCTTGGCATCCACACCCACAATGATTGCGAGCTGGCTGTGGCCAACACATTAAGCGCCGTCCAGGCCGGTGTACGTCAGGTGCAGGGCACGATGAACGGCTACGGCGAACGCTGCGGCAACGCGAATCTGTGCTCCATCATCCCGAACCTGCAGCTCAAGCTCGGTTATGACTGCATCGGGGAGAACAACCTTCGCAATCTGACCAGCACGGCCCGCTATGTCAGCGAGATCGCCAATGTGAACATGCCGGTCAACCAGCCTTATGTCGGCAATGCGGCATTCGCCCATAAAGGCGGCATTCACGTATCGGCCATCTTGCGCGATTCGAGAACGTACGAGCATATCGAGCCGGAGAAGGTCGGCAACAAGCAGCGCGTGCTCGTATCGGAGCTTGCCGGACAGAGCAACATCGTATCCAAGGCGCATGACATGGGGATTGAATTTGATCCAAGCAGCGAGAAAGCCAAGGAAATTATCGGCAAGATCAAGGAGCTTGAGCATCAAGGCTACCAATTCGAAGGCGCCGATGCATCCTTGGAGCTGCTGCTGCGTGAAGCGGACGGCCAGTTGCAGGAGCTGTTCACCTTCGAATCGTTCAAGATGCTGGTGGAGAAAGTGGCCGGTCAACCGGTTGTCTCTGAAGCTTTTGTCAAAATCAAAGTGGCTGGGGAGAGCATCTACACCGCCGCGGAAGGAAACGGTCCGGTCAATGCGCTGGACAACGCGCTGCGCAAAGCGCTCGTACAGTATTTCCCAACGCTCAAGGAAATGCATCTGGCGGATTACAAAGTGCGCGTGCTGGATGACAAAGATGCTACCGCCGCGAAGGTTCGGGTGCTGATCGAATCGAAGAACATCGAGAGTTCCTGGAACACCGTCGGCGTATCCAGCAACGTCCTTGAAGCGAGCTGGGAAGCGCTGGTGGACAGTATGCGCTACGCCCTGCTCGGACAGATCACGCCAGAGCATGTATCGGAAACGCAAATTCCGCAAGGGCTTGTGAACCACTAAGATTGATCCGGACATGAATGAGTGCGATGAGTCATGCATAACCGTAAAAAAAAGCAGGTCCTCCAACATCCAGAGGAGCCTGCTTTTTTCTCCATGCGAAAGGCACGTAAAGGGATAAAAATACAACGAGCGATTAACGAATAAGTCTGGCTACCTTCTTCTCCAGGTCCTGCGGCCGCGGAGCTCCGAGAATGATCTCCTGAATGACGCCGTTTTTGTCAATCAGCACATTGGTCGGGAATACCTTGCCTTTGTACAGCTGCTCGTACACCTCACCATCCGGGTCAAACAGAATCGGATAGGTCAATCCGTAGTCTTCCACAAAAGCGCGTGCGTTCTTTTCATTATCATACTTGGTCACATTGACCCCATAAACGTCCAAATCCTGCTCATACTTCGCCGCCAGCTTCATCAGCTCCGGCGCTTCTTCCTTGCAGGGATCGCACCAGGAAGCCCAGAAGTTCACGATGATCGCTTTGTCTCGCTGCCCGCCGGCACTGTAGGTCGCATCATCCATGCCTTTCAGCGTGAACGACGGTGCCAGCAGCCCGTCCCTGGCTCCCACTTCGGTAGGAAGGGGTTCCTCCATGAAGACGGCCTTGATTTCCGGCCCGGCCTGATTATATATGACCGCCCCTGCAGCCAGCAGGAGCACCGCCAGAATGATCAGATTACGTTTCATAGGTAGAGTATCCTTTGCGTTAGGTTATTAGGTTATCACTTGTCACATCCTATCCTATATTGTACCCTGAAAGCCATCATTTTTAAAACAAGATCATTTCGAAAATGGAGGAGACTATGAGCAACCCGTCCGGCAGCATCCATAGAATTGAATTCCCGTGCTCCGTTCTGAAGCGGATCGAAGATCATGTGAGGACCTGCTATCCTGAGGAAGCCTGCGGCGTGCTGCTCGGGTACGATGCGAACGGCGGCCTCATCACCGTCACCGAATTTCTCCCCATAAAAAATACAGCGGATCAACCGCTGCATGCATTTACTCTCCATCCCGCCGAGTGGACATCCGTCGTCCTGACGAGACCGGATCTGGTCGGATTGTTTCACAGCCATCCGCATACTCCGCCCGAGCCATCCGCCAAGGACTTGGCCGAGCTAGAGGCATTCGGGAGCCTGCTCCGGATTTACGCCATCGGGACCCCCTTCCGAGTCTCCGACGGCTTCCGGCTCAAGCTTGCAACCTACGAAGTGACGCTGCCTGATCATTCAGGCAGCATCGGCCATCTGAATGACAACGCCGGGCCAGCGGCCCCTTCCCCTGCGCATTGCAGGGCGCAGCGATATCATCTCCAGCCTGTGCCTTATGCTTCGCTTAGATAAACATACATATCTCCCAGCGTTTCCGCATAGCCGCGGTGCTGAATCTCTCTAATATAATTCGCCCACAGCCGGGCGGTCATGCTGGCATCGGAGAGGGCGTGATGACGCCCTTCCACTGGGATGCCCTTGTGCCGCAGCAGCTCATCCAGGCTGAAATCCCTCAGCTCCGGATACAGCCGCTGGGCAAGCATCATCGTATCCAGCAATCGGTGGGTCAATCGTACCTTGGATGTTTTCCACAGAGCCGCATTCAAGAAGCCGCGGTCATGCGCTGCCGCATGCGCGACAAGAACCCTGCCCCCGACAAAAGCCATGAAATCATGCAGCCCCTCCATTAAAGGCGGCGCATCATCCACCATCTTCTGTGAAATCCCGGTCAATTCCGTGATGACCGGAGGCACCCTCACGCCGCTGTTGACTATCATATGGAACGTTTCCGATTCAAGCACGTGGTTGCCGACGACCTTGATTGCACCGAAGGACAGAATTTCGTCCCCGTGCTGATGGTTGAACCCCGTCGTTTCAAGATCGAACACGATAACCTCAAGCTCATCCAGCGGCGTTCCAAGCTCCTCCGGCCTGCGGTTATCTTTCATTTGGGAACGGATGAAGGCCATCTGCTGTGCCGTCTGGGCTCCGCGCATCGACGACAGAGCCGAGTTGAAGCCGCCGGAGCGAAGCGAGCGCCAGAAGCCCCCTCCAGAGCGTACCGGATCGGTCATAGGTGCCTCCTTTCCGCTCTTTCCGCTAAGCGGTGCTCACGCTGAAGTGAGCGGTGTATGCGGCGGACAACCCCGAGGGTGTCGCGAAGCTCGTACTGCACATTTTTAAGTTTCAACTGCTCCGGCGGCAAGTATCCGCTGCTGACAACCAGACCGTCCTCCTCGGCATGAGGCGTATCGTTCCGATACCGCAAAGCCGTCACGAAAGCACGCTGCACACTCTCAAGGAGCAGGTTCCCGCCTTCGAGCAGAATGACCTTCTCCATCCTTTTCAAGGTCGAGGTCTCGACGATTCCACGCTGCAAAGCCATCGTCCGGATGCTGTTCACCAGCGGAATGTACATGCCGTACTTGACGTCAAACTCACCCGCGTGTTCGCCAAAGCGCTCGGTGACGATTCGGCCCATCACGTTCAGGGTTGCCTTATGCTTGACGGTGTTGCGAAGAACGGCATTGGCGATGTCCGGCCGCTGCTCAACGATGGCCCTGTACGCCTCCATCCACGCCTCTGTCAGCCCTGGATCCCCAGCGATAAACCGCAGATCGGAGGCGATGATGAAATTGCGCACCGGCTCCCATTCCAACTGATCCGTCCATTGCCTCAGCTGCTCCGTCCATTCCGCAAGCCGCTTGCTCCATAACGGCTCCGAGCACATCACCTTTCCCGAGCACTTGGGATAGCCCACAAGCTCCAATATGCCGGACAGCCGCCGGCCAAACTCACGGAAGAACGGCAGCTCATCCTCCTTCAACTCATCGCCCAGAATCATACCGTTATCCTGATCGCTCCACAGCGTCGCTTCCTGACGGCCACCGCTGCCAAATGCAACAAAAGCATAACGTGCAGGAGGCCGGCCAAAGCCAGCCTCCCACATGTCGTGCTCACAGATCGCTGCAGCGCGCTGTCCGATGAGATCATGCATCAGATTGACCGATGCAACCCATGCTTTAAGCTCCATGGAACTGCGCATATCCAGCAGCTTGTTTTGACAGATGATCCGCATTTCACGCAATTGCCGGGCCGTTGCTGCTGTCTGCAATTCCGAAAGTTCCGGAAACAGCTGGACGGAATTGTGTCGTTTCATGCCACGGCCTCCTTTATCTAAGAACTATGTCCCAATTACGCATTTATCCGCATGCGGATCAAGCTTTAGCTGATTTGCCTTCCGACTCTGTCAGCAGTTTCATTTGCTCCGGATAACCATACGTGCCATGCTCGCTGATATCCAGACCCATCAATTCCTCTTCCTCCGTTACACGGATGCCCATCGTAATCTTCATCAGATACAGGATAATGAACGAAATCACGAGTACGAATGCAAACGCACCAACCAGACCCAGAATCTGTACGCCGAGCTGACCAAAGCCACCGCCGTAGAACAGACCTGCCTTGCCGACTTCTGTAATCTCGACCAGGCGAGGAGAAGCGAACAACCCTGTGGATACCGCGCCCCACATACCGGCTACACCGTGTACAGAGAAAGCGTAGATCGGATCGTCAATACCTTTGCGGTCGAACCATTGAGCCGTAAAGAAGGTGATAATCCCGGCTACCGCACCAATCACGATCGCAGCCCAAGGCTCAACGAAAGCACAAGCGCCTGTGATGGCAACGAAGGCGGCCAGAATACCGTTCAGCATGCTAGGAATATCCGCCTTGCCAAGAACCGCCCAGGACACCAGCAGCGCTGCAACCGCACCTGCGGCAGCCGCAATGTTCGTATTCATCGCCACGAAGCCGAAGAACCCGTCCATCAATGCGGACAACGTGCTGCCCGGGTTAAATCCGAACCAGCCAATCCAGATAATGAATACACCGAGAATCGAGAAGACTTGGTTGTGACCAGGAATGCTGTTAGGCTTGCCGTCTTTGTTGTACTTGCCAAGACGCGGCTTGAGCAGAATGGTAGCCACCAGAGCCGCTGTCGCACCGGTAAGGTGAACAACCGTCGAGCCGGCAAAATCCTGCATGCCCATCGCGTGGAGCCAGCCTCCGCCCCATACCCAGTGAGCGACAACCGGATAAATAATAATCGTGAAGAGCAATCCGAAGACGATATATACGCTCAGCTTCGCACGCTCAGCCATACCGCCACTGGCAATCGCCAGCGATACTGCCGCAAAGGACAGGTGGAACAGGAACATAATCGTCAGCGGCACATCACCCGCTACGGAATCGAACGAGCCGACCATGCTGTCACCGCTCAGGAAGAAGCCCTCGGTTCCGAAGAAGCTGTTACCATTACCAAATCCGAGACCAAATCCGAATGTCCAGAATGCAAGGATGGCAATCCCGAATGTCAGGAACGTTTTGCCTGCCACGTGACCGGCATTTTTCATGCGGACCGAACCTGCCTCCAGCAATGCAAAGCCTGCTTGCATGAAAAACACCAGCAATGCCGCCAAGAAGACGAACAATGCGTTCAAACCGCCTGTCAGTTCCAGAGTTGAAGCCCCCGCATCCGACGCGAAAGCACTGGCCGGGAACGCTACTAAAGCTAGCGATCCGATCATTAAGCTTAGCCATTTTTTCTTCATGGTTTACACTCCCCTTTGTGTTAACTTACTTAACATCTCCTTGATTTCATATTGTCATTATAGGGGCGACATTTCAAAATGGCAACGATTTTTTTTGAAAAAAAGTCCGAAAAGCGTCTTTTATGTAATGAAATATAACATTAAGCGTTTACAGTGCAAATCAAGTTCATAAAAAGTACATATCGTACAACTTCTCATTGACCGTGATTCCAGCTATATTAAAGGTAGAAGCATGACGTTTGACTGTATGGTTCCGAATCATGTATCTTTAATGATAGGGAAACTGCAGTTTCATTCATGACAATTACTCAAGGCCTGTGAGGTGAGAAGAAATGGGGACTATGAGTGCAAGCACCAATCTTTTTCGGATTGGCGAACTTGCGAAGGCTGCCGGAATCAGTGAAAGAACCATCGATTATTATACGAAGCTCGGTCTGATTGCACCGGAGAAGCGAACCATGAAGAACTACCGGCTGTATAGCACTGAAACGTTAGATACGCTCAAACGTATTAATCAATTGAAGCAGGAGAAATATACATTAGATGAGATCAAGGAGAGGCTAGAGCAGTGGCGATCACTCGGCGGAGATCAGGATATGACCGACAAGCTCACTCAACTTGAAATTCATCTAAAGCAGCTCGAACGCGAAGTGAAGGAGCTAAGCCCGATCCTGCGTGAAATGAAGCCTAGTCAGAAGCGTCAGGCACTGGCCAGCATTCTTCCCAAAGGGGCTGCTTGCATCCAATCTTTGCAGATCCTGATCAATCAGTTCACGTCCATGTCATGAAATGCCAGTCTCACAATATACTGAATATGGGGGTATGATAAATGTACTTTGACGGCATGTTCGTTTTGATTATTATCGCTTTTATCTTCTCGATGTGGGCTCAATTCCGCGTCAAGGGCACCTTTAAGAAATGGGCTGAAGTCGGAACAAGCACCGGGATGACAGGCTACGACGCCGCCAGACGTTTGCTGGACGCCAACGGCCTGCATGATGTTCCTGTCGAGCCGGTTCCAGGCACGTTGTCTGACCACTATGATCCGATCAACCGGGTTGTCCGCCTGTCTGAACCGGTATACTACGAGCGCTCCATCTCCGCCGTAGCGGTTGCCTGTCACGAGGTTGGCCATGCCATCCAGCACCAGGAACATTACCCGATGCTGGTTGCCCGCCACAAAATGTTCCCGGTCGTGAACATTGCCTCTGGTATTGCACCGTTCCTGCTCATTGCTGGCTTCCTGTTTGGCGCCATGAATCTCATCGGCCTCGGGATCATCTTCTTCTCCGCTGCCGTGGCTTTCCAGCTCGTGACACTGCCGGTCGAATTTAACGCCAGCAACCGTGCTCGCCAGTTGATGATCCAAGAAGGATACATCGCCAATGACGAAGAGCGCGGCGTAGCGAAAGTGCTGAACGCAGCTGCCCTGACGTATGTGGCTGCCGCGCTGATCTCCTTGCTTGAGCTGATTCGTTACATTATGATCTTCACCAGCAATCGCGAATAAGGATCTAACTGCAACAATGATTCCGGTCATTGCATATACGAAAGAGGGAAGCGATTCTCGCAGCGCAAGCTGCAGGATCGCTTCCCTTCTTTTTTCATGCATCTATGATGGACTTTTCGGTTTTTTCTGAGTCTCCTTGGAAGTCGCATCCAGGCCAAAGTATTGAAGCAGAAACTTCCGAAATGCCTGGGCTACGGGAGGGAGCTTTTCATCAGCCCGGTGAATAAGACCGATTGAGCGCGTCACCTTCGGCTCCGAGATGCGAACCCTCGCAGGCTGGAGCGGGTTCGTCTGAAAGAGCGCCATCTCCGGCAGCAGGCTTACACCCATGCCCGCCGCAACCAGCCCGCGTATCGTATCGGTTTCCTCGCCTTCAAAGGCGATTTTCGGCGTGAATCCCGCTTCAAGGCAGGCATGCCATACAATCGGCCGCAACGAATAGCCCTTGCTGAAGAGCACAAAGCGCTCTTCCTTCAATTGCTCCAGCTTGATCGACTCCTCACCCGCAAGCGGATGGTTGGGCGGCAGAATCGCGAACAACTCCTCTGTCAGCACCACATCCCCATCCACCTGATCATGGCGGTCCGGAAATGGCGATACGAAAGCAAGATCCACCTCAGCCGAGATGACATCGCGTATCAATGTTGGAAACATCCCCTGCTTGAACCGAAATTTCACATTCGGGTACTTCTTCCGAAATTCGGCTACGATGGACGGTATAAGATGAATGCCCAGACTGTGGGGAAATCCAATCCGAACCTCCCCTTGTTCAGGGTCCAGAAACTCATGAATTTCCATCACAGCCCGGTCCAGATCCTTCATGATGCCTTCCACCCGTTTGCAAAACAGCTGGCCTACCGGAGTTAACTGCAAGTTCCGCCCCTTCTGCATGAACAGATTCACACCCAGCTCTTCTTCCAGCTGATGAATCTGCCTGCTGACTGCCGACTGGGCCACATGCAGCTCCTCTGCCGCTTGGGTAACGTGTTCCTTTTGCGCAACCTTTACAAAGTATTGCAACTGTCTTAATTCCACGATCTTGATCGCTCCATTCTCATTTCCCTAGAAAACTTAATATATCCTGCAACTTTCCCAACCAATTGCGGCACTACGGCATATCTGAAGTTCGCGTCTTGAACAGACGAATCATCAGCCCGTATATAAAGAATCCGCCGATCAATCCACCGATATGACCTGCCATGCTGATTCCCGGGGCAAAAGAGAAAACAACCCCGATAATAAGCAGCGTGTACAGCATTTTGCGCGACGCCTCATCCATCACATGACGCTGGAACAGCGCGATATACAGATAGGCGCCATATACGCCATAGATCGCGCCTGAGGCCCCGACGAGGAAGGTGTAGTGGTCCAGCTGCCGGGTGTAGTAAGCAAGCCCGATCGCATTGCCCAGCACGCCGCTCGCCAGGTAAAGCAATACGTATTTCCAGCTGCCCATGATCCGCTCCAGAGGCGGTGCGAATACGAGCAGTGCAAAACTGTTGAACAGCAGATGGTCAAATCCGTTATGGAGGAACATCGCGGTGAATAAGCGCCACAGCTCCCCGCTAACCTGCGGCAAATCCGATGCGGCGCCATACTTCAGCAGCGTTACATAATTTCTTGATCCGCCATCAAAAGACGTAATGATGAACATGACGAGATTGGCAATTAGCAGAAGAACGGTTACCGGATAGTAACGCAGATAGCTCTTCCAATTTTCATAACGAATAAATATCATAGCATCCTCCCATCCAAGCCGGCCTTGGATCATCCTTGTGGACATTCCCTTTTTAAAAAGATTATAATGTACCATGAACCCAATTACCAAATTTCAAAGAAACAAGGAGGAGATATTCATGGCTCAAGAACGTTCGGGAGCTGCCACATTCAAAGGTAATCCCATCACACTGATCGGCCCGGAGCTTAAGGTCGGTGATACAGCACCTGATTTTACGGTGAGCAAAAATCTGCTGGAGGACGCATCCCTGAAAGATTTTGCCGGAAAAATCAAACTGATCAGCGTTGTGCCTTCTCTGGATACCGGCGTTTGTGATGCGCAAACACGCCGATTCAACGAAGAAGCTGCCGGACTTGGAGATGATGTCGTTGTCATTACCATCAGCGTTGATCTTCCATTCGCCCAAGCACGCTGGTGCGGTGCGGCCGGCATTGATCGTGTCGTAACGCTGTCCGATTACAAGAACCGTTCCTTCGGAGAAGCGTACGGCGTCCTGATCAAGGAATTCCAGCTCGACATGCGCTCGATCTTTGTTCTGGATCAGAACGACAAAATCGCTTATGTGGAATACCTGAGCGAAATGACCGAGCATCCGAATTATGAAGCTGCAGTGGAAGCCGTGAAGGCGCTTCGTTAAGCCGCTGGCGGTTTACATAAATACGTGCACTTGATTAAAAAGCGGGAGAAGCTCTCCCGCTTTTTAATCTTTATACCGAAAGCAGCCTGTTGCCCGATTGATGTATATATACTCAGCTACGCTTCCACTTTATACTTGCTCAGCTTTTTATCCAGAACGGAGAACAGATTTAAAATTACACGGTAGTTCGCTCCGAGATCCCCCAGGGAACCGCGGGAAGCCGAATACATATCCACCGCACTGCGCACCGGATTGATCCCAAGCACAGAGACCGTGATATCCAGCGTACGGCCAAACGACGTTTTTTTCTCTAGTGTAATTTCTCCGACCGACTTGACTTCATGGAGCACTTTGTAGCCTGGAATTTTTTTAAGGGTCGAGGAAACCTCTTCAAAACACTTTTCTTTTGAAAGATTGTAATACCGCGTTTTCAGCTTTGGATCTTTAGCACGGTCGCTTGTGCCGTCATAGCTGCGCACGATACCGATTAGAACTCGTTTTAATGACAAAGACCGTTCCTCCTTTATAAATGACCGTTCCTTTCCATACTCTAGTTTAACATTGTTTATGCTTTCAGCAAACCTTTATATACAGCAAAAAGGCACCTCTTTATTTCGAAATTCCGAAATAAGAGATGCCCATTCATTCGTTGTACGAAACCCGCCTATGCCGTCCGGTATCATTGTCTTCGAACCTGCTATAGCAGGTGGGTGACCGCAGAAACGCTTATGAATTCCCCTTGTCTTGAGTGACAGGGCTGTTCAGCCACGATTCAATATGAGTCTCCCTAGACATCGTCATTGGTTCAAAACAACGGAAAACCGAAACGAACATCGCAGGATGTAGTCTTATTATAGGGGGTTTTTTAGAAAAAGTAAACTAAGTGTTCTAGGATTTCGACTCTTTCCGGTCTTTCTTGACGGAATCTGCGCTGTCCAGCAGCTCCTGCTCCGTCTCAGTGTTCTCTTCTTCTGCGAGTCTCATCTTCTCCTGCTGCTCCTGCATTTTCATAAATGTGGCATAGAAGTTAAAGAAGGCGAGCAGTGCGATCAGACAGAACAGGAAGAACATAAAGAGCACCGGCATCTGAAAACCTATATAGATCAGAACCGCACTTCCCGCCAGCGTCGAGAACACCCGAAACGGACGAATCAGTGTCAGCAAAATCGAATTTTTCAGAATCTGTGTAATCTTCATCTCATAATGAACCGTCATCGAGAAGAAATTAAACAGCGATACAAACACCACCAGAAGCAGCACGAGCATCACGATGCCGACAAGCTGGAAGCCTTCCAGCTGAGTCATGTAGACGGTATAGTCAACATACATAATAACGAATAGAAGCGTATACACAATACCGCCAATCATACTGTGCTTGTAGTTCTCTTTGTACCCTTTAAAGAACGTTTTGAATACGGATACATCCGGATTGCCCATAACCCACTTGCGGACAACCGTAAACAGGGCCGCGGTGGCAGGAAACAGTACAAAAGGCGACAAAATGGCCAAAATCCAGTTCGATAGAAGCTGCTCATTATGGGCTTCCGGCGTCTGAACCGCCATCAAGTACTTGGTCAATAGAATAAACAGGAAAGGCGATGTGCAAAGAACCCACAGCACATTTGAAAAAGCGATACGGGTAATCCATTCGGTGAGCCTGTATAAGCCACCCATGGCTCCTTTCATTTCCAAGTCTTTTTCCTCCTCACTAAACATGCATGTATCTATAAATATACCTTATTTGCCCTGCCCGTGACCAGTGCCTAATTTATAGCGTCTGGGTACACGTCCAAACCGGATTCCGCAGCTTCTCATAATATGAACCATAACCAAGCAGCAATCCTTAAAGATGAAGGAGGAGTTTCAATGTCTTGTGTTGGTGGATATGGAGCAGGAGCTGGACTGTATGGAACGACTGGCATCGTTCTTGTTCTCTTCATTCTTCTGGTTATCATTCTGCGTGCTTTCTGGGTATAACGAATCCTATCAATTATAAACGTTACTAGGGTTTGGATATATGATTTCAAGGGCAAGCATGTGGCGAAGACGGTCTTGACGGACCGGGCTTCGTCTTTTTTCTGTGTTCGTACCATTGGCGGCTGACGAACAAGCCTTGCAGCAACCGGTTAGACTATAACTATGTAAAAAAAAGGCGCCGAAGCCATCGCTCTGTTGCAGAGCCTGACTTCGGCGCCTCTCGTGTTCATGCGCCTTCTACTGATTCGTTCAGCGCGGCTTATTCGTCTCCGCTGCGGTTGCTGCTGCGGCGATCTCCACCGCTATAGCTGCGCTCTCTGCGGTCGCTGCTGTTGCGGTTGCCGTCGCGGCTGCCGTAGCTGCGGTTGCCATCACGGTTGTAACCGCCCTTGGAGTATCCTCCGCGGTTGCCGCCGCCTTCGCGGTTCTGGCGATATCCGCCGCTGTTGCTGCGTCCGCCATAGCCGCCGCTCGGCTTGCGTCCGCTGCGAATGTCCGGCTTGCGGCGCTTCGCGCGAATCGGATCTTCCGGTGTCAGATGGATATCCACCGATTCCTTCTTGTCACCGGTGAGCAGTTTCATCGCAGCTGCCAGCAGCTGTACGGAATCATACTGCTCAAGCAGTTGAATCGCAAGACCTTTGTATTCGGTCAATTCTCCCTGCTCGATAATTTCAAGCACACGCTCGGCGATGACGCGCTGCTTGCCTTCAATCGCTTCAGCCATCGTAGGCAGCGGCTTGCGCGGAATGCGCTGACGCGTCACGCGCTCGATGAAATACAGATGATCCATCTCGCGTGGTGTAACAAACGACCAGGCCGTTCCTTCCTTGCCCGCGCGCCCTGTACGGCCGATACGGTGTACATAGCTTTCCGGATCCTGCGGAAGGTCGAAGTTCACAACATGGGTTACGCCGGATACATCAAGTCCGCGCGCAGCTACGTCGGTTGCAACCAGAACGTCAATGCTGCCGTCACGGAACTTGCGCATTACGGTATCCCGCTGATGCTGGGACAGGTCACCGTGAAGTCCGTCTGCAGAATAACCGCGCTTCTGGAGCGCTTCTGCCAGCTCATCCACCCGGCGCTTGGTACGGCCAAATACGATCGCGAGCTCCGGAGACTCCATATCCAGCAGCCGGCTCAGCGCCTCGAATTTCTGGCGTTCAGGAACCTCGATATAAGCCTGATCAATCAGCGGCGCGCTAACATGCTTCGGAATCACCGATACATGCTCCGGATCCTTCAGAAACTGGGAAGCGAGCTTCTGAATGTTCGCCGGCATCGTGGCCGAGAAGAGCAGCGTTTGACGTTCCTCCGGCACGAGCTTGAGGATCGACTGGATGTCGTCCATGAAGCCCATATCCAGCATTTCATCCGCTTCATCCAGAACAACCGTCTGCACGTCGTCAAGACGAATCGTTTTTCTGTTGATATGGTCAAGTAAACGACCCGGCGTGCCGATAATAATTTGAGGCTTCTTTTTCAAAGCCCGGATCTGACGGCCGATATCCTGACCGCCATAAATTGCTAATGAACGAATGCCTTTGAAACGGGACAGTTTGCCGATTTCTTCCGCAACCTGAATGGCAAGCTCACGGGTTGGGGTCATAACGAGAGCGACGATCCGCTCTTCTTCCTTGGCAATCTTGTGGATTAGCGGCAGGCCGAATGCGGCCGTTTTACCGGTCCCCGTCTGTGCTTGTCCAATCATGTCCTTCCCTGTCAGGGCAATAGGAATCGATTGCGCCTGAATCGGCGTGGCTTCTTCAAAGCCAAGCTCGGTAATCGCTTGGAGCACGCGTGGCTCCAAACCAAAATCTGCGAAGTTTTTCAATAGGTTCATACTCCTTCTATCTGTGGGCATCCCACTTTCTTATCTGTATTCTCAAGTAGCGGTAACGTTTATAGGCTTTCCCGGCCAGCAGGATTTTCTGCATGGTGCAACCAAGTATATCTCTCATACGCCTGGTAAATGGCAGGCAATAATGTATAATCATCCTGATACCTTGCAAAGTTTTCATTGTAACGAACTACTCAAGAATATCCAATACATTATATCACAAAACGAAACCGGAATACCATCAAGCTTAAGAAAGTCATAATAACCGGGAGGTGATTCCTATGTTGAAGCGTCTATGGACCTATGCTGCAATCCTGTTTGGAGGGATTGTGATCGCGGCCGGATTCAATCTTTTTCTAATCCCCCACCACCTTCTCAGCGGGGGCGTATCCGGTATCGCGCTGCTCATTTCTTATTTTTCACCACTCAGCGTCAGCCTCATGTATTTTGTTCTGAACATCCCGATTCTGGTGACCGGCTGGTTTCAGCTCGGGAAACGATTTGTCGTGCTGAGTATCTTTTCTGTTATTGTCACCACCCTGTTCCTGGAGTTGATTCCGGTACAGGCTGTAGCTACGGACATGCTGCTCTCCTCCGTCTTCGGGGGCGTCCTGGTCGGATTTGGCACCGGGTTGTCATTCCGCGTGGGCGGCTCGACAGGCGGTTTTGATATTATCGGCTCGCTCGTGACCAAGTACCGGGATTTCCCGGTCGGAAGCGTGCTTGTTACCTTGAATGCGATCGTCATCCTGGCTGTCGCTTACCTGGACCAGGATTGGAATCTGGCGCTGGCCTCGATGGTCTCCATCTATGTCAGCGGAAAAATGATTGATTTGCTGCATATCAGCCATATCAAAGTGACGGTATTTATCGTCACCAACCAGACCGAAGCACTGCTGAGCAAGCTGCTGCAGCGGCCTAGAGGCGTCACGAAGATTAAAACCGAGGGCGCGTTTACCCATCGGGAAAAAGATATGCTGATGACCGTTACGACCCGCTATGAGCTGGCTGAGCTGCGGCGAATCATTACTGAGACAGACCCCGAGGCGTTTGTGAATGTCGTCGAAACCGTTGCTGTGATGGGACAATTTAGGCGCAACTGATCCCCTCAGGGATGAGCAATTGTTAATTTTGTGGTATAATATTGGTGCGGTGTTCCTACAATAGTCTTAAGAAAGCTTGAGCCAGGCACCATCCCCAGGCCCATTTTTATCTGTTTTTCCGTTTTACTGAAGACGTCCTGCCTAACCTAACATTCAAGGAAGGAAAGGGTGATTTTGATGGAAATGGAAACGGTAAGATTGTCACAGATCGTTATGAAGTGGTTCCCGGAGATGATCCCATTCTTCAGACAAAACGAACTCAACTCCATGATTGTTCTGAGGGACGGGCTGAATATCCTCGAACAGGAGGATGCGCTGGAGATCATTCAGTACAGCCTTTGTGAGCACCAGAGCCAAGCTCCGCTTCACTAATTTTTACACGTACAATTGCATGATTGCATTACAAAATGCCGTTATTCGTCCGGATGTTCCCGGCGGTAGCGGCATTTTTTGTTGCCTCTATATTTCCCTGCCACGCGGGGGTTTTTTTCTTCCTCCAGATGGCTCACCCGCCCCGGCTGACGTTTGAACCACCATTTCCCCGTTTAAAGACAAAGTACATACGGCACAGTATACAGTACAATGTAACAATCCTGTTCTTTTTCGTTTCTTCCATTCCATTATAATTTGATTGAACGTACACAAGGGAGAGGGAATAATATGAACATCATCTTGGCCTTCATCATCCTGGCCTCATCGGGTTTTGGCGTAACGGGGACAGATCAGCGTGAGGACACGCTTTCCACCATCATGCAATCATCCATTACCTCCGCCGTCATCCAAAGCAAGCAGCAGGTTCCAGGAAAGCCTGGCGTCAAGCAGAACACGACCGAAATCGATCCGCAGGCAGATGCCCCCAAAGTGAAGGGCGTTTACGTAACCGCCTACAGCGCAGGCGGCTCCAGAATGGATCAGCTCATCAACCTGATCGACGACACCGAGCTGAATGCGATGGTGATCGACATCAAGGATGACGAGGGCTACATAACGTACAAAACCGACAATCCGAAGCTGCTTGAGCTTGGGGATTCACAGCCCTTCATCAAAGACATCCATCAGCTGATGGACCGGCTTGAGAAGCATGATATTTATCCGATCGCCAGAGTCGTTGTGTTCAAGGATACGATATTGGCAAAGAAAAATCCCGAGCTCTCCTTCCGGAAGAGCGACGGCACCGTATGGAAAAATGGCGGTGGTGACAGCTTTGTCAATCCATACGAGCGCGAAGTATGGGAATACAACCTCGAAATCGCCAAAGAAGCGGCCAAGCTGGGATTTAAAGAGATCCAGTTCGATTATGTCCGTTTCCCCGAGGGATTTGAGAAAAGAGCCGATTCCCTCAAGTACACCAAAACCGAACAGTCCCGGGTCGATGTCGTAGCGGATTTTGTGCAGTACGCGCGCGAGGAGCTGGCCCCGATGGGCATCCGGGTGTCTGTCGACATCTTCGGTTATGCCGCCTCGGTTCCGGCAGCGGAAGGCATCGGTCAGGATTTTGTCAAAATATCCAAAAATGTCGACGTCATCAGCCCGATGGTGTATCCAAGCCATTATTCAGCCGGCTGGTACGGATCACAAACGCCGGACAAGGCGCCGTATCAGGTCATCAAAGGCTCGATGGAGGATACGCACAAGAAGCTGGATGAGCTTGGCGAGAAAAAGCCGATCATCAGGCCCTGGATTCAGGATTTCACAGCCAGCTGGCTCGGCAGCGGGAATTATACGAAGTATGGGAAATTTGAAATTGAAGAGCAGATCCGGGCACTGAAGGATACGAATGTGGACGAATATCTGCTCTGGAACGCCTCCAACCGTTATACGGAAGGCGTTGACCACTAAGAAGCGATGACAGGTTCGGCTGCCTTGGGCGGCCGGGCTTTTTTTCGTCCGCGTGCTCGCGCCTCTCCCTGTTCACGATTTTAACAATAATCAGGTAGATAGCTAACAATGAATGTGATATGATGATTGCTGGCTGCATACGAAACGATGAACACAACTTGCATGGATATATGGATATGATGTCCGTGAATAGAGGCTCGGCGATAGCCGGCATATACGTTCAGACCCAAGCGCTCCTTACAGCTCATCTCCCATGATGACTGCAGGGAGTGTGATTTTTTTGTGCAGCACATCTCGTTCATCATCATCCTACATCAAAGGCAGGCTATTTCTAATGTTGCAAACCACGACTATGCGCGGCAAGATGAAGCAGTTTGCGATTATCTTGATTCCGATCTTGATCACTCAGCTGGCTTTGTCAGCCATCAGTTTTTTTGATACCAACATGTCCGGACGATTCAGCTCGGTTGATTTGGCCGGCGTCGCCATCGCCACCAGCCTCTGGCTTCCGGTCCAGACCGGTCTCAGCGGCATTCTGATCGGCATCACCCCGATCGTGTCTCAGCTTATGGGCAGGCGCGAGGAAGCGGAAGTGCCCTATCAGGTGAATCAGGCGCTCTGGCTCTCGGCTGCGCTGGCTCTGATCGTCATTGGCGCAGGCTATGCGATTGTTCCTTCCATTCTGAACAGCATGCGTCTCGAGCCCGAGGTGCACCGCGTGGCAATCGAATATTTAACGGCCATTTCCTTCGGGATCATCCCGCTGTTTGCCTATACCGTACTGCGCAGCTTTATTGATGCGCTCGGGCAGACGCGCACATCCATGATCATTACGCTGATCTCGCTGCCGGTGAACGTGGTGCTGAACGCCATGTTCATTTACGGTTTGTGGTTCTTTCCGAGACTCGGCGGTGTAGGCGCGGGTGTCGCCTCGGCGATCACCTACTGGATCGTTCTGATGATTACCATTCTGATCGTCCATAGAGTTCATCCGTTCTCCGATTTCGGCATGTTCCGCAAGCTTAGCAAGGCATCGCTCAGCGCGTGGAAAGGCATTATGAAAATCGGGGTGCCCATCGGCTTCTCGATCTTCTTCGAGACCGCCGTATTCGCTGCGGTAACCCTGCTCATGAGCAGCTTTAACACTATGACGATCGCGGCACACCAAGCGGCGATGAACTTTGCCTCCACGCTCTATATGCTGCCGCTCAGCATCTGCATGAGCTTGACGATTGTGGTCGGGTTCGAAGCAGGCTCCGGCCGTATGAAGGATGCCCGGCAGTATGCCAAGCTCGGCATCGGCCTTGCTGTCCTGCTCTCGCTGGCAACCGCGATCATTCTGCTCGTCGCCGGGCGTCAGGTTGCCGGGCTGTATTCGAGCGAGCCGGAGGTTATCGCGCTTATTCAGCAGTTCCTGCTGTTCGCGATTTTCTTCCAGATTTCAGATGCCATCGCAACCCCGACACAGGGTGCGCTCCGCGGCTACAAGGATGTAAATGTGGCCTTTGTGCTCGCGTTTCTGTCCTATTGGGTGATCGGACTGCCCGTTGGGTACGTGCTGGCGAACTTCACAGAACTAGAGGCCTTCGGCTACTGGATCGGACTCATTACCGGCCTTGCCGTCGGGGCCACGCTGATGCTGCTGCGGCTGGTGAAAGTTCAGCGAAAGTTCGAGCGCGAGGCCAGCGGCACGAACACAAGCCAAGGTTGATCTCATTCGCACAGTCCGCGCCGATCGTCGGTTGTCATCGGCGCTTCGCTGCACGGCGCGGCTAACAAGCCAACAAACAACAAGGTCGAGGATCGGGCTGATCAGCCCCTGTCCTCGACCTTGTTGTTTCGTTATTGGCGTATGTTTCAATTTCGAGCGTATAACCGCGCTTGCTGCTGTCCCTGATTATTGGGACAGACGCAGCGCCAGGTTGTACATCTCCATGTCAAACTGCTTCTTCGTGTTGACAACCTTGTCGATGTCGGTGAGCACCAGCTCTCCTTTAATAATACCGCAGCCTTTATCCGACTCGCCGTTAATCAAGCTGCGAACCGCGAAATCACCGAGACGGCTCGCCAGGTTCCGGTCAAACGGAGTCGGTGCGCCGCCGCGCTGGATATGTCCAAGCACCGTTACACGCGCATCGATGGACGCATGGCGTTCCTTCAATCCTTTGACGATATCTTCCCCGCGGCCTACACCTTCAGCAACGATGATAATGCTGTGGCGTTTGCCATTTGCGAAGTTCTCTCTCATCCGGTCAGCCACTTCATCCAGGTTGAACTCCACTTCAGGCACCAGAATCGTCTCCGCACCGGAGGCAAGACCGGAATGCAGGGCGATGTCACCGCAATGACGGCCCATAACCTCTACCACAGACGAACGGGCATGGGAAGACATCGTATCCCGAAGCTTGTTCACCGCATCCACCACAACGCTCACCGCTGTGTCAAACCCGATCGTATAGTCCGTATATGAAATATCGTTGTCGATCGTGCCAGGCAGTCCCATCGTCTTGATGCCGAGCTTGCTCAGCTTGTTGGCACCTTGATAAGAACCGTCGCCGCCGATAACAACAAGACCGTCAATTCCGTTCTGTCTCAAAATGTCCGCGCCCTTCTGCTGTCCCTCGGCCGTCTTGAACTCTTCACAGCGAGCCGACTGCAGAATGGTTCCGCCGCGCTGGATAATGTCTCCGACGCTGCGCAGATCCATTTTGAAAATATCATTATTCAAAAGTCCCTGATACCCACGCTGAACCCCATACACTTCCAGCCCATGGTACAAGCCGCTGCGAACGACAGCACGAACGGCTGCGTTCATCCCCTGGGAGTCGCCCCCACTGGTAAGAACTGCGATTTTTTTAATTTCTGACATGATTCTTATTCCTCCTTAAGTGACTCATACTTTATGCTTGCGAATCCATCGGCTGTTGACAAAGAAAAATAACCGGGTCATCGGGCTTCTCTTCATCAGGCGCCTGGATACGGAGCGTACCAGCTGCTGCTCGCTGACTTTGGGGTCGGATAAATATAGGGCAAGTAGCCCCTCTATAATCATGCGATGAAAAGGGGTCGAGGGGATCGCCGTGACATCCTTCCGTGCCCACTCAACGATAGAAGCAATACGGTTTAGCATCGTATCCGCATCTTCGTAGTAATTGCAAAAGTTCAAATCGCCGCCCAGCCTGTCTTCGTCCTGATCAATCAGGTAATCCAGCATAATATGGAGACTGCATACGTTAGGAAAATAAGACCCATGAATGGTCGACGCATCCTCGTCATCCAGAAAGGGGTCGGTGGCGGCCAGAAACAGCATGAACACGCCGAGCGTCGAGCCCGTTGCCGCTGCAAACTCATTCCAGCGCAAATGCGGCGTCCGGTGCGCATGGCGGGACCACCATTCCAGCAATGCGGATTCTCTCTCTTGCGGATGGATGTGCTTGTACACTTGCAGATCGGTGTACAGCTCAGCCAGATCCCTTATGTAGGGCTGTGCCGCCTCATATCCAGGAAGCTCTGCAATCCGGTTCCGGCAGGTCTCTACAAGACGGGTCAGATATCCCCCATCCTCCTTCTCTGTCCGGAGCGAATAATAATCAGCCAGCTCGCTTCCCGGGGTGACGGCATCCAGCATCGATTGATGAAGCTGCCTGAAATCCGCGGGATCCAAAGAAGTGCTGCGGTCGCATAAATTATCCAGATAATCACTGATCGTCTGGTATGCCACAATGAGCGGAATAAGGATATGTTTGTCCGGGAGACTTGCCGCAGCATAGACCGCTCCCCCTTGACAGTGGAAGCGCTTGGTGTCGATGCTGGCCAGCGCCTGCCTCCGCAGCTCCTCATCCGGTATTCGTTCGGCTTCCTGACGCCACTTATCCAGTTCAATCCGCACTTCCGGCAATATGAATTTGTATACCCGGTTCATCAGCCCAAACGGGCTGCGCGGTACCTTACGGCTCAGCTCCTGATCATTCAATGAACTCTGCCTCCACACGGTTGTCTTTTATACCTATCCAAACCACACTTAATTATAATATGATCGTACATTTTGCACAAATAACAACCTTCATTGACTTTGGAATTTCGCCGGCGATATCGTGAATACAGGCATATATTCATCTATCTCCATTACGCAATATGTTATATACTTAGCGGAGTTGTCATTTGAAATAAAGATATGGAGAAGCTTTCGTTTATGAACAAGAAAACGATGCCCGCCGCGTCAGACCAGAACTGGCTGCGCGCGTTTATGTTTACGATATTCGGCTCCACCGCCCTGGTCATCTCATACTTTCCTTTGTATTACAAAAGCATCGGGTTCAGCAGCGCCCAGATCGGCTATCTGTATGCTATCGGTCCGCTGATCTCGATGTTCTCGAACATGATCTGGAGCTACGCCAGCGACAAATACCGTACGATCAAGCGCATTCTGACATTGCTGCTGATCGGCCAGCTTGTGCTGCTGCTTCTGCTCTGGCAGGTGTCAGGCTTCGCGCTGGTGTTCACCGTGATCAGCCTGTTCTATTTCTTCTATTATCCGGTCTATCCGCTGGCGGACACGATGGCCATCCAGACCGCGCAGCGCTACGGGCGCAGCTTCACGGTGATTCGCGTGTTCGGATCGCTCGGCTACGCTTTTTTTGCACTCGCGATCGGGTATGTCATCGGCGCTCAAGGGGTGTCCTGGACGCTGGCCATCGGCATTGCGCTCAGCGTATTTACGCTGCTGTTCTCCCTTCAGCTGAAAGACGGGGTCATGAACAAGGTCGAAGGCATGAATGCGGCGAACCTGCTGAGACTTTTGCGCTCCAGGGAGCTCTTGTGGTTCTTCGGGTGCACGCTCTGCCTGGCGCTCGCCCACCGCATGAACGAGGCCTTCTTCACGGTAACCCTGTCCCAGCTCGGGGCGGGAGAAGGACTGATTGGCTGGGCGCTCATGATTGCGGCTGTGAGCGAAATTCCGATTTTCTTTCTGCTGAGCAAATACGGCGACAACATCAAGGAACTTCCGCTGCTCGCTTTTGCCAGCCTCATGTTTGGACTGCGCTTTCTGCTGATGGCGCTCGCGGCCGATCCAATCGTCGTGCTTGCCGTGCAGTGCCTGCACAGCATCACCTTCGGCGTCTTCTATGTAACGGCCGTCCGGTATATTACGCGGATGATGCCGCTCCAATTCAGGGCGACCGGCATGGCGTTGTTCACCATCTTCTGGTCCAGCGCTTCGGGGCTGATCAGCGGCGCCTTTGGCGGCATCCTGTTTGAACATGCCGGACGCCCCTTCTTCTACATGTTGGCGGCGATGTTGTCCGTGCTGGCTTTTGCCGGCTTCCTCGGCCGCCATCTGCTGGCGAAGCCTGGGCAGGTCTATGATGAAGGAATCGGGGGCTGACCGCCCCCGGTTATAGGCATTGCCCCAAGCTTGGACCCGCACCGGGTCCCTACACGCAAAAAAACACAGTTCCATGTAGGAACTGTGCTTCCATGCCTAGGTAATTCTATAAGATCTCCGCTTCGGAGTTGACTTACAGTTTTGTTACGTTGGCTGCTTGAGGACCGCGGTTGCCTTCTGTAATCTCGAACTCTACCGCTTGGCCTTCTTCCAAAGTTTTGAAGCCTTCTTCTTGGATTGCGGAGAAATGTACGAATACATCCTCGCCACCTTCAACGGAAATGAAGCCGTAACCTTTTTCTGCGTTAAACCATTTAACTGTACCTTTCAAATGAACAACCTCCTAAAAATACCGCCATCTATGGCGAATACCCATATTATATCCCATGTTTTCCTACATTGCAATCCGTCATTTTCCTATGCCGGGTTTTTTAGCATTTTTTAACGGAAGATCATTTGCTTTTCAACCCGCCATTGCGTTATCATTGACCCAAAAGCCTAAGTCGCAGACGGAGAAGGAATTGCCACATGATCAAAAAACATGAGATATACAAAAAAGACAAATGGAACATGATGACTGTTGAGGTCCAGGGACGCTACATTGTACTTCGGGAAATTTCCGATCAGTGGGGCGAGGATACACAAACCTTTATGAGCCGTCCGGCACTCATGCAGTGGGTGCAGCAACGCTTTCCTAAAGAGGAATTCGAAGGACGGGAAGAGGAATGGCAGCAAATCATGGACCGTTTCAAGCAGGTGTAGATGATGGATTACACAAATGCCGTTATTTTCATCATATTGGCCTTTAGCCTCGGGTTCATCATGATTATGAACAGGGATCGGATTCCGACCCAGTTAAGACGGGGAATGGCCCTCATTGCAGCTGTCATGGTCCTGTTTGCCTTTTACCTCATTGTATACAGTTTCTTAAGTTCGGGTTCCTCTTAAATAAGAATAAAGGATGAAACAGCGGATATCGCGGCATACTATGGCTCGATTGCTACTTTTTAGGAGGATGCCATATGAGATGTTTTAAGGTGCTGTGCGTTGCCGCAGCGCTGACGCTAATCCCTTGTACCGCTGTCTCATCCGCTGTTCCGAGAGCGGAAGCCGCCCGAACTTCATTTCATACCTATCATCTAAGGAGGATTCCTATGGAAAAATTATTGAAGCGCTCTGAAGTTCCCGCTGAGCATAAATGGAAGCTGGAGGATTTGTTTGCCGATCAGAAAGCATGGGATGAGAGCTACGCGAATGTCCGCGAACTGCTGAAGCGCACCCATGAATTTCACGGAAAACTGAACAGCGCCGAAGCGATCAAATCCTGCTTCGAGCTCGAAGACGAAATTTCCTACCATACCGAGCGGCTATACGTGTACGCCCATCTGCATCATGATGAGGATACGGCTAACCCTACATACCAAGCTCTTTCTTCGAAAGCCAAGAAACTCAATGTCGAAGTCGGCGAAGCGCTCTCCTTCATTACGCCGGAGATTCTTGCATTGTCCGACGCCGAGCTCGACAAGCTGATTGCCGATCCGAGCCTTCAGGATTACCGTTTTACCCTGACGGAGATGAAGCGTGAGAAAGCGCATGTCCTGTCCAAAACCGAGGAGGCGCTGCTGGCCCAGGTCGGCAACCTGTCTACTGCCCCGCAGACGATCTTCGGCATGATGAACAATGCGGACATGAAATTTCCGAAGATCATGAACGAAGAAGGCAAGGAAGTCGAGCTGACACACGGAAACTACATCCAGTTCCTCGAGAATCCGAACCGTGAAGTGCGCGAGCGTGCATTCAAAGCGGTGTATGAAACATATGGCAAGCAGAAGAACACGCTTGCGGCGACCTTGAATGCTAATGTGAACAAGAACATGTTCTACTCCCGGGTTCGCAAATACCCTTCCGTGCTGGAAATGTCCCTGTATGGCGACAACATTCCGAAGGAAGTGTACACGAATCTGATCGACACCATCCATGAGAGCCTTCCGCTGCTTCACCGTTACATGGAGCTGCGCAAGAAGCTGCTCGGCGTGGCTGAACTGCATATGTATGACCTGTTCGCACCGCTGGTGGAAGAATACAAATGGGATATTACCTACGACGAGGCCAAGCAGATGACCATCGAGGGTCTGGCTCCGCTCGGCGAAGATTATTTGAACAACCTGAAGGCCGGTTATGACAATGGCTGGATCGACGTGTACGAGAACGAGAACAAACGGACCGGCGCATACAGCTGGGGCGCATACGGTACCCACCCATATGTGCTTCTGAACCACAAGGACAATCTGAACAGCATGTTCACCCTTGCCCATGAAATGGGTCACGCGCTCCACTCGTTCTACTCGGACACGAACCTGAAATACCGGGACGCGCAGTACACGATCTTCCTCGCGGAAGTGGCCTCGACAACCAATGAGGCGCTGCTTATGGATTACCTGCTGAAAAACGCAACCGATCTGAAGCAAAAAATGTACCTGCTCACCTACTATGCCGATCAGTTCCGTACAACCGTGTTCCGTCAAACGATGTTTGCCGAATTCGAGAAGCTTGTGCATGACCGGGCCGAAAGCGGCGAATCGCTGACAGCTCAGGATCTGTCTGACATTTACTATGATCTGAACGTGAAGTACCACGGCAAAGGCATGGCGGTCGATAAAGAAATCGCGATGGAATGGGCGCGTATCCCGCATTTCTACACCAGCTTCTACGTGTACAAATATGCTACCGGATTCTCGGCAGCGACCAGCTTCTCCAAGCAAATTCTTGAAGAAGGCCAGCCTGCTGTGGACCGCTACCTTGGCTTCCTGAAGAGCGGGGGCAGCGATTATTCCATCAACATTCTGAAAAAAGCCGGTGTTGACATGTCTTCGCCGGAACCGATTCGCGAAGCGATGAGCGTGTTCGAAGACATTATCCGTCAGATGGAAGAGCTGACCCGATAATTCGTACCTGCCAGGCGGCCGGTACGACATGCTCCATAAAATCCCTTGCCCCATGGCGGCAAGGGATTTTATACTGTTGTGGAAGGAGGTGTCCATATGAAAATGCAATGGTCACTGATCGCAGGGCTAATATTCGCACTGCTGACGGCCATTTTTGCCGTGATCAATGTGGATCCGGTGCAAGTCAATCTGCTGTTCGCCAAGGTTTCGATCCCGCTGATTCTGCTCATTATCGGCTGCACATTGATCGGGGGGATCATCGTCGGCTCTTACGGGATATACCGCCAATATCAGATGCAGAAGGAGATCAAATCCCTGGCCGGACAGCTCATACATATTCAGGAGGTCACAGGATATACACCTGAAATTCCGCAAAGGGAGACCGAGGCCGAGTCACAGGACAGTGAATCAGACCGCGCACCGGAAGAAAGCAAGTAGCAGACCTAAACAAAAAACACGAATTGAATTAAAGGAGTTTTCTCTATGTCTATCCAGCCGAATGAAGATTATATTTTGAGTTTGCTGACCGAGCTTCTGGACACCCCGAGCCCGACCGGTTATACCGCCCATATTATGAAACGCATTGAGCAAGAGGCAGCAAAGCTCGGCATCGATTTTCAATATAACGAGAAAGGCGGTGCTATTCTAAGCGTTCCTGGCACCGATGGCAGCCGAACCATCGGTCTCAGCAGCCATGTGGACACGCTAGGCGCGATGGTTCGCTCGATCAACACCGACGGCACGCTCCGCCTGACCCGCGTCGGCGGCTTCATGATGAACAGCATCGAGAACGAATATTGCCAAATCCACACCCGCGCCGGCAAGGTATGCACCGGAACGATTATGACAACGAAGCCGTCTGTCCACGTCTTCAACGATGCCCGCACATTTGAACGTGAGGAAAGCCATATGCAGGTCCGAATAGACGAGCAGGTTGAGAACGCTGATGATGTGAAGAAGCTTGGCATCGGCGTCGGTGACTTTATCTCCTTCGATGCCCGGCCGGTCATCACGCCAAGCGGCTACATCAAATCCCGGCATCTGGATGACAAGGCAAGCGTAGCTGCCCTCTTCGGTCTGCTGGAATCGATGAAGCGGGACAACTGGAGCCCGCGCCATCACGTGAAAATTCTCATTTCCAACTACGAGGAAGTTGGGCACGGCGCCGCCTATATTCCATCCGATATCAGCGAGATGATTGCGGTGGATATGGGATGCATCGGCGATGATCTCAGCTGCAAGGAGACCGATGTATCGATCTGTGCCAAGGATTCCTCAGGCCCTTATGATTATGAAATGACTTCTCGCCTGATCCGTCTGGCAGAGCAAGAAGGCATACCGTACGCGGTCGACGTCTACCCGAACTACGGCTCCGATGCCTCGGCAGCCCTCTCCGCCGGAAGCAATATCCGGGCCGCGCTGATCGGTCCGGGCGTGCACGCATCGCACGCGATGGAGCGAACGCACAAGCAGGCTGTGCTGAACACGACCCGCTTGCTCGCCGCGTATGTAGCTGAATAGCAGGCCGCATCCCTGAGCCCTGAGCTCGATACTATGAAAGTACCCGATGGACCGAGATATGAATGAAACCTTCTGACAACCTATAGACCAGAGATTGACATGGGCTCGGACGTTGGAGACGCTGTCCAGCAATTGGACAAAAAGGCGGTTCTCGAAATTATTCTCGAGAACCGCCTTTTTCTTATTCTATAACAGGAATGGTCATTTCCAATTCCTTAATGTACGTTTTGTCGCCATAGCTATCTTTACCTTGGCCAACAACGCTCCAATCCTTTTTGTTTACTGTAAGTGTAAACGGCTTAATGGTAAGTTGCTTCGGCGTCCCTTTAACCGGACTGTACAGCTGATCAACATGGTATTCCGTTTTTGGCTCACTGTTGAAATATCCGAACTTATCGTGGGTTAACAGATTGCCTTCCTCATCTACAATATCGTAATACATCATGCTGGCGATCAAATCGCCGGTTTGTTCCACGGATCTTGGCACCATCCCAGTGCTGTCGATGACCAGCTGGGTCGTTACCGGCGTGAGGGAAATCTGTTTGACTGTGTAACTGAAACCCTCATAACTTTGGGTAGCGTTCGGCTTGAGCAACATGGCATCGTTCTCGATTTTCACCGGAACCTTGAATTCGAAGGCTTCATCAACGCCCGTCACTTCGACCCGAATCGTCAGCTCAAATTCATTGCCCCAAGCTGCTTTGTCGTTTAACTGCCACTCTGCGCGGTAAGCATTATCTCGAAGAGGGTAATCTCCAAAGCTGCCTGTACTGGCTCCCCCTTCACTGAACTTGAATTCTTTGCCGTCGATAAGTATCGTCGTTCCTGCCGATTTAATATACCCTTTTGGCATTTCGTCTTCAGGCTTTTCCCTTTCGCTTAAAGGTGCGACCGTTCCCTCAAGGTCCACCCCTTCCCGGTCCAGCACAAAGGACAATCTCGTTCCGTCATACAGCAGATCGCTCAATTTCAGCGTTACGCCATCCTGCGTTACACTCATATTCGGATCACTGACGATTCCTTGATCCAAAGCGGCTTTCACGCTTTCCTCTGAGGTGCCTTTAAAGAGCGTACCGAACACCGGAACCTGCTTAAGAGCATCTGCCATCACCGGGGACACGAAGCCGGAACCGATAATCCCTCCTCCGAGAACTGCGGCTGCCGTAGCGGCCACGATAGTACGTTTCCACATTTTCCCTTGTCTTGAAGCCTTGTTACTTGTTCTGCTCATTTCCATCTCTCCTATTCGATTCATAATTTTTGTACTCATGCTTTCTCTTGGCATCGACGAATGGCGGATCATCCGCTCGATGTCCTCCATTTCAGCGGATTCCATGCGATTCGGCAAATGTACCATGGGCCAACACTCCTTTTTCTTTTGCTTTTGCCATCAACTTTTTGCGTATTCGCTCATACTTCTTGCGCAAGGTCGCGGGCTTGATCCCCATCACTTCTGCAATCTCCTCAAAATGGTATTCCTCTACCGATTTGAGCAGTAGAATGTGACGCTCCTCTGCTGTGAGATACGTTAATAGTTCCTCAACTGCCGACTGATGCGGGGAAATATCCTGTACCGTATGCTGTTCTTGGCAGCGCTCAATCAGTTTTACAATTCGGCCCTGTTTCTTCTTTATATTGATCAGATGATGGTAGGCTACCTTGTATAACCAGGCAGAAAAGGATACTTGATTGCTGTACTGATGAAGATTAGTATAGGCCCTGATAAAAATTTCCTGAACCGCATCCTCCGTCTCTTCGTGATTTCGCAGAATATAATAACAATACGTGTACATCTGCCGTTCAAACTGGCGAATAATTGGAGCATAGGCCTCCTTGTCTCCAGCCTTAACCCGCTCTATAAGCCATTCGATTTTTTGGTTCTTGTCCATAGCTTCCCCGGGGATTACAGGATGCAAGAAGCTCACCTCCTTTGCTGTTTACATTTATATAACAACTTGAATTCGCTGTTTTGTGACAAGCCCATCAAATTTGCATGGTCATTGATCCGGTCATAAGTCACCCAAGAAAAAGAGAATGGCGCTATTTCCTCGCCAGACATGAATCAAATCTGCCGGAAATAGCGCCAAAATTCCTTTATTATATTTCGGGAGTCCTTAGACTCCGGAATTGTCCATGGTGGGTGCTTTACTGGTAAAGATAAAGCTTCCAGATTTACGTATTTCGCTGGGCTTCAATTTTCTCTGCCAGTTCATTCAGATACGTCCAGCGCTCCATCAGATGCTCCAGCTCGGCCTCCGTCTCCTGCTGCGCCTGCATCAGCTCCTGAAGGCGGGCTGCGTCGCTGACTGCCTGTTCCATCTCCTGCAGGATGTCCTGCAGCTTGCGCTCGGTCTGCTCTATTCTGTCGTCGATCTGTTCATATTCACGCTGCTCATTGTAACTGAATTTCAATCGCTCCCTGGCTCCTTGCCCGGATGGACCCGGCCGGTCATGCTGTCCCGGCTCCGAGGCTTCCGATTCGCGGGCCGAACCGGCTGCGCCCGCAACGTGACGGGTCCCCTTCGCCTGATCTTCCGCCGAGCTCCCAAACTTTGCGATCCATTCCGCATATTCGGTGTAAGCTCCGACATGGACCCTAACCTTCCCGTCGCCTTCGAAGGCCCAGATTTTGTCCGCGGTACGATCCAGGAAGAAGCGGTCATGGGAAACGACGATGACCACGCCCGGGAACTCGTCCAGATACTGCTCCAGCACCGACAGCGTCTGGATATCCAGATCGTTGGTCGGCTCATCGAGCAGCAGCACGTTCGGTGCGCTCATCAGCACGCGCAGCAAGTATAGCCTGCGCTTCTCTCCTCCCGACAGCTTGGCAATCGGCGTCCACTGCATCGTCGGGGAGAACAGGAAGCGCTCAAGCATCTGCGCAGCCGTAATCGGCGTTCCGTCCGCCGTCCGGACCACCTCCGCCTCGTCCTTGATATACTCAATAACGCGCTGGGTGTCGTCCATCTCCTGATGCTCCTGTGTAAAATAGCCCAGCTTCACCGTTGGCCCCAGCGTAACCGTGCCGCTATCTGGCTGCAGCTTCCCGGCAATCATGTTCAGAAGCGTCGATTTTCCGCTTCCGTTCGGGCCGACGATGCCAATCCGGTCCCCCGGAACGGCGATATAGGAAAAGTCCTGAATCAGCACCTTCTCATCCGCCTGCTTATGCAGATGCTCCAGCTCCACAATTTTGCGTCCCAAGCGCGAGGATGCCACGGACACATCCAGTTCCCCGGACTGGTGAACCAGCTCCTGATCCTTGAGCTTCTCGAAGCGTTCGATTCTGGCCTTTTGCTTCGTCGTGCGGGCTTTGGCCCCTCGCCGTATCCAGGCCAGCTCGCTACGGAGCAGATTTTGCCGCTTCTGCTCAGCCGCTGCCTCGCGCTCCTCCCGCTCGGCCTTCAGCTCGAGGAATCGGCTGTAGTTCGCTTCATATCGAAACAGCCGTCCGTGATCCAGCTCCAGCATGACGTTGGCTACCCGATCCAGGAAATAGCGGTCATGCGTAATCATAAGCAGCGCCCCCCGCCGCTTCTGCAAATACTGCTCCAGCCAAGCCACCGATTCGTTGTCGATATGGTTGGTTGGCTCATCAAGAATAAGCAGATCGGATGGCTGAATGAGTGCAGCAGCCAGTGCAACCCGCTTGCGCTGTCCGCCGGAGAGCGCTCCCATTTTGGCATCATAAGACCGGATTCCCAGCTTGGACAGGATGCTCTTGGCGTCACTTTCAAACTGCCATGTCTGCAGCTCGTCCATCTTCGCATTAAGCGCAAGCAGCTTCTCTTGAAGCTCGGCATTGCCGGGATTCAGCTCCAGCAGTTCCATCGTCTCCGTATAATCGCGGACAAGCTTCATCTCCGGAAGATCACCATCGAATACTTGCTGAAGCACCGTTTTGTCCGGGTCGAAGTCCGGATTCTGCGCTAGATATTGCACGCGAATCCGGTTTCCGATCGTAATCTTGCCGGCATCGGCCGGCTCCAGGCCGGCAATCACCTTGAGAAAGGTTGATTTGCCCGTTCCGTTCACCCCGATAACTCCGACTTTATCCTGATCCTCCATGCCAAAGGAGGCGTCCTGAAACAGTATTTTGTCTCCATAGCTTTTGCTTAACTGCTGAACGGTCATAATATTCATGTAACTGATCCCTACTTACGTATTAGTTTTCCGAACATTGATCACAGCACACAGATTGGCCTGCCTGGTGGGTATCGCGCCGCACTAGTCCACTTGATATTGCACCATACATACCTCCATGGCCGATGAGTACCCACCGTCACGCCTCCACAGCCCAGTGACCTAGTGAATACGCACCGCAACCCACTTACCCCGCGATCAGCAAGCCGACTGCCCAAGCGGCAGCACCGCCAAGCAGCGAGCTGATCATATTGACGGCATCGTTATTCATCGCTGACCAGCCTCTTGCACGCACCGTCGCCGCGCCGCAGTGATTCGGCACCTCCACTTCCTTCCTGCAGACCTGGCAGCGGTACATGAGCTGCACCGTCGCGCCCAGGTACGAGTCGGTGAAAGCCCCGACAAGCCCGCCCGCCAGTCCGGCCAGACTGTACGCGGCCAGATGCGGGGCCATCCCGGCGACTGCCGCAAATGCATAGGCGCCCAGGCCGATAATGAGACCGCCGAGCGCCGCAGCTGCTGATCCGAGCCAGGATACGCCGCCTGACGTCCCCGCCGGCAGCACCTTGCCGCTGAGAATCGAGCGCGGCGGCTTTCGGCTGAGACTGCCAACTTCCGTTGCCCAGGTATCCGCCGTCACCGCAGCCATCACGCCGATGAACAGCCATATCCATACCTCGCCCGGGCTCCAGTAATGGATGAGACACAGCAGCATGCCGAGACCGCCGTTCGCCAGCACCTGTCCGGCATCCCTGCGGCCCGTCTTCGCGTATGATTTCTCAAGGTCGGCCTTTCGGGCCGAGCGAAACCGCGACAGCAGCGTCGAGGTAATGAAAAAAAGAAGCAGGATCCCAAACCACAGCATGTTCCCTGCTCCGTAATAGATGGTACCCATCACCAGCGCTGCGATCGCTCCGGATTTCGACAGCGATTCTTTCCAATAAGCGGCTCCGGCGACTGCCGCGGCACCTGCGGCCCCGATCAACCAGTCCACGGCTCATCCTCCCATCTGATTCCTCTTCTCGATATGCGATGTCTATCCGATCTGGCAGCGTCCCAGCCTGCTCTCTCCCCAGAACAGCTCAAACACATCGTTGCTCTCTACAGGACCGACACCGGCAGGCGTACCGGTAAAGATCAGATCCCCTTCGCCAATGCCATAGAATGCCCCGATATGATTAATGATCGTCTGCAGCGAGAAAATCATATCCTTCGCATTGCCTCTCTGTACCTCTTGCCCGTTCTTCATAACGGTAAAATCCGTTTCATTCAGCTTATCCACACCCGGGAACGGCACGAAATCCGTCAGAGGCGCAGACGATTTGAACGCCTTCGCCGCCGTCCATGGATGCCCCTTCTTCTTCAGCACATCCTGGACGTCGCGCAGCGTAAAGTCAATGCCAAGCGCCATGCTCTCCACCAGTTCCTCAACCTTCATTCCCGGCTTATACTCGCGTTCGGCACGAATGACCAATTCGCCTTCAAAATGCAGGCTGCCCCGGTTTAGCGGCAGATCCAGCACCGCTCCATCCAGCGGAACCACCGCATGCGTCGGCTTCATAAAGATCATCGGCGACTCCGGTACGGCATTGCCTAGCTCTTCGGCATGGAGACGATAATTTCGCCCCACACAATACACGTTTCTGATGAATGTACTCATTCTTTACGCCCATCCTCTCCATATTCTTCGCCAGAACGAAATCTTCTGCCCAAGTTTGCTCATAAATATTTGGCCCCACGTATCGGGGCGGTTCGTACAGATCATAATTTCCGGGTTCATGCGGGCCAAGGATCTCATCACTTTCGGATCATCCACGGTCCAGGCCATCGGCGTAATGCCGTTCTTCACCAGATCGGCTGCAAAGGCAGCGTCCAGATGCGAGTAACCGATGGACAGAAACGTGCATTTCATCCGCTTGAGCCGCGACAACAGATTGCGCGGGTGGCTGTCGATAATGAGGCCGGTCCGCACCTTCGGCTCTAGCTCCTTCGCCGTGACCAAAGCCTTCGGCTCAAACGAGGTCAGCACAATGTCAGACAGCATGTCATGCGTTTCAACACACGCGAGCACCTTCTCCTCCAGCCCGGGATACATATTCCCGCTCGTCTTCAGCTCAATGTTCACCTTCAGACGCCCTTTGACCAGCTGCAGCACCTCATCCAGGGAGGGGATCTGCTCTCCAGCGAATTGCCGCCCCTTCCAAATCCCGGCGTCCATCTTCCGTATTTCCTGCCAGGTCAGATCCTTCACTTTCCCCCGCCCGGTCGTGGTGCGGTCTACACTGAAATCATGAATGACAACAGGCACACCGTCTCGGGTCATCTGCACATCAATCTCCAGCCATTCCACAAACGGCTCATCCATCGCCATTTGAATCGCCGCCCGCGTATTCTCAGGCGCTTTGCCCGAGAAACCCCGGTGAGCCACACATAAATTATTCATGGGGGACCTCCCTGCATACTTCGAAATATGTTTACGGGCCTGGAACAGCCTCACCACTTGGCTTGATCTGAATCCCGCCGATCGAGCGTTCCTGAACCTCTTGCAGCAGCGCAAGCGCCTCATCGCCCTCAAGCGGAATCACTTGCCCCACCTCTGTCCGGTACGGGATCAGCTTCATGTCGCAATCGCCCTTGTCCGTGCAGGTAGCCTGGAACACCGCGGTCTTCCAAGTATCCGGGTTCGTTGATTTCGTAAAAATAAAATTACCAGTGCTGTAAGCAATCCATTTCCCGTTATAGCGTTCCAGCCCCTGCAGCACATGCGGATGCCCGCCGATACACAGATCGGCTCCCGCATCAATGAAGGCGCGCGCCAGCATCAGCTGGTTATCGTTCGGACGGAATTTCAGCTCCTCGCCCCAATGCGCCATCACCACCACCAGATCGGCACGCTCCCGCGCTTCCCCAATGGCTTCAACCACTTGAGGCAGCACATGATCATAGGCCCCGGCTACGCCGGGCCTGTCATCCAGAGCGTACCAGCTCGTTTCCGGGAGCACCCTGCTGAATCCAAGCAGCGCCACGGTCATCCCGTTCAATTCGAAATAACGGGCACTGTAAGCTTCCTGTGCATTCTTCCCGGCGCCGACATAATCAATGCCATACTCCTGCAAATGCTGCAGCGTATCCAGCAAGCCGTCCACGCCCTGGTCCAGAATATGATTGTTGGCCAGGTTAACCGCATCAACGCCTGCCTCCCGCATAGGGCCCAGCGCTTCCGGGGAGGACTTGAACACATAGCGCTTGTTGGCCGGAACACCTCTTACCGTCACCGGTGTCTCCAAATTCAGAACCGTCAGATCATCATCAAGAAATGTCGTTCCCAGATAGCGATAAGGATAATCATAACCGTGCTCCTGGAGCATCCCTTCCACCTTGCCGGAAAATAGGGTGTCTCCAGCAAAACTCATGACCACCGATCTCGGCGAATCCGGCTCTTCTATGTTCTCATTTCCTTCAGAAGAAGCGTCCGGTTCATCCGTCAGCGGCGGATTTCCTTCACCTTCCGGCGGCAGCTCCGGCGGAGGCTCCTCGTCACTTGACGCTTCATGGCTGCTCGCTCCGTGGTCGTCGGCTCCGTCCTCCGTCATGCCGGTTGCCGGATACGCAGGTCCCTCTTCCGCCTGCGGCTCCTGCAGCACAAAATAATATACAAGCAAGGCAGCGATCAGTATGATCAACAATAAGTTCAAAAACATCCATACCCTGCCGCCTCGCTCACGATGGGCCTTCTTCTCGGCCTTGCTCTTCTCCGTACGCGACAGTTGCATCGTTCACTCCTTGAAAATATTCATTTTTTTCACATCATTTTCGTAACGCCTTTTCCATTATACCAGCTTCTCTTCAAAGAGTAGAACCCCCCGTCATCGCCGGGGAGTTCTTTATTGGCAAACCTATTTAAATATTGGGCTTATCAAATATTACTGCTCCTGCGTCTCAGCCAGCAGCGTAATGACCGAATCGCTTAACGCCTCCATATACAGCGGATCGCTGTTCAGCGAGTCAATGCGCATAAGCCGCATGTCCATCTCTTTAGCCACGCTCTTCGCTTCAATGTCCAGGTCATACAGCACTTCGAGATGGTCTGACACGAATCCGACCGGTGCGACGAGCACATCCTCCACCTGCTCCTTGTTGAGATTTTGCAGCGTGTCCAGAATATCCGGACCGAGCCACGGCTCGGCGGTGCGGCCTGCGCTCTGCCATGTGAACTGCCACTGCTTGACTCCCGCTTGGTCGGCAACGGCTTTGGACGTTTCGAGCAGCTGATCCTGGTATGGGTCGCCCATCGACAAGATCCGCTCCGGCAAACTGTGGGCGCTGAACAGCACTCTGACACTGTCACGGTCTGCGCCCGCCTCCTCGAACTGGTTCAGCTTGGCCGATACCCGGTCGGCGAACGCCTCGATCAGCTTCGGATGCAGATGATAGCTCTCCACAAACGAAATCTCAAGTCCAAGTTCATCCGCTTTCGCCTGCGCTCGTTTTATATAAGATCCGATGCTCATGATCGAGTAATGAGGGGCCAGCACAATGCCAACCGCCTTCGTGATCCCGTCTCGCACCATGCTTTCCACGCCGTCCTCGATGTACGGGGACGCATGCTTCAAGCCTTGATAGCATACAAACTCCGTATCAACCGCCCGCGGATCAACGTTCAGCGTCTCCTGCAGCGTTTGAACCTGACGGTCGGTATTTTCCCGAAGCGGGAATACCCCTCCGACAATGGCCTCATAACGCTCGGTCAGCTCCTTTAGCTGCTCCTCCGAAGGCTTGTTTCCTCTGCGAATATGGGTGTAGTAGCTTTCGATTCCTTCCATGCTTTCCGGTGTACCGTATGACATGACCAATACGCCGATTCTGGATTTCATATTCCATTCACCTCTTCTGCTGATTTAGATGATGCTCGCGTCAAGAACCGATTAGGAACGCAGCTCGTGTGCGCCAGCCTTCAGCGCCGTTTCCGAATATTCATGAATAAAGCCCGTCAGCTCACGCAGCTTGTCCAGCGAGGCTTCCGGAAACAATCCATGTCCCAGATTAAACACAAATCCAGGCTCCAGGATTCCCTGATCGATGATGTCCTTGGCATACTGCTGGATCACCGGCATCGGGGCGGTCAGCACCGTCGGATCGAGATTGCCCTGAACCGCGTACTGATGATTCAAGCGACGGCGGCCCTCCGTGATGGACACCCTCCAGTCCAGACCGATTACATCGGCTTGAAGCTGGGTAAGTGTAGGCAGAAGCTCGCCAGAACTTACACCCGGAAAATAAATCTTCGGCACATTCAATTCCTGAAGTTCGGCAAAAATACGTTCTATCGTAGGCAATACGTACGTTTGGAAATCCTGCGGAGAGAGCGCTCCCACCCAGCTGTCAAACAGTTGGAACGCTTTGCCTCCGTTTGCGATATGCGCCTTCAAATAAGTAATAACCATATCGCCGAGCTTCTCCATCAAGGAAAACCATACTTTCGGCTCGCTGTACATCATCTCTTTGGTGCGGAGATAGTTTCTCGACGGTCGGCCTTCGATCAGATAACTCGCGATCGTAAACGGTGCACCGGCAAACGTAATTAGTGGCACCTCAAGCTCCTTGTCGAGGATGCGGATCGTTTCCAGCACATGGCCCAGGTCGCCTTCCACATCAATCGGCCGCAGCTTCTCGACATCGGCCGCCGTGCGGATCGGATTGTCGATGACAGGGCCGATATTCTTGACGATATCAAAATCGATCCCGATGGAAGCCACCGGATTCATAATGTCGGAATACAGTATCGCAGCGTCGACACCCAGCTTCCGAACCGGCATCATGGTCACTTCTGCCGCTAGCTCGGGTTGGCTGCAAATTTCAAGCAAGGAGTATTTCTCTTTGATTTTTCGATATTCCGGGTCATAGCGGCCGGCTTGCCGCATGTACCAAACGGGAATACGGTCCACCTGCTGCTTGCGGCAGGCTCGAATAAACTGGTCGTTATAGGTCATCATTAGGCCCCCATCATTGTGTATAAAAGTTCCTTTCATCATTATGCCCTTTTTAAAAGTAGGTAACAACCGTCTAACATGGATATCCTATGAAAATCGCATGACAATCTTATGACATTGTCATCATATGTATTTGTTGAAATATGTTATACTGGAGGAACGGCGTTTTTCGTGTTCTCTCGAAATGTCTATCGCTTGGTGTTCGGAGAAGACATCTGAGAAAGGAGTGTGAGGAGAACATTGAGCAGTTGGAAAGTAAATCTTATCGTGCTGTGGTTCGGACAGTTCCTGGTCAATTCCGGCATGACGATGATTACTCCGTTCCTAACCTTGTATCTGGCACAGGACCTGAATGTGACCGGCGATCGGACCATCGGGGTATGGGCGGGGTTAATCTTTGCGGCCAACTTTTTAACATCGTTCATTTTCCAGCCGATATGGGGCAAGGTCGCCGATAAGTATGGACGTAAAATCATGCTGCTGCGCTCCGGGTTCGGAATGGCCATTGTCATTGGCTGTATGGGATTTGCCACACACCCGTGGCATCTGCTGGCACTGCGGCTGCTGAACGGAACGATCTCGGGCTTCAATCCGGCAGCGATCTCGCTCGTATCGGGCACCACCCCAAAAAACCGCATGGGCTTCGCCATGGGCATCATGCAGTCGGGTCAAGTAGCCGGAACGATTCTCGGCCCGCTCATCGGCGGTCTGATGGCAGGCTGGGTCGGATATCGGCCTATTTTTTTCATTACGGGAGGACTGATCTTCCTTGCTTCCCTGCTTGCCCTGTTCATGGTTAGAGAAAATTTCGACCGGGAAGAGGCTGCCCACACACCGCAAACCTCGGTGCTTGCCGGGCTTAGAGAACTCAGTCATATTCCGCAGCTTCCGGCCTTGTTCGCCGTTACGTTTCTGCTGCAGTTTGCCATGATCAGCCCGATGTCGCTCCTGCCGCTGTATGTCCAGAAGCTGCACGGCACCGCAGAGGGCATCGCATTATGGGCCGGCTTCGTTGTGGCCGTCACGGGTTTGTCCAATATGATCGCTTCACCGATCCTGGGCCGATTGAGCGACAAGCTCGGTGCGCATCGCATTCTCACCTATTCCTTGATCGGTGCCGGACTGACACTCATCCCGCAGGCGTTCGTGCAGGAGGTATGGCAGCTGATCGTTGTCCGGTTTATGATGGGGGTATTCATGGGCGGATTGCTGCCGAGCGTAAACGCGCTGATTCGTTCCTACACGCCCGATGGCATGGAAAGCCGCTCCTTCGGGTTCAACACAAGCGCGCTGGCGCTGGGCAATATGCTTGGGGCGGTCATCGGCGGATTCCTATCCGGATTCATCGGCATTGAGGGCCTGTTCCTCATCTCGGGCAGTCTGCTCATTCTGAATATGATCTGGGTGAAAATCAAGCTGTTCGCGCATAAGCCGGCACCGAAGTTCCGGTAATCCGCGAACTATAATGAAATGGCAAAAAAGCGATGCATCCTGAACCGAGGGTGCATCGCTTTTTCAATTATAGGACCATCAGCCGTGCATTCCACCCGGGCTGTTCACTTCACGCGCGCAAGAATGAGCCCGTCGTAGGCGGGAAGCAGCGTGCTCACCAGCCTCGGATCTGTCGCGATCCGCTCGTTGAAGTGGCGTACTGCCTGCACTGAGGGACCATTCTTATCCGGATTGAGGGTTCTGCCGCGCAGGAAGCAGTTATCTCCTGCAATCAGCGCTCCCGGATTCGCCAGCTCAATCGCATAATCCAGGTATAGCGGGTAGTTCTCCTTATCCGCATCGATGAAGAAAAAATCAAAGGTCCGTCCCTCGCGCTTCAGTCCGGCTAAAGATTCCGCAGCAGGGCCAATCCGATATTCCACCCGGTCTTTGAAGCCAGCCTTCTCCAGATGGCTGCCAGCCAGGGCGGCGTACTCCTCCTTCAGCTCAAGCGAAGTCAGCCTTCCTCCTTCGGGAAGACCCCGGCACAGACAGATGCCGCTGTAACCGCCCAGCGCCCCGATCTCCAGCACGCTTCGTGCCCCCGCCAGCTGGACAAGCAGGGTGAGCAGCCTCCCGTAGGCAGGCGCTACAGACACCTCCGGCATGCCGTGTTCTTTGATGGCCTCCAGAACCTGCAGCAATTCCTCATCTTCCGGGTATAATTGGTTAACATAATCATGGGCTTCGATCAACAAAGGGAAACCCTCCTTCTAATCTAATATTACCGCGCCGAATGCGTCGTCCAAGCCGTTCACTCGTGGTCTATCATATGACAATTGTCTTGAATAATGCAATCGCCTATACTATAGAGATTGAACCGGCGACCTTACCGCCGTAATTATGTTAATGGAGTTGACTTCATCAATGCCACAATTACAATTAATCGCCACAGCCCCAATGGGATTGGAAGCTGTCGTAGCGCGCGAGCTGAAAGAGCTCGGATACACCGATATGGAAGTGGAGAACGGGAGAGTCACCTTTTCCGGAGATCTGATCGATATTTGCCGCTGCAACCTGTGGCTTCGCACCTCGGACCGCATCCTGGTCAAGATGGGAGAATTCAACGCCGTCACCTTTGATGAGCTGTTCGAGGGAACGAAGGCGCTCCCGTGGGAGCAGTGGATCCCGGCAGACGGAGAGTTTCCCGTGGAAGGCAGATCGCATAAGTCCCAGCTCAGCAGCGTTCCTGCATGTCAGGGCATCGTCAAAAAAGCAATCGTAGAGAAACTGAAGCAGTCCTATCACACGGAATGGTTTCCCGAGGACGGTCCCCGCTACCTGATCGAAATTTCGCTGCTCAAGGATCGCGCATTGCTGACGCTGGATACGACAGGCCCCGCTCTGCATAAGCGCGGATACCGGAAGCTGGTGACCGAAGCGCCACTGAAAGAGACGATGGCTTCGGCCATGCTTCAGCTGAGCCGCTGGGGCCCGCATCGTCCGCTGTATGATCCGTGCTGCGGATCAGGCACGATTCTGATCGAGGCGGCTCTGATGGCATGGAACATTGCGCCTGGACTTCGCCGCTCCTTCCCCTCCGAGCACTGGGGTATGATCGGGGACAAGCTGTGGGAGGAGGCCCGCGAAGAGGCGTTCGATGCGGTAAAGGACGACATTCCGCTGCTCATCGCCGGAAGCGACATCGATCCGAAGGCGATTGAAGTCGCCAAGGCCGCTGCCAAAAGCGCCGGTCTGGCCGGCGAGATCGATTTCAAGGTTCTCCCGGCGTCCAAAGCGGTGCCGGAAGGCGAATATGGCTGCCTGATTACCAATCCTCCGTATGGAGAGCGGCTGAGCGAGAAAACCGAGGTCGAACGCCTGATCCGGCAGCTCGGCATGACGCTGCAGCAGCTGCCGTCCTGGTCCTTTTTTGCCCTGAGCCCGACGAAGCAGTTCGAGCATTATTTCGGACGCAAGGCCGACAAGCGGCGGAAGCTGTTCAACGGCCGGATTGAATGCCAATACTATCAATATCTTGGACCGCTCCCTCCTCGATAAGTCGAATGCACATAACGCTGGGAACCGATGGTTGCATAAGGGAGGTTTGATCACAATGCCAGTGCGAATATCAAGCGGAGGCCCAGCTCGCTCCGTGGGCTGGCTGCATTACCGGTATACCTGGTATATCCTGTTTCTTGTGCTGATGCTGTACAAGCTGGTGTGGATGCATACCAATCTGCAGCTCGCTAATATGAACATGGACAGGGCCGACTATATCATCGCTGTCGGCTCGCTGCTGCTCGTCTCATTCTGGACACTATGGCTGCCGCCAAAAGGAAGGCTTGCTGCACTGACCCTGCTGAATCTGGCTCTGACCGGGCTGATCTACGCCGACCTTGTGTTTTACCGGTATTTCGATGATTTCATTACCGTACCGGTGCTGATGCAGGCAGGACAAGTCAGCTCGCTTGGCGGGAGCATCGGGACGCTGCTGGAACCGGGGGATATCCTCTTCTTCCTGGACTGGATTCTCGTGATCCCTGTCGCGATCATGATTCTGTTCCGCAGGAAGAAGAATCCCCAACTCAGTGTGGGCTACGATTCCCCTGTCGACCGCCGCCGCAGAAGAAACCGCAGACTTGCTCGCGCCGCAGCAGGAACCGCCGTGCTGATTCTGGGCGGATGCATGACCTTCTTCCCGATCCAAAAAGCCTCCGACACCTGGGCCAAAGGGCTGTTCGCCGGCAATTGGTGGAACGTCACCTTGTACAATGTTACCGGACTCATCGCCTTTCATGGCTATGACATGTACCGCTACAGCCGGGATCATCTGGTAGGCCAACCGGGCTTGTCGGAAGAACAGATCGCAGAGGTGAAGCAGTGGCTGGATGGCCGCCGTTCGAACCGGGCACAGCTGAACGACCTGTTCGGCAAATATAGGGGCAGCAACGTCATGATGATACAGACCGAGGCCTTGATGAATGCGGTCATCGGGCAAAGCGTGAACGGACAGGAAATTACGCCAAATCTGAACAAGCTGATGGAAGAAAGTCTGTACTACAGCCAGTTCTATCACCAGACGGCGCTCGGGCGCACATCGGATGCGGATTTTGTGACCCAGAGCTCGCTGCTGCCGTTGTCCGCCGGCTCTGTATTTACACGGTATCCGGATCGAGGCTACGATGTTCTGCCGAAAATTCTGAAGGAACACGGCTACGCCGCCAATGTGTTTCATGCCTATGAGAGCAGCTTCTGGAATCGGCAGACCGTGTATGCCGCCATGGATTATGATCGCTTTTTCAGCAAGAAGGATTACGAGTTAACCGAAACGTTGGGCTGGTCGCTGAGTGACAAAGCTTTTTTCTCCCAATCCCTTGAGATGATGTCGGGGATTCAGCAGCCCTTTTACTCTTTTCTCATTACATTGACCAGCCATCACCCATACAGGCTTCCCGAGCCTCATCGCAAGCTGGATACCGGGGAACTTGAAGGCACGATGCTTGGCGATTATTTGAACTCGATTCATTATGTCGATGAAGCCTTCGGCGAATTGATCGAGCAGATGAAGCAGCAGGGATTGTGGGATAACACCATTCTCATCATCTATGGCGACCATGACAACTCCATTAAAGATCAGAGCGCTTATGAGCAGTGGTTAGGACGCGAGCTGTCCGAGCTGGATATGGAGCAGATGATGAACCAGGTTCCGCTTCTCATTCGTCTGCCTGACGGGGCACATGGCGGCACGATCGACCCCGAGGCGGCCGGAATGATGAATGTTGCACCTTCCATTCTGCATCTGCTCGGTATCTCTTCCGAGCCTTATTACTGGATCGGCACCAGCCTGTTCGATGAGCGTGATCGGCTGATCCCGCTCCGCAGCGGCGCTTTTTCCTCGAAGGATGTATATTATCTTCCATCAGAGAGCCGCGCATTCGAGGAAGGAACCTGCTACAGCCTGGAATCGCGTCAACCAACAGCGGTCGCGGCCTGCCGTGAAGGATACGATGAGGCGCAGACGATGCTGGAGGTTTCCGACAACGTCATTCTGTATCATCTGCTGCCGCAATTCCGATCTAACGGTCAGCCAAGCGATCAAGGTCATGCAGCGAAATAAACATAAAACCTCCAAGCGGCTTTTCTGCTCGCTTGGAGGTTTTTTAGTGCATCATCCCGCTGGCGGCCTAGGAAGAAGGCTGGTTCACCCGCATTAGATTTTGCAAATCATGCCCGGTCGGGTTCTGGAACAACCGTAATCCGAACTCCGGTGCAATCGCAAAAATATGATCGAAGATATCCGACTGAACACCCTCGTAATTCACCCAGTTCGTATCGTTGGAAAAAGCGTAGATCTCCAGCGGCAGCCCATGCTCTCCGGGCTCGAGCTGTCTGACCATCAAGCTCATCCCTTTATGAATTTTAGGATGCTGCTTTAAATAGTTCTCAATGTAGATCCGAAACACGCCGATATTCGTCATCGCCCTGCCGTTGACCCGGTTCGATGTATCGATCTGTCGTTCCTCATTGTAAGCCCGGATCTCCTCTTCCTTCGCGGAAATGTAATCGGCCAGGTAATGAATCGACTTGAACTTCTCAATCATCTCGTCGGTGCAGAACTTGATGCTGCTTGTATCAATGTAGACCGGACGCTTGATTCTCCGCCCGCCGGAAGCCTGCATCCCGCGCCAGTTTCTGAATGAATCCGAGATGAGAGCATAGCTTGGAATGGTCGTAATTGTCTTGTCAAAATTCATCACCTTGACCGTATTCAAGGAAATGTCGATGACATCACCATCCGCGCCGTATTTCGGCATCTCGATCCAGTCACCTACACGCACCATATCATTGGTTGTCAACTGGACGCCTGCCACCAACCCCAGCAGTGAATCCCGGAACACAAGCATCAGCACCGCGGACAGCGCACCGATTCCGCTGAGAAGAATGAGCGGACTTTGGCCGATCAGGTTGGCGATGATCAGAATGCCGCCGATAATAAAGATGAAAATTTTGACAACCTGCAAATATCCTTTAATCGGCTTGATCTTGGACACTTCAAATGTCTGGTAGATGGCATTGACCGCATTCAAGAATGAATCCAGAACCAGAATCATGACCACCATAATGTATACAACGGCGGCTTTCTCAATCCAGATTTGATAGCTTGGAAAAACCGAGGCAAAATAATAAATGATCAGGGCGGGCACGATGTGCGAGAGCTTCTGAAATACCTTTTTCTCCAATATGATATTGTCCCATGTGTATCGGTTATTGTTAATGTAGTGGGTAATGATCCTTAGTACGATTTTTTTCGTAATAAAGTTAGCCACCATGCTGAGTCCGGTAATGAGCAGAATCATGATGACATTGGCAAGATAACCCGCCGTGCGGGTCTCCAGGCCGTAATCGACCAGCAGCTTCGTGATGTACTCCATAGTTCCTCCTGAATTCGCAACATTTTTGCAGGCAAGATAACCTGGCTTAGTCTACTATTATAGCAAAAGAAGTGCGAACTTCGCACATATTCGGCCTATCCATGTTATACAGCCAGGGTGTTGGATATACTTACGTTAAACTTGGAAGTATGCGTAGCCGTATCTCGTTTAGCAGTCACATCTCAGCCTTGTTCCGAAACAATAATCGATAGATGAAGGGATGGAGGGGCGTATATGTCCGATAATCAGTGGAATTTAAAAATGATAAACCACATCAAAGAAACGGACCGCAAGGAGCTGCAAGCCATATTGGACGAGCTTCATCCTTATGATATCGCCAGGATCTACAAGGAACTGTCCCGCAAAAAACGCTTTAAATTTCTGCTCCTTCTTACGGTTGAACAACTAGCCAGTCTGATTGCAGAGCTGGACACGACCGATCAGATCGAAGTATTGAACCAGCTTGGCGTGGAGAAAACATTGCAAGCCATGAACCTGATGGACCATGACGATTTGGCTCAACTCCTGGACGTGCTGGATGCGGATAATCTTGAGCATTTTCTATCTGAAATGAAGGAAGAGGAATCGCAGGCGCTAGTAAGCCTGATGCACTACCCGCAGGAAACAGCGGGAAGAATGATGACCAACCGTTATGTGTGGGTTCCTGTTTATTATACGGTACAGGATGTCGTGCAAAAATTACGCACATTCGCCGAAATTTCCGAGACTATCAATTACGTGTATGTTGTGGACGAAGACAAACGCATCCTCGGCGTGGTCTCTTATCGGGATCTTCTACTCGCACATGCCGAGGATCCGGTGGCGGATTTTATGAATGCACGGGTGATCTCCGTCCCGGTCACGATGGACCAAGAGGAAGTGGCCCGGGTGATCGAGCGGTATGACCTTCTGGCTGTGCCCGTCGTTGAAGCAAGCAACGTCCTGGTAGGCATTATTACCGTCGATGACATCGTGGACGTTGTCATCTCTGAGGCTAATGAAGACATTGAGAAGTTGTCTGCCGGGGGCAAAGCGATCAACTTCGATACCCAAGCCTGGACGGCAGCTCTTCGCCGCTTGCCGTGGCTGATCCTGCTGCTGTTGATTGGCCTTCTATCCGGCAGCATCATCAGCGGGTTTGAAGAGACGCTGGCCCAGGTCGTTGCTCTGGCATTCTTCATGCCGATGATCGCCGGAATGACCGGGAATACCGGCACCCAGTCGCTCGCTGTTGTCGTGCGAGGATTGATCACGCGTGAGCTTGATAAGCGGACGGTCTTTCGTCTGATCAGCAGAGAGCTTGGGGTTGGAGTGATCATAGGGGTGACATGCGGAGCTCTTATCGCCATCATTGCGTTCGTCTGGCAAGGCAATGCTGTCCTTGGGCTTGTAGTGGGCAGCTCCCTGTTGGTCACATTAATCATTGGCACATTGGCCGGGACCATTATCCCTCTGATCTTGTATAAATTTAATGTCGACCCGGCCATCGCTTCGGGCCCGTTAATTACAACGATTAATGATATTCTATCCCTCTCGATTTATTTTGGAATTGCCTCGATTTTTATCGCTTATCTGGTGTGACTTGCTTGATTATCCCTTTCGTTCAGGAAGCTTGGAGGCAAAGGGCTGGTCGCTAAGGTAAGGAGGCTGGATAAGAAGAGGGAGTTGTATGGCACCAGGCCCAAACCCGTAACTTGACGATGGATGATGTGGCCAGCGCGTACAGCTATGGGAGGCCAGGTCGCACGGTCATTCATACAGGAAACGGTCTTTAGTCCTTTCGGTATTTCGGTATTTCGGTATTTCGGTCCTTCAGTCTTTAGCAGCCCTAAGACGAGCTTGTTTGCCTCTAAGCTTACCTGACCAAAAGGGATGATGGAGCAAGCGCTCGGAAAACGAGTGCGTGAATCTGAGCCCAAAAAAATCCCGCGAGAGCATCACACTCTCGCGGGATTTCTACCAGCTAACAGGAATAAGCTGTACGCTTACCTTTTGGAATGAAGCTCGGACAGACGCTCCTTCTCTTCCCCAAGCAATTCTTCCGCCAGCTCGACAGAGTTCGGATTGCCTTCATCTGTTAGCTGGGCGACGGCACGCTCTGCGTGAGACAGGGAGTTCTCCGCCTGCTGGATCAGCTGCTCTGTCGGATGGGACATGGCCGAGGATACCGCCCGATGCAGTTTCTCTACCGAATCCAGCGCACTGTTGGCCGGATTGTTACGTTGAAGACTGGAATCGTGACTGTTCATATCGCTGCTCCCTTCAAAAGTCATAGTTCCTGCTGCCCTCTTAGCATGGATGGTTCAGACAGGAACTATACCTCTTGGGAAGCGGTCTAAAGTGCTGCTGTAGTGATGTTCGCACTAGGATGGCTGTTTGACAAAAGCCTGAGCCTTCTCCAGCACTTCATCTTCGGTAGGGGCGCTGACATAACGGCCGTTAATATAGATGAACGCACGTTTGCCACACGGTCCGCAATACGATTTGCAGCCGACCTTGATTTCAGCATCCGGAGCCATCTTTTTGATTTTCGGAATGATCGTCTTCAGGCGCGTATGCTTGCATTTTTCGCAGACACGAATATCATTTGCCATAACCATTACCTCTTTTGCTCCCGGCAACCTTAGTGGTCGCCATGATTCCCTTGGGATGGATTCGTAATGACAAAGCCTTCCTGCGGAAAGTACAGATAGTCGATTTTGACACCGTCCAGGAAAGGTTGTCCAGTCTCCAGAATGACATCAATATCTTTGTCTGTCGACACGACGATATCATTCTCTTTCGGCGTGTCCAGATCCAAACCATAGTGGGCATGATCGCCATGAGCATGGGTTACGACAACACGGAGTTTTTTATCCTTGTTCTCTTCCTTTTCCAGCTCTCTCTTTATGACTTTTGCCGCGTTGCGGGTAATTTTACATTTCACTTTTGTTCATCTCCTCATGGACGATTCCTTCAGTATGTTATTGTAGCCCCAGGCGACGTTTTTCGCAAGGCCAATGGCGGGACACCCGCGGTTAGATGAAGCGCCGTTACCTCGCGGCAAGGATTCAGACGTCGGTTACACGCCTAATTCTGTTCAATGCCAGGGTACTTGCGCTCGATTCGGGATACGAACCAGTTCATCATCAGCATGGTCACCCCGATATCATCGATCGGCACCAGGGGCATCACATCCGGCAGCACCCAGTATAAGGCCACCGGGATAAAGAACAGCAGCTTGTCCACTATCGTAATCTGAGGCGATGCCAAATACCGGAATATCCGCTGAAAGACATGCGCCCAGCGCCGCAATGAGAACAGTCTTCTCCATTTCATCTACCGTTCCTCCGTTCCAAGTCCATTCTTTGCGTTATCTTTACCCATTCGACGTTCCCTCAATCAATAGCACTCTTGACCGAGCTAAAGGAAGACCGCTCGTGCGTCGTCAAGACACGAACCATCTTCCCCTCATCAGCTCCTGTCGGAATCGGCAGTACGAAATGCGAATGCCGGAATGTTCATTCCAGCGCCATAAACGCCGCCAGGATGGCCCCTGTCTCGACACATAAGTCTTCAAAATCCTCCAGCGGCAGCGGATTCACCCCGTATCCGATCTCAATCGTAAATCCCGGCCGTCTGAAGTGCTGGATGAACCAGTCCTTGTAGCCGGCATCGCTCCCCGTCAGCTTCACCGGACGGTAACCGCCCGCCTGCCCCAAGCGGGTAGCCCAGGCTTCGCTCTCCGGCGGCTCGGCATCCCGGTAGTTCCAGTAAATCTCCCTTCCCTGGCTGTGCAGGGAAATGGCCCGGACAGGGGAAATGGCCAGCGTGTGCTGGTAGAGCGCCTGCGCCTCCGGCTCGGACAGCGGGGAAGGGCCGCCATAATCTTGCGGAGCCGGCTCCTGTCGGCCGCGACGCTTCACTTCCTCCTCCCAATACGCCGGGAATTGATCTCCAAGATCGACACCGTTCACATTCGCCTTCCAGCGGCGAAAATCTTGGCGGCCCCCGTTCCAGACAAGCAGCTGCTCATGCAGCGGATGCTCAGGCCCGGCCCCCTCCTGCACCAGCTCAACCCCGTCGGGATTCGCCATCGGCACGAGCCACAGCGTATATTCGCTGTACCACGCTCCTGTGTTATGGCCATAGAGGCCTGATCCCTCGTGAAGCGATCTTGCGTAATCCTCGGCAAAGCGAAGCAGGCACGGAGCCGTTATCCATTCATTGGCATGCAGAGCCGCATTGATATGCAAATGCCGGTCTCCCTTTCCGATTTTCGCAGCATAGATCGCTTTGCCTAAGACGCTCGTGCCAATCTCGCTCCATTCGATAAACGGATACAGCGTTGACAAGCGTTCCATGTCTTGCACCAGCTGGGCTGGTCCGTATTCACCGGCTAGTGTAATGGTATGAGAAACATCCGATGACGGCAGGACGATCACCTTCCCTTCCCGCAGTCCCTGATCGGACAATCCCGGATTTAATTCCTTGAGCGCATCTTTGCTGAATCGAAACGTCTCCGCAATGCTCTCAAGGCTGTCCCCCTGCTGGATGACATATCTGCGGCGAAGGGATGCCGGGAGATACAGCATTTGCCCCCGGTGCAAATAAGGCTGGCGCGCTGCCCAAGGGTTGGCGATGAGCAGCTGTTCCTCTGCCAGTCCGAAGCGTGCGGCTATTCGTGTAAGCGTATCGCCTTTCTGAACGATATACTGCTGCATGACTACGTCCTTTCTGCGGATGAACCGCGATCGTAATGCCAGTATTCAAAAAAAGGGTACGCCAAATTATATGTAGGGCAAGTCGTCCGACATGAATGTGAAAGGCAAGTTTATGCCGCCGCTGCAAAAGACGTCCAGCCTCGGGCATCTTCTTCTGGGAGCGCCACATGCAAATGGCGGCCAAAAAGGAGATTCCCCTTCGCCGCCACTGCTTGTGAATCATAGAAAGACCATCCCTCCGGAGAGCCAACCGATCTCTGCTGCTAGATTCGGCAATGCCATGTCTGTTAATGCCGAACAACACAAAAAAGCTGGACTCCATAGCACAGTCTGCTGTCATAAAATCATCCTATCCGAATGCGGGTCTTCCTTGGCTACAGCTTCGTGATCTGCCACACGACCGGGGTGCGGGTAATGTGGTCACCCAGCCATTCGGTCGCAATCCGCTGGAACATGATCGGGTCCCCTGTGCAGAAGAACTGGTGTACCGGGCTCTCATCATTGCTGGCCAGCTGCTCTTTGTCATACAATATCGTGCTGACTTCCCGCGCCGTCTCATCGGCAGAGCTGATCAGCTTCACGCCAGGACCCATCACCTGTTGAATTGGCTCCATCAGAAACGGGTAATGCGTGCAACCGAGAATCAGGCAGTCGATGGGCGAGTCTTTAATTCCGTTCAACGATTCCTCAACGACCTTGAGCGACTGGCTGGAACGATACAGGCCGTGTTCTACCAGCTGAACAAGCTGAGGACAAGCCTGGCTCCGCACTTCCACATAAGGCGATAGCTGCTTCAGAGCCGCCGTATAGGCCCCGCTGCTTATGGTGCCAACCGTTCCGATGACACCTACATGGCCGGATTTCGTTGCGCTGATGGCTGCCCGGGCTCCGGGATGAATGACGCCGATCACCGGTACCGACACTTTGGAGGAAATATAATCAAGTGCTGCCGCCGTCGCGGTGTTACAGGCGATAACTACCATTTTCGGATCATACTGAATCAAATAGTCTACAATTTGCTCCGTAAAAACACGGACTTCTTCCGGGGTACGGGGTCCGTAGGGTGCGCGTGCCGTATCGCCAAAGTAAATAATCTTCTCCCTAGGGAGCTGTCTCATCACTTCCTTGGCTACCGTTAATCCGCCTACACCCGAGTCTAGTATTGCGATTGCTTGCTGCACGAACCCACCGCTTCCTTCTCATCAAATTCATGGCTTACGTGATACCATATGTCGTTTCAGAATGAAACGTACCTAAATCTTACTGCAATTCCCCCCGTTCTTCAACACAGGACCATTCGCGGAGGACCATCAGTCGACTTTGTTCAACAAATTGTAGGACTCATGCTCCATATCCGCCACGCTTACCAGGTATACTAGTTGTACCGCATACAGGAAGCAACCACATTCATAGACCGCCTGAGGCTCTGCGGACGAGCGAAGCAAAGGAGCGTTGGAACGTGAAAGGAACTGATCCATCTATTCATCAGCGCATGGAGCTGACAGAAGCAGCCGCTCATTTCATCCATGCCTGTTACCATGAACTCGGCCTGGGCGAGCAAGAAGCCGATAGACGCGTCAAGGAGATTGAACGCGAGATTGAGCGTACCGGCACCTATGAGCATACTCGGGAAGAGCTGGTTCATGGAGCCAAAATGGCCTGGCGAAACAGCAACCGCTGCATCGGCCGCTTGTTCTGGGACAAGCTCCGGGTGCAGGACGCCAGAGATGCAACGAATCCTGACGATATATTAGCCCGGCTCATCGCGCATATCGATACGGCCACGAACGGCGGCAAAATTATTCCGACAATCACCGTGTTCAAGGCAGCTGCGCCAAATGAAGCCCCGCTGATGATCCGCAATCATCAGCTGATCCGGTATGCCGGCTACGACACCCCGGCCGGCATTATCGGCGATCCGGCTTCCATCGCCTTCACCCGGGAATGCCTTGCCCTCGGCTGGGAAGGGAACGGCACCGATTATGATCTGCTGCCCCTCGTCATCCAGCAAGGCGAGGAACCTCCGCACTGGTGTCCGGTCCCCGAAGCCTCCGTGCTGGAGGTTCCCATCGAGCATCCGGATATCCCGGCCATCAGCGAGCTCGGGCTGCGCTGGTATTCCACGCCGATCATCGCCGATATGATGCTGGAGATTGGCGGTATTATCTATGCGGCCGCCCCCTTTAACGGCTGGTATATGGGGACGGAGATCGGGGCGCGCAATCTGGCAGACGAGCAGCGATACAACAAGCTGTCGGCGGTCGCCCAAGCGATGGGCCTCGATACCCGGAGTGAAGCTACGCTGTGGCGGGACCGCGTGCTGGTCGAGCTGAATTATGCCGTGCTTCACTCCTTCAAGAAGGCGGGGGTCAGCATTGTCGATCATCATACCGCCGCCCATCAGTTCCATCTGTTCGAGCAGCGCGAAGCACAGGCCGGAAGGGACGTTACCGGGGATTGGACTTGGCTGATTCCGCCGATGTCGCCCGCTACAACTCACATTTTCCATAAGAAGTACAGCAACCAAATCAAATCGCCAAACTTTCTTTACCGCAACAAAAAACAGTGAGCGAATATCCGCTTCCACCGTCAACAAGGACGGCTGGCCCTTCGGGACCAGCCGTCCTTCACTTCTGATGTATTGGGAGGTCTTGCTTACTTGATTCGTAGAATCAACAGGCGCCAAGCAGATCGTTATTAAATATGCTCACCGAGCTGAACGGAAGATACTTGAACCACTTTTTCCTTGTCCGCAACCTGGTCCTCTTCCGCGTCATTCCACAGCTCCTTGCCGCTTCTCCAGGATTGGATGTCCGAGATGACATGCTCTGCCCGGTCGGTCATCAGACCGATCAGCTGCACCCCTTGCTCGCCCACTTTCCCGGCAACTTCCTGCACTTTGCTGCCCAAGTTCCGGGTTCCTTCAGCGATATCGCCGCGCAGCTCCTTGCCTGATTTCGGAGCAAACAGAAGCGCAGCCGCGGAGCCGGCAACACTGCCGATCAGAACTCCCCATAACAGACCTTTCGTTTTGTCCTTCATAAGACCCATCTCCTTCTATTTGGCCTGCCCTTCGTCGGACTTGGAGGCATGGCGGTTCCATGAGTGCCATACGGTCACTCCGGCATCGATCCACCGGAAAATCTCACCGATGTGCCGTTCGTTGTCCAGGCGCGCACGCTCAATATGCTCGATGGCCGATACCGATGCTCTTTTTCCGATGGCACGAATGTTTTCAGCCGTTTCAGCTACCGCTGCAGCGGCCTCGGACATGGACGAGGCAAAAGCTTCACCGGCTGCCAGTTGATGCTGCACACTCGTTAAAGCCGCATTCGCCTGCTCCAATACCTGTGATGCTTCCTCCGACAAATGTGCGCTGTCCGCTTCAAGCCTGCTCAGCACCGCTTCGGTCCGCTGTAACACTTTTCGGAACGAGACAGCCATGACCACTGCTGCAGCTGCCATCAGCATAATGCCGATCCCCGCCGCAAGAGCACTCCACTCCGCCATAGGAACCCCTCCTTTCAATCCGACCGGGCGAATGCCTAGTCGCTTGATGCATTATAAGCAGGTTGGGCTTGTTTTGACACAGCTTTCTGCTTTTTTTCGCTGAATCTATAATCCGTGGCGCCTTGCGGCGTCCCCTTACTCATCAGATCCATTCAGGCCGCATCATAAAAAGGCCGAAGACCCGGGCTCTTGTGCAAGCCCTCGGTCTTCGGCCTTGATTGGCGGCCTCATGCCGCCGCACTATAATTCTTTTGCCAAATAGTCGCGCACAGACACAGCGAACTGCTCCAGCGTCTCCGGCAGAACCCGGGATAGCGGGTGAAGCGCATGTCTGTCCCATTCATAATATTCCTGTACTAGCGGCTTGCGAAGCTTGACCAGTTCCATCAGCACTTCGTGGATCTCTTTCGAGAAGACGTTCTCCTGATGCACGATGTCGATGATATCCTCGTAACTGCTCGCATCCCGCATAATAAATCCGTCAATCAAATAGCTGCCGACATCAGTCACAATTTCAATGGCCAGATGAAGGGCACGCTCCTGAACCATACCGGCTATCAGGCCTTTATCCCAGGAAGCCTGCACCGTTCTTAATCCTTCTGCCACTTCCGGAATCGCATTCAATCTGCGTTCTATCTGTTCTTGGTTTACATAATACATCGCATGTCCCTCCAAGGGATATTCTTATCGTTCATCATTCGTTCTTCATTCGTTCATAACAGTCTTCACATATCATTTAAACCGGTTTCAAAACCTCCGGCCGCTTATATTTCAAAATCAACGGCGAGCGTATGATCCTTCACGGTATTAATATAACGGATCACTTCCTGATGAACAGGATGTACGGCATAAGCCTCCAGATCCTCCAGCGAATCCACTTCAATAATTAAAGCCAGGTCATAAGAACGCTCGGAACGGACGATATCCGCACCAACCTGCAGGGAACGCAGCTGTGGAATTTTTCCATCCATATCCCGAAGCACCTTCACGGTCTGTTCAATGTTCTCGGCAGTAGGCTCTTTTAATTTGAAAAATACGATATGCTTAATCATTGCCCTTCCCCCATCTTCTAGAATGTATGTACCTCTCTTTATCATACCCCGTCCAGAACGAAAAAGAAATCGTGCACACCCTGTGGGTCGGCCGATTAATTGATCAGATTCTGCTCGATTTCGCGGGTTCATGACCTATAAGAAGCCGTTGGAAACAAATGTATCGTTGTTACCTGTTGAAATGAATATGTCGAATAATGTAGAATTATGTTAAAAAAATCGGAGGAATTATGCCTACACAACTTCAACAAGAAAAACACTCCATTGAGGCGTGGTCCCTGATCAATCGTAAATATTTGGGGAAGGGCGTGCGAGTGAAGCGATTTCGCAGACCTACTCGCTGCCAGATTCGAAACCGCGTCCTGCTAGCCGTCCTGATGGCCAAAGATATTAAGTTGTCTCAGCTGGCCGAAGAACTTGGCGTGTCCTCACGCAGTGTCAGCGCTTGGGTATACGAGGGACGAATCCCAGGAAAAAACAACCTGGAGAAAGCTTGCAGCTACCTCGGTTACCCCCGTCATATTCTGTTCCGCGAAGAACTGCTTGAGCAGTCGCCGCTGATTTGCCAGCCGGCTCCATCGCGATTTATGAAGCGCACGCTTACGCGTTCACCGGTCAGCAACCAGATCCTCACCGGCTTGTGCATGGTTCATGACTTGTCCGTGAGCGATGTCAGTCACTGGATCGGCATTCATCCGGGAACGTTCCGGAAGTGGCTGCATCAAGGCACGCTGCCGTCTGCAGCATTTCAAGAGAAAGCGGAACAATTCTTCCGCATCCCGAAGACGGTTCTGTTCGCAGATTGTGTATTGAGTCAACATGATGCGTCCCGCTAATCGGCCTCGCTTGCAGATCGTACCGACAACTTAGCTCAACCGCCCGCATGGCTCGGGGACGGTTGAGCGTTTTTATTGAACCCCACACGGCCAGCAGGGATATTTCCCCCCGGTCGTGGACATACATAGAGCAGAAAGTTATGGATCTCCCCTGGAGGTGATGTTCGTGAAATCGCAAAAAGAGCTGGGGGCGTCGCTCGGGCTTCTCGCAGGAACGACGCTTGGCAGCGGCATCGGCTTTCTGTTCGGCTGGCATTCCGTCAACTTGATCGTCCTGGTAAGCACGTTCGGGTTGCTGGGCGTCGCCATAGGCTGCTGGCTCGGTTCACGCCGATTGTTCAAGGAAATTCCGTGAACGATTGAAAGGGCGGACGCTCAAAATCCCAATGGATTTTAGGAGTCCGCCCTTTCTGTGCATCCCTACCGAGTGCCCTGCCCGGCATTATGCTGTATTCGCATCATGACGGCCGCCGCTTCCGCCCGGGTAGCGAGCGCACCCGGGACAAAGCCGCCCTCCCCTCGGCCAAGAAGGATTCCGTGTTTGGGGTGAAGCAAATATTCTACGGAAGAAGAAGCTCATAGGTTAGCTCGACATGATCCACACCCCAAGCGCGATTGTGATGTTCGGCGACTTGGCGGAAGCCTTCCTTCTCGTACATGGCAATCGCCGTCTTCTGATCTTCCGTCGTTTCCAGAAATACACGCCGGTAGCCTTTCTCTTTACAGTACTGCACAGACTGCCGAAGCAAGGTTTTTCCCAGCCCGATGCCTCTATATTCCGGATGCAGAATGAACCATCTCAGCTGCCCGGTATGCTCGGAATGACCGACAATCGCAATTGCGCCAACGATCTGCTCCCCGTCCTCCGCGATCCAAAAGCGGTCCTTCTCCGGGTTATAACCGTTGAAGAAATCAGCAAACGTCTGGCATACATAACCTTCAAATACATGATTGTACCCGCATTCCTGGGCGTAAATCCATCCGTGAAGATGAATCAGGCTCCCTACATCCCCGGGCCTCAAGTCTGTACGAATGCGAACCTCCGGTGCTGCTGTGTCATTAAGTGATAGAACACGCTCAATGGATGCCATATGATGTGCAATCCTGCTGCGCTCGTTTTCCGGTAGCGGGTTGATCAAACGGCGGATTTGTTCATCGGACAGCGCGTTCAGTCTGGACAATATCTCCCTGCCCCGATCCGTCAAACTGAGATGATACAATCTTCCGTCCTCCTCCGAGCGTACTCGACAGATCAGTTCCTGCTTCTCAAACCGTTTCAATATCCGGCTTAAATAGCCGGCATCCAGGCGCAGCTTGTCAATAAGCATGGTTGCTGTACAATTCTCGTCATGTCCGATTTCGAACAAAACCCGGGCCTCCGACAAGGAATAATCGCTTTGCAGCAAATGCTGATCAAGCAGTCCGAGAATGTTGGTATAGAACCGATTGAATTTTCGAATTGCATGTACGACCGAGTTCATATTATCCTCCTTGCAAAATTTCAAATAGTCAACGCAATGTTTTAATTGACTATGTCAACTATATATTCAGTTATATCCTCCATTAGTTGATTAAGTCAACTAATAATTTAGGCACCCTTACTTCCGCTTCGGAAAAGCACCGTTATATGCACGCAACAAGGCGGCAAGTTAGCTCTTAAACGGCCAGCCCCAGTCAACCAGTTGCAGGATATTCAACTATATATCAATAGGGATTCCTTTAATTTCCATTAGTGTTGTATAATTAAACATACACAGAATCGGTATGGACGCTGAATTGGACATCGATAATGGATCCGGAGGAATCTATGGAACAATGGTTTTATCTCCTGCAAAGTCCGCTTGATGAGCTGGACACCAAGATTCAGGAGCTGGTGTTTCGCTCCTTCTATCAGTTTGTATATCGGGACATCTTGTTTATGGTGCGTGACCATTCGCTTGCCGAGGATATTATTCAGGAGGCCTTCATCAAAGCGATTACCAAGGGACCGCAGATGAGATCATGCGCGAACATCCCGGCGTGGATCAAGCAGGTGACCCGCAATACCGCCCTGGATCATCTAAGGAAATTGAAACGGGACCGTCAGATCCTTGTCGAATCTTTCGTTCATAGAGGTGATACGGCATTCGAGGAGATCAGTGTGACCAGCGAGGTGGAGGTCCGTGAAAGGGACAAGCTGCTGTATCAAGCAATGGCCGAACTGAAATCGGATTATCGGCAGGTGCTGCTCCTGTTCTACATCGAGGGAAGGCCGTATCGCGACATTTGCAAGGAGCTGGGCATGTCCGAGCCTGTACTGACACAGCGTTTGGCCAGGGCACGCAAGAAATTGCTTCAACATTTTTTGAGAAAATGGGCGGATAACCATGAATGAACAAAACGAACAGGATCGCGTGATCCGAAAATGGCTGCAGGATGAGTATAATAGCATCGAAATTCCAGACCCCTCGCCCGCATGGGATAAGGTTCGCATTCAATTGGAGCGGCGGCGCCGGCATAAGAAACTGCGTTCACGAATGGCGATTCTTGCTGCCGTTGTTGCAGCTGCACTCATGATCAACGCTGCCGCCACCATCAGCATTTCGAAAACCTATGCGCAGATGTCCTCCCTGCTCCAGGAGGTAAGGGATTATCTCGTCGAAATTTTCTTTACGAAGGAGGCGTTTGATCATTCGGCAGCCGTCACCGCGCCTCCAGCCCCTGACGAAGCTGAGCATGCTGCCCTTCCGGAAGAGGTATCGCTTGAAGCCGCTCAGGCGAAACTGGGCTTTTCACTCCTCGTGCCAGCCGCTATGCCGGATCGCTATTCCCTGGACAGGGTGCGTATTTTCCAGGAGGAGGATGGCGAATATCGCAATGCCTATTTGGAGTATGCCAGCAGTGACCAGCATATTGTGAAAATCAGCCAGCATGTCATATCGCCTGGGTCGACACGAGTGAAAAGCGATATTTCGGCTAGTGCCGGAGATATACAGCAGGTTTGGATCGGCGGCAGTCAGGGCGTCCTGATTATTGTGCCTGAAGGTTATGCAACACTCGAGTGGCTGACAGAGGATGGGATCAAAATATCGATCTCCGGCAAGCTGACCGGGCAAGAATTGATGCGTGTAGCTGAATCTTTGCACTAAAGCAATAGAGAAGCCTTCAAACCCACTTTAGCAGTGGTTTCGAAGGCTTTCTTATTCCACATATAGGACTGAATGATTCCCAGGTTCCTTAGGGGTTAACCCGCCGTGGGATCTTTCCCTGTGTGCCTCAATTAAACTTGTCTTTGATCTCCAGCAATGCTTCAACGCTGAGTGTTAAATCATTGTCCGGGCTGGCGCTTTTCAGCACCGCCTGCTCCATCAGTTTCGGATCCGCCTCATCCTTGTCCACCGGATCATAGATGTACAGGCTTTGGACCGGATTCAACAGACTGGCAGGCGAATCAGCATACGTCGCTAGGAAAAATACGTACTGATGATCGCTCGAAATAGAGACAGCATCCTCGGACACAAACGTGATGTCTCCGATCTGCCCGCCCAGCTCTTTGAACTCTAGTTTGTCCCCTGGCTTGTAGTTGCCTTTGAACGTCTCCTCAACGGCAATCGTATAAATGGTGTAGATGTTCTTCTCTACATATAACTCCCCGCCGGGATTCAGCTCTTCATCCGCCGAATCGGTATGGATCATATCGTCAATCTCCTCTACTCGAGTATCAACGATCTTGCCGCTAATAACGGTATCCGCCTTGTCGGACAAACCGTTAATGCTGGTGTAGTGCGGGAAGTCCTCGCTAACGACCACGGTCACCGGTTCCTCATGGCTCGCCTGATTTCCGGCAGCACAAGCCGTCAACATCAGCAGCGCCGCTGCGCTTATGATAAAGAAACGAAGTTTTCTCATCCCATGCCCTCCTCGAATATTGATTATTGATGGATTTCGATTAATATTTAGCCTTTACGTTATTGATATCGTAAGTCTGAGGTTTCGTCATCGTGTTGCGGTTGCGGGTGTATTTCATAATGGAGGAGCTGCTTGTGTTCGGATTGTCAGACAGCCAAATGGAGTGGCCCAGTTCGTGGACAAAGACGCTCTGTACAAAATTGCTGAACTTTCCGTCCTGCCGGTCTCTCGAGATCGTTCTCGCATTCATCTCGATCCGGAACTTGGTGAGCTTGCTGCCCGAATAGGTCGCATAGTTTCTGCCATAGGCTTCCCAGCTGTATTGTGCTGCCGAGATGGTGTTCGAGGAGGAGCTGTTCTTGGAGAATTTCACTTTCGCACCGGCATTGTTCCAATTGGACAGGGACTGATCCATCGGCGCTTGCCATGTGCTGTTGAAGCTGTACGATTTGACCGGAATGGTGGAGCTTGGCCATCCGTAATTCAGATACTTGGCATACACCGCCGTGCTGCTCAGCAGAATCAATCCGCTCAGCAGGACGACACTTACATAAAACTTCTTTTTCATTTCACAGCCTCCTAATATTTATTCAAAATTCTTTTATTGCTAGAAATGTTATTTGGTTCCACCTCCTTCTATAGATATAACGAAGCTGCCGGTTCATTTCTAACGATGATAGATAAAAAAAAAAAGCGAATGGGCTTCCCCACTCGCACTTCATGCTCATTACGGGATCAGATGCGATGGCGAATAGCGGTAACCCGATTCCACCGTTGACCCCTTTTTGATCCAATGATAGGATTTCGTCCGGTAATAATAACCGCTTAACACTGAGATATTGCTGATGGACGAGTACACATAGGCTGCGTTCTGTTCTTTGCTATTGGGACCGAGGTAGACGTCGATCCAGGCTGATCCGGTCCATCGCTGCAGGGTGAGCTGAACGCCGATTTCATCCACCCTTACGGTGCCATAGCTTTCACCCCAAATATTGACTCTTTGTTTCCCCTGATTGGTTAGATAACCCTGCCCTTTCTCCAAATAATCGAACTTCGGATCAAATACCGTGTTCGGAGCTAGGTTCTCGCGCGGTGGCAAAGTATGGGCCTCGGCGCTTGCCGCCGGCTCGTAAGCCGATGCCGGAAGGGGCAGCAGAAGCAGCAGCGACACGCCCAGAACTAACTGTACATATCGGATGATCCGGATGTTCCTCTTGGTTACGATCAATGGGTTCGCCTCCTTAACTTCATGTTAACTTCTATGTATATAACGCAGGGCGCTGGCTTTTCCTGACGCTCGTCACATCAAAAAGCGGCGCAAGGGCTTCTCCCCCTGCACCGCAGTCGGCTTGCATACCGAGGTTTCCCGCCTCGCTTCGCTTATTTCTTGCTTATTTAACCCACTTTACAACATCCTCATACGGTCTGCGTTTCTTCGGTCTCGGCTCTTCCTTCCGATAGCCGAAGGCAACCATCACGGAAGCCGTAAAGCGTCCGCCCTCCAGCAGCCCTTCCTCCTCCAGCAGCTGATCCATCGTCTCCATATTAAAACCTTCAATCGGACAGGAATCGATGCCGATTTGAGCCGCAGCTGTCATCATGTTGGCAAGCGCGATGTACGTCTGCTTCATTGCCCAATCGTTAAGGAAGCGCTCGTTATCGAGCAGCTTAAAATCCTGTCTCTGAAACTCCTCAACCATCCCCAAAAACTTGGCCAAATGTTCTTCCGGAATGTCTTTGAACTGCTCCTTTAAATAGGCGGAGTCATATCTTGTATCCTGATGCGTCCGCGCGAGGATGATGACAAAGTCGCTTGCCTCCGGCAGCTTGCCGGCCGCTCCCCACGAGGCGTTTTTAATCTTGGTTCGAAGCTGTTCATTCTGAATGACGAGAAAACGCCATGGCTCTGTGCCAAACGAGCTCGGCGACAAGCGGCCGGTCTCCAAAATAAATTCAAAATCGTCATCGGAGATCGTTTTGCTCGGGTCGAATGCTTTTGTTGCATGCCGAAAATGGTACGCAGCCAAAATTTCTTCTTTCGTTATGGTCATATTCACTCTCTCCTTCGGTATTAAGTAAGGGCGCCGTGACAAGCAGCGGCCGGTGAACCGTTCATGCTTCCTAGAGAAATGCATCGACTATCCTGCCCTTTTCCAAGTACAACAATAACAAAAATAACCTCAAAAGAAAACTTCACGCCGCAGATTCACGACAACCGATGCATGCCTTTCATCCATGATGCTTTCACTACTCCGGATCTTGCTTCAGCCTGCGTATCGTGCCAGCACCCGGTCGACAGCGGGGCCATAGGATTCGCCAAAATGATTCAGGTGAACGAGCAGGTAGTACAACTGATAGAGCGGCCGCCGCTCGGCATAGCGCTGCTGATCGAAGGGCCGGACTTCCCGGTAGGCTTCATAGAAGCGTTCCGGGAAGCCGCTGAACAGTTCAGTGAAGGCCAGTTCCATCTCGGCATCTCCGTAATAAACGGCCGGATCAATCAAATACGGCTGACCCCCCGGGCCAACAATCCAGTTGCCGCGCCACAAATCGCCGTGCAGCAAAGATGGCGACGGATGGGTCGGTATCCACTGGTCGAGCCGGTCAAGCAGCCGCTCCATGCGCTCCCGCCGCTCACCCGGCATATGGCCTCCCGCGATGGCAAGCTCTAGCTGATGCCCGAGCCGATGCGTGCGCAGAAATGCAACCCAATTGTCTGCCCAAGCATTCGGCTGGGACAGGCGGCCAATATAATTGTCGGCGCCATAGCCGAATCGTCCAGTCGTCCGGGCATGCAGCCCCGCTACGCCGCGTCCCAGTCGCTCTGCCGTATCCGGCGCCTCGCTTCCTTGCACGTACGACATCACGATATACGCTAGCGCTTCCGCCTTCTCCTCGCCGACCGTCCCACGACCGTAAATATGCGGAACCGGAATCGCCTCCGCTGAAGCAATGGCCTGCAAACCCTCTGCTTCCTTCTCCAGCATGGCCGGAACCTCGCCGATTTTCACAAGATAATCTCCCTTAGTTGTACCTGCCTTCCACACCGGGCTGATGCTTCCGCCGGACAACGGGGTCAGCGTAACCTCCTTGGCATCGATGCCATGTTTCGTTAATATTTGCATCAGTGGTGTGTTCCACTGCTCTGTACTCATTGATCGCTTCACTCCCCCGGATTCCCTTCAAACCGTGTCTTATTGCCGCAATAACAAGAGGCGATCCATTCTTCACGATTCGATCACCAATTTACCATAGTCCATATCTTAGGGGAACTTGGCTGCATATGCAATGTCAGTTTGATTGGGTGGAAATGCGCTAAAAAGGACTTGTCACGATATTTCTTAACTGCACCAATAGAAAATCAATGATTTTGGCCGGAGAGGTCATTACTGTCAGGGCTGCAAAGGCGGCTTTTTCTCTCCTCTCGCCTGATTGTATTCTCGGCCATTGATAGATGAACATCAACAGGACGAGGAATGTAATACCGACGATATACACCACTTTCATGCTTTCACCTCTTTGCTTGAGAAACGTCCACTTTCAACTCTTTTTGCACGACTTCAAGTGTAGCTGATAAGCGCTCTTCGATCTTGCGAGCCAAGGCATCCTCCAGCTTTCGGATGCTATCCACTTCCTTTAGATCCCACTCTGTTTGGTTCTGAATGACATCGTCTACAGTCTCGATCCTTAACGTCATTTTTAATTGCTGTCCGTTTATTTCCGGAATTAAATCAGCCTCTCCCTTAATTAAGTTCATCGATACATACCCTTAAAATATACCATTACAGGGAATAATCATTAGCCGAATACAAAAAGGCGCTTGGATCTCCATTGAGGAGCGCAAGCGCCTTCATTATTACGGCATGCTGGTTATAAATCACTATGATCTATCCACTTTAATTTATCCTAAAGCGACGGAATGCAATTCAATTCTGCCGCCATCCACTCTAACTTCAATCGAGGAAGCGTCCGCAGGTGCAAGTGTAGCACTAACGCGGCATAGGTCGCTGCCCGGAGACAATGACGTGACCGTCTTCTCGGCTCCGTCCTGCCGGACGGTAACAGTGGCCGCCTCCCTGCAAACCAGCTCAAGCGTTACCGAATTTCCCGCCTCGATGCCGCGGAAGGAGTAGACAGCAAATTCGCCCTCTGTCAGCTCCAGGGCGAGATTCATCCAGCCGCTGTCGAACACAAACGCCTTCGTCTGGGGCTCATCAGAAATCGGAACGAATTTCATGCCCGTTTTGTCCCGATACTTATAAATATTTCCTTCCGTGCGAAGTCCGCTAAAGGATACGCCCTTTCCCGGAAACTCGTCAAAATCAGTTCCCCGCACCCGGCAGCCCGGCGTTCGGAATACAGATGCCGTCACCTCCGGATGAGCGGTGCAATTCTCTACTTTAATATTATTCAGATACTCGTCCAATATCTGCTTTGTACGATCATAACTCGGCCGCGCCCCGCCTTCGGTGTAGGCCAGAAACTCATCCCAGCCCTCAGGCTTATTCACGGTATAAGGTGAATTTGCACGCCCCATCTTTTTCCACGGCCATAAGTTGTAGCCAATCCCCAGCGACACCGCCAGCGGATACATCGCGGCAAACCACTCCAGTTCGTTCTCCCCTGTCTCGCCCAGCCATAACGGCTGATCCAATGCCTTGGAGAGCGCCAAATATTCATCGTATACCTCTTTGCCAGGCTTGCAGGCATACCGGTGGAAATGAATGACCATGTTCGGGTCGTACCGTTTATAGAATACCGCTGTGTTCGTTGCCCAGTGATGGCCTTCCACCGACAGCAGATGCCGATCATCAATTTCCCGGATCGCGGCGATGGCCTCCTCGTAGAACTTCACCAGGCGGCGCACAAGATAATCTTCATGCTTCCCTTCCATCAGTCCCGGCCGAACCGGCTCATTCAGCAAGTCGTAACCGCCTACAATCCAGCGGTCGCGGTACCGGCGGGCCAATTCCCGCCATAGCTCGATCCCCTTGTTCCAGCTGTCTTCATCCGTGAACAGACGCGGAAAGTCATCCACCGAATCATCGATGTTGGCCCCCGTCTGCCCGCCGGGCGCCCCATGCAAATCCAGGAAGGCGTAGAGGCCGAACTCTTCGCACCAGTCCAGACAGCGGTCGATCAGCGCAAAACCGTCTTCCTTCCAGCGGATCCCCGGCTCGTCCTCCATCAGCACTCTCCATCCGAATGGAATGCGAACCGAGTTGTAGCCCTGTTCGGCCATAAGCCGGATATCTTCACGAGTCACATAATTATCACGGAAACGCTTCCAGAATTGTTCGGCATACGGCTTGCCCGCCACTTCCTCAATCACCGCTTCGATCCGCCGTGGACGGTCGAACCGCGTGTTGTGGGACAGCCACATGTACCCTTCACAGAGCAGCCAATTCCCGAGGCCCCATCCTGTCAGAATGATTTCCTCGCCATCGCCGTTGACTATGCTTGTCCCTCTGGCCTGCAGAAAGCCCTTCACGCGCGAACGATCTGTTTTCTCATGCATCGTTTCATCCTCCCGGTGCTATTCTTCGATTTAACGCAATCATTATAGCACCCTGTCCTGGCCCATCATAGCCGTCCCGATATTTGCGACCCTAACCCGAAAATTATGGCCTTGGCTCCTGTTTAGATGATCGGCCGGTATGACCGTCCCACGATTCGGGATAGAGATTTCGACGGATATACAAAAAAGCCCCGGAATCTTCATGAAAGAAGACTCCGGAGCTTTCTCGTTCTTACCGGATGCGGTCGAGAGGACTCGAACCTCCACGGGGGGTTAGCCCACACGGACCTGAACCGTGCGCGTCTGCCAATTCCGCCACGACCGCATATTATGTAGTGGTGTTTGTCATCTGTGTTTCAATCACCGTAATTAAGAGTATATCCCGCTCATCAATAAAATGCAAGACCTTTTTTTGATTTTTTTGATTATTTTCGAGATGATACATACTCTTCATTTTTTACATAATACGCGATGTCAGTATTCCCCGCAACTTCCCCGCTCTGGTTCTTGTTCTAGTCCTTGTCTCTCCAGTTCATCCGCACCTGCTTGATGCCTTCCACCTTCCACAGCTGCTCCAGCAGTTCATCCACGCCTTTCCCGTTAAAAGAATACACCCGGAATTCCATCGTCACCCTGGTCGATTCCCCGTCTGCCCCTTCATTGTTAACCGTCATATCTTCCAGACTGACATTGGCTTTATGCAGCAGCGACGTGATCGCGCTGACTTCAACCGGCTGGTCTTCAGATTCCACGGTAATTTTTAAGCGTCCGGATTTTTTGATAAACAAGAAGCGTGCCTCAAACCGATTCAGCACCAATGTGCTAAGCAGCACAATGATCGTTGTCACGACGGCCGGCAAATAGTACCCGGACCCGACACTTAATCCGATGGCAGCCGCCACCCATAATGTGGCCGCTGTCGTCAAGCCGGAGATAATGTTATTGGAGCGCCGTAATATTGCCCCAGCCCCCAAAAATCCGATCCCGCTGACCACCTGGGCTGACAATCGCGCCGGGTCGAACCTGGCATTAGGGTGATTGATCAGCGTGCTGTCAAATCCGTAGATGGAGGTCAGCATAATCAGGGTGGAGCCGACCGCCACCAGCAGATGGGTTTTGAGTCCAGCCTGCTTGTTCCTTCGCTCCCGCTCCCAACCGATGAGACCGCCGAGCAGCGCAGCCAGCAGCAGCCGCATCAGCATAATTTCACTTTCCAGATAAATGGTCATGATCCATATGTCACTCCTCTCCTCGGCTGCCAAATCTTTATCAGATGGACATGTTCCGTTAAATAATACCCTCTCAACCTCATATGTATAACACGGAAGGCTCAAGTCCATAAGAAGATCCCGATTGACCAACGCCAATATGTGTATGAGTGTCCTCGCGCGTTTAGTCCTCATTCGTGTAAAACGGCTCCTAATCCCGCTGCCCCTGGCATCGTGCATAACAAAAAGCCCTCCCACTCCAAGCGTGCTGTCCCGATAACGATCGGGCAAGCAGCCTGGAATGAAAGAGCTTATCTCATTGCCGGTCTTTTCTTCCTCACGGCGGAAGGGGCAACCTGTTTAACCTTCTTGAAGGTGCGGCTGAAGTAATAGATGTCGTTGAAACCTGTCGCGGTTGCAATCTCGGAAATTGTCAGCGGGCTTTCGCGCAGCAGATAATCCGCCTTGTTCAGCCTCGTTTCATTGACATATTCGGTTACCGTTCTGCCGCTGATCTCCTTGAACAACCTGCTGAAATGATAGCGGCTCAGCCCGGCCATGCCGGACAGCAGCTCAACGGTCAGATTCTCTTTGTAATGATCCTCGATATATTTAAAAATCGGTGCGAAGCGCTCGACGTTCTTCATTCGTTCCACATACTCTTCCTGTGTCAGCACCGTGGAAACATAGCCGCGCAGCAGCAGCGTCAGCAACCGGTAGAGCTCGGATTTGATCGCCAGCTCATAACCGAACTCGCGCTCTTCCAGCTCTTTAATGATGGACAGCATAGAGGCAATCGCATCATCCCCTCCGATCCGGTTGTTGAACAGCAGCCGGTTCTGGGCAATCGGTGTGATGAACTTCATCTCGGGCGCATCCATGGAATGACTCTGAAGCAGAGAGAAATCTGCGATCAAGGCATAATAGAACAAATGAGGGGTCCGGCTGACACCATAATGAAGCTCGTTTCGGTTGACCGCAATGAAATCCCCCTCCTTCACCTGCAGCGTGGAGGACCCCAGCTCAAGCGTAGCCTCACCTTCGACAAAATACAGGAATTCAAGTTGTTCGTGCCAGTGATGCGGAAACAGCACCTGTCCGATTCCTTCCTTGATACAGCGGTGAACCTTGATCGGAAAATGCGGATCAGGCATCGTCATGGGCTCCTGCAGCGACTTGTCCAATGCTAAAAACTCCTTCCAGTGAAGTCAGCACAAATGTACAAACAAACAGCACGGTTCATCATGGCTTCATGCGTTATTAGCATTATAATACAAAAGTAGCAAGCCAGTAAATCAGAGGAGTTGACATGATGAAAACCTTTAATGTTGGTGTCATTGGAACTGGATCGATTTCATCCATGCATTTGCAATCTTATATGAAGCATCCGGAGGTGAATCTGGTTGCGGTGTGCGATCTGAACGAGGAAAGAGCACGCCAAGCTGCTGACAAATACGGTGCAACCAAAGTATTTACCGATTACAACGAGCTGCTCGCCGATCCGGAGATTGATGCAGTCAGCATCTGTACCTGGAATAACACCCATGCCGAGATCAGCATCGCTGCCCTTCATGCCGGCAAGCATGTGCTTGTCGAGAAGCCGCTGTGCCGCACGGTTGAAGAAGCGCTCCGCGTTCAGGAAGCGGTTAAAACATCCGGCAAGCTGCTTCAGGTCGGTTTCGTCAGACGTTACGATCCGAACGCACAGATGCTTCGTCAGTTCGCGGATCAAGGCGAATTCGGCGAATTGTATTTTGCCAAGGCGTCCGCCATTCGCAGACTGGGCAATCCGGGCGGCTGGTTCTCCGACATCGAACGCTCCGGCGGCGGCCCGCTGATCGACATCGGCGTGCATGTCATCGATCTGTGCTGGTACATGATGGGACGTCCAAAACCGGTGTCTGTCAGCGCTAACACATACAAGAAGCTGGGCAACCGCTCCAACGTCCGCAATCTGTCCTTCTACAAAGCAGCGGATTACGATGCCGAGAAGAACACCGTGGAGGATATGGCCAACGCCCTGATCCGTTTCGAAAACGGCGCTTCCCTGATGATCGATGTCAGCTTCACCCTCCATGCGAAGGAGAACGACACGTCCATCAAGCTGTACGGTGACAAAGGCGGCTTCGAGGTGGATCCGGAGGTTGTCGTTGTATCCGAGAAGCATGATACGATCGTGAACATTTACCCGCAAACAGATAACAAAGGCTTTGACTTCAACTCGGCTTTCCAGAGCGAGGTTGATCATTTTATTGATAGCATTAAGAACGGAACCACCCCGATCAGCCCGGTGGAAGACGGCGTGGAAATTATGAAAATTCTGTGCGGCATTTACGAGTCTGCGGAAAAAGGAGCTGAAGTGAAGCTATGAAGTTTGGCGTAAGCTCATACAGCCTCTTCCAAGCCTTGAATAAAGGCGAGATGACCATCACCGACGTAATTGACTATATCGCTGACATCGGCGGCGAGCATATCGAGATCGTTCCGCTCGGCTTCAACCTGAAGGAGAACCCGGAGCTGATCGAGACGATCAAGACACATGCCGCAGCCAAAGGGCTGGACATTTCCAACTATGCCATCGGCGCAAACTTCGCTGAACTGGACGATGCCGCTTACGAGGCCGAAATCGAAAGAGTGAAAAGCGAAGTGGACATCGCTTCCGCCCTTGGCGTCAAGCTGATGCGGCATGACGTCGCCTCCTCCCAGGACCTGTCGATGAAGCACTTCCTGGAAGAGCTTCCTCGCCTCGCGAATGCCTGCCGCATCATCGCGGATTATGCCGCAGAGCGCGGGATTACAACCAGCGTGGAGAACCACGGGTACTTCATCCAGCATAGTGACCGTGTCCAGGCGCTGGTGCAAACCGTGAACCATCCGAATTTCAAAACAACGCTTGATGTCGGCAACTTCCTCTGTGCGGATGAACCGTCAACCGTTGCCGTAGCCAACAATATTGGACTGGCCTCTATGGTCCACTTCAAGGATTTCTACTATCGCTCCAAGGAGCTCGCGCCAGGTCCAGGCTGGTTTAACACCTCCAGCGGCAACTGGCTGCGCGGGGCGATTGTCGGTCATGGCGATATTCCGATGCGCGATGTCATCCGCATCGTGAAGGAATCCGGATATGATGGCTACATTTCCATTGAGTTTGAAGGCATGGAAGACTGCCGGACAGGCACGAAGCTTGGACTGGAATATTTGCGTAAAACATGGAATGAAGTATAAAGAGCGAAAGCATTCAATAAGAATGGAGGATTACGCATGACAAAGCCTATTATGCCGAACAAAATCGGTGTCATTGTGGACAGCTTTCGGGTTGGCGTGAGAGAAGGTCTGCAAAAAGCGAAAAAGGTCGGCGCGGACGGCGTCCAGATCTATGCCGTACATGGCGAGATGGATCCAGCTAATCTATCAGCATCCGCCCGCAAGGAGCTGAAGGATTACATTGCCTCGCTTGGGCTGGAAATCTCCGCCCTGGTCGGCGATCTTGGCGGTCACGGCTTCCAGGACCCTGCTGAAAATCCAGCCAAAATCGAAAAATCCAAACGGATTATGGAGCTTGCGCTCGATCTCGGCACCAACATCGTGACTACCCATATCGGCATCGTGCCACAAGACAAGAACGGCCCGGTGTATGGAACGATGCACAAGGCCTGCTCCGAGCTCAGCTCGTTTGCGAAATCGATGGGCGCCTATTTCGCGATTGAGACAGGTCCGGAGCCCTCGGCCCATCTGAAATCGTTCCTGGACAGCCTCGGCTCCAACGGCGTCTCCGTTAACTTCGACCCGGCCAATATGGTAATGGTCACCGGTGATGACCCTGTGCAAGGCGTATACACGCTGAAGGATTACATCGTGCATACCCACGCGAAGGATGGCATCAAGCTGGCTGACTTCATCGATCCGCGCGATGTGTATGGCGATTTCGGGTATGAAGCACCTGCGCTCGACCATGACAAAATGGCCGATATGGCCGAATCCGGTGAGAAATTCCGCGAAGTGCCGCTCGGGGAAGGCGGCGTGGATTGGCCGGCTTACCTACAGGCATTGAAGGATATCGGATACACCGGCTACTTGACGATTGAGCGCGAAGTAAAAACGAATCCGGAAGAGGATATTCAGCTTGCTGTGAATTTCCTGAAAGGATTCCGAGCTTAATAGACAGGCAAATGAGAACAGGCCGTTCAAGGTTGGAGTTGCTCCTTGACACGGCCTGTTTCTTATTGCATTTCCCTTATGCATTTAGGGCTACAACATTTGGGTTACAACATAGGGTTACAACATTTTTAGGACTATATCAGCTTGGGTCTAAATCATTTGCAGCCTAAAGGATTTGGATCGCTTCGGTACGCCTTGCACGATTATCCCGTTCGATCCGGTAACTCTTTCTTCCCCCATTGTCCCTGACCCCGCTACCTGAAAGAAAGGGATAATGGTGCAAAGGCAGCAACAGACACATGACCTGATCCCTGATACCACAGCCCGGATGGCGGTTTACCCGGTTATATTCAAGACTTGGTGTACCGATTATTTGCAACCGTCACTGCCCGGCCGTTCTCCTTGGCTGAACGAATCTCCGCCTCGATTATTTCCAATGATCCTACCGCGCTGTCCGGCGTACATACTGTCGTGCTTTCCCCATTCGCCACACAGTTGAGGAAATACTTGATCTCACGGTAATATCCCGCATCCGTTGACAAATCAGGCTGGAAGCGAGGAGCTTCTGCTGGATACACCGTAAGCACGTTCTGATCGAACACGAGCGTCGCCCGCTCAAAGTTCACCCGGTATCCCATGAAGAAACCATGCTCTCCTTGGAGCGTCCAATCCGCATGCCCGTGTATGACCTTGCCATCCGGATAGCTGTAATGGGTCGACACAATATCGTATCCGCTCCCCGGAATCACATTCAGTGCCTGTGTTGTCACCGCATCGGGCTTTCCGAAGAGCCAGTGAATCATATCCGCATCATGAATGTGCATATCCAGTATGCAGCCCCCGCTAAGATCCCCATCGAGAAACCAGCCAGTCGGCGACTCCGAGCCTCGATAGAATTGTCCCGCCAGCGCCTTCCCGTACCGTCCATCCTCTACACATGCTTTCAGGTATTCGTACTCCGGCCAGAAGCGAAGACATTGCCCGATCATCAGCTGCTTTCCGGAACGCTTAGCAGCCTGCACCATGCGCCAGCCCTCATCGGAAGAGCCCGCCACCGGCTTCTCGCACAGGACATGATAGCCTTTCTCCAGCAGCATACAAGTAAGATCGGCATGCAGATACGTCTGCAGGCACACATCCACAATGTCCAGCTGCTCCTGCTCCAGCATGTCCTCCAGACGGCTATACAGACGGTAATCCGACAGGTCGTACACCTCTTTCTCTGTCGCCATGTTCCCGCTTGCCTTGGCATTCTTGAGTTCATCCATGCGAACATCACAAATGGCTTGAAGCTGAACGCCCGCCCCCTCTTCCATCAGACGGACGTAATTGTCAAAATGCATGCGTCCCATAAAGCCAAATCCCAGCAATCCCACCTTCAACATCCAGAAGCCCTCCTTTTTAAAGTCATCTGTCAATGTCATCTGTCAATGTCATCTGCCATCGTAAAACCTTACGCCTTAACCTTGAGCTCGGCCCAGAATAACATCCATCGCCAAGGACGTGTTCACAATGATTTGCTCAGCATAATGCGTGTACCCTGGAATCATTTCGGCCGTTACGTAGTTGTCATAACCGATGGAACGGAGCGCACTCACGACCTCCGGATAGTTGACATCGCCAGCAAGCAAATCAACAAAGCCGTGCAGTCCGCCCGCCTGTCTACGGTAATCTTTGAAATGCACCTTTTTAATCCGCTTGCCCAGAATTCGAATCCACTGCTCTGGATAACCGCTGTGCACAACATTGCCTACATCAAAATAGGAGCCGACCAGTTCGGAGCCGATTTCATCGATGAATCTGCGAAGCTCCAGCGGGGATAACAGAAACTTGTTCCATACATTTTCGATAGCTAGGGATACCCCTGCACTCTTGGCAAAAGGTACAAGTCCCGCGATCGCCTCCTGAGCCCGTTCATACGCATATTCATAGTCCACGACCGCCGCACCCGGAATAAAATCTACTCCCACTGCGCCGGGAATAACCAGAATCGCATCCACGCCAAATGCAGAAGCAAGCTCCAGCTGTTTCTTGCATACATCCACCGCCTTCTCCCGCATTGCCGGATCGTCGCTCGTCATGGAGTAATCCCAGTACAGCCCGGTCGCAAGCCCAGCAATGTCCAGCTCTGCTTCCCTGAGCGCGGATTGAATAACCGCAACTTCCTTGTCGGTTGCCTCAAGTCCAAGCTCCCCTGTCTTGTTCAGCGACAATTCAATCCCCTCAAAGCCCGCATTCTTGGCCAGTGAAATGCATTCGGCAATGGACGCATGCTCGGGAAACGACCATATATTAATCCCTTTTCTCATGTGAAGCCCTCCTTTATTTTCATGATAAAGACAGACTCAGCAGCCTCCGTTTTGTCCATATCCGTTGAGATATGAAGTCCTTGGAGTTGCAATAATTACTTATATATTAAATAATTAATTCAATAATTGATTTAGATAGAAAAGCGAATATTTGGATAATTCCGTGATTTTAATATGACTTGAGACATACAGAAAGGAGGGAGATGCGTGTACCCACCACAGGAGCAGGATTACCCTAGGAAAAGACAGGCTCCCGCGAAGGCATGGTCACCGAGCATTCATTATGCGCAGTTTCAGCGGATGCCGACCGGCGCTTTGCCTGCGCGGAGGTTGTATGATTTTGAGCTGTTGTATGTATGTCAGGGAGAAGCCGTAACGACGATGTACGGTCAGCGTCATCCCATTGAGGCGGGGCAGCTTATCTTCCTGCCATCCGGGGTGTATCATCAGAATGAGGTCGTATCACGGCCGGATGCGAAGTTTCTTGGCATTCATTTTGACTTTTTCGATGAGCTGAACATTCAGACAGAAGCGGATATGATTGTGAATGAAGCGAGGCTTGCACCTGAGAAGTTCGCCAGCGAGGGAGTCTTGGACCATCTTCCGCCGCTCTCATCCCGCACCATCTACACCCCCCCGGTTCCCTGCGTACAGATGATGGAGCGCGTTGTAGATGAATTCACGCTGCGTCCTGCCGGCTATGAGCTGGTATGCAAAGGCCTGATGCTGGACATTCTTATTCAGCTGCTTCGCTCTCGTCCCGCACGCACACTCGCAGATTCATCGCCGCACGACGCCAAACTATATGAATTGATAGCCCAAATGGAACAAGCTCCAGCCGAAGACTGGAGCAATAAAGTGATTGCGGAACGACTCATGCTGAGCCTTGATCATGCAGCCAAGCTGTTTAAGCAGTTGACGGGGATGCCGCCGAGCGAATATGTCCAGTCCATCCGCCACAGGGAAGCCAGAAGGCTGCTGCGGGAATCCGATCTGTCAATCGAGATGGTAGGTGCCCATGTCGGCTACGCCGATATCCATTATTTCAGCCGTATCTTTCGCAGGCTCGAGGGCATTACCGCTACGGAATACCGCAAGCTGTCACGAATTTTGTAGACCAGACCCGTCTGCTTCAGCCAGCGATCTATTCGCTCTACGGCCTCGGCCAGTTGTACGCTTGAAGCCGCGTAGGAGCAGCGGATGAAGCCTTCTCCACCGGCACCGAACACATGCCCTGGCACGACCGCAACTTTCGCTTCCACAAGCAAACGCTCGGCGAACACCTGGGAGCTCAGCCCGGTTCCTGCTATGGAAGGAAACAGATAGAAGGCGCCCTGCGGCTGGCGGCACGACAGGCCGATGTCGTTAAGCGCCGCTGCAAACATCCGTCTTCGCTCATTGAATGCCCGTTTCATCTCCTCTTTGTCTGCCTGCCCGCTGCGAAGGCATTCCAGCGCGGCCGCTTGCCCCACGCGGGGGGCGCAGAGGGCGGTATATTGATGAATCTTCGTCATGGCCGCGATAAGCGCCCTGTCCCCGCAGACGTATCCGACCCGCCAGCCGGTCATGGCATAGGCTTTCGAGAAGCCGCTGATCACGACGGTTCGCTCCCGCATGCCTGGCAGTGAAGCAATGCTGACATGCTTGCCTTCGTACGTCAGCTCCGCATAGATTTCGTCCGATAGAATGATCAGATTATGCTGTACAGCAAGACGAGCAATCGGGAGCCAATCCTCATGCGTCATAATTGCTCCGGTCGGATTACTCGGATAATTAACCATGATCGCTTTTGTCTGCGGTGTAATAGCCTGCCTGAGCGCTTCTGCCGTCAGCTTGAACTGATCCTTCTCTGCCAGCTCAAGCTCGACCGGGGTGCCGCCATTTAAGCGGATCAAGGGAGCGTATGCGATATACCCCGGCACCGGTACGATCACCTCATCACCCGGTGACAAGATCGCTCGCAGCGCAAGATCAATCGCCTCGCTGCCTCCTACCGTCACCAGCACCTCCCGTGACGGTTCATAGCGTATTCCGAAGCTGGCATGCATGTACTCGGCGATCGCCTCCCGCAGGTCTGACATGCCTTCGTTTGGCGTGTACATCGTCTGCCCCTGCTCCAGGCTGCGTTTCACCGCATCGATTGCACACTTCGGCGTTGAGAAGTCCGGCTCTCCTACCCCAAGGGAGATGATGTCCTTGTCACCCTCCACCACATTGAAGAACTGCCTGATCCCCGATGGCGGAATCGACTGCACAACGGGTGATATCCGGCTGCTGATGGGATTCATATCCATGGCCCCTTGCCTTCTTCCCCTAGCCGCTCGCGAAGCGAAGATTCGATGATGATGTCGAGCAGCCTGCTAAAGGATATGCCTGCTGCCGCTGCGCTTTTGGGAAGCAGGCTGTTCTTGGTCAGTCCGGGAAGGGTGTTGACCTCCAGAATATAGAGGTTATCATCCTTCAGCATCATGTCTACCCTGGCATACACACTGCATTTTAAAGCATGATAGCACTCAGAGCAGCAGCTTCGACCTGCTCCCGCACTGGCGCCGGAAGTACAGCCACCGTTTCCTCGTCCTCGCCTTCTTCATATTTGGACTTGTAATCAAAAAAATCAGCATGCGGCTTGATGGACAGCACCGGAAGCAGCTCGCCGTTCAGAATCGAACAGGTGATTTCCTGACCGTCGATATACCGCTCCAACATGATCGTGCGGTCCCACTCTAGCGCTTCTTTCACAGCAGAAGTCAGGTCGTCGGCCGAATGCACGATCCGGATCCCGATGCTGGAACCGCCCCGATTCGGTTTGACTACAATCGGAAATCCGAGCCGCTGCACGTCTGCTCCTTCCAAATCTGCCAGGCCGGATACCGTCACCCAGTCCGGTGTCGGCAATTCTTCACTGCGAATCAGCCTTTTGCTGACATCCTTATCCATACATATGCTGCTGGCCAGAACACCGCTGCCCGTGTACGGAATGCCCATCGTCTCCAGCGTCCCCTGTACCGTTCCATCCTCGCCGTAACTGCCATGAAGCGCAAGCAGCGCCATATCGATCTCCGCCGCCTTCTCGATCAGATCGCGTTTATGGCTGATTTCAATCGCGCGCACCTCGTACCGGCCAGGATCCAGATGTGCCATCATCTCCTTGCCAGTGAGCAGGGATACCTCTCGCTCGGAGGATACGCCTCCCATCACAACACCAACCTTCATCATGCCTTCTCCCTCCTACAGATCTTCTTCGATGTTTCTGTGATGCGCTATCCAGAACCTACGGTTGCTGCAGCATGCCTTTTGCGGCCTCGCCAATGATGCGAATGCCTTTGACAATATCGTCTTCGCTTACCCGCGAGAAGCCAAGCCGCAGCGTATGGTGGCCGCCTCCGTCCGTGAAGAAGATGTCACCCGGCGTGAAAACAACCCCTTGGGCGGAGCAGACCTCTAGCAGTTCCCGTGTCCGAAATCCCGGATCAAATTCTACAAACAGATGCAGTCCGCCGTCCCCCGACAAGCGCTTCATCGGAATCGATGCTTCGCAGCATTGGGTGGCCAGCTCGTATTTCCGCTTATATACCGCCTTCACGCGCTTTAAATATTTTTCGAAATTGCCATTGTACAAATATTGATACAGCAGCGATTGATCCAGCGTCGAGGTATGGATGCTGCGCGCCCGCTTCACGCTCTCCAGAACGTCGATCAGCGTCCGGTCTGCAAGCACCCACCCCACCCGGATTCCGGGAAATAAAATCTTCGAGAAACTGCCTAAATAAATCAGGCTGTTATTACCCTCTCCCACACAAGCGGCCAGCGGAGCAATATGCGCCCCCGAGTATCGCAGTTCCTCGTTAAATCCGTCTTCAATGACCGGAATTTGAGCCTTGCCAAGCAGGCGCAGCGCCTCCAGCCTCTTCTGCTGGGACATGACGATTCCGGTCGGATTGTGATAGGAAGGCACGAGATAGGCTGCATCGTAGCTCCCTTGCGACAACGCAAGCTCCAGCTTCTCCAGGCTGATGCCATCGGGCTCCATATCTACGCCGGCAATGTCATAGCCGTGCATTTTGAAATTTTTAATCGCCGTATGATGGGTCGGATTTTCACACAGAATACGCCCGGATTCCTTGTTCAGAACAGATAAGACCAGGTTCAATCCTTCGGTAAAACCGCTCGTAATGAGCAGATCCTTCCCCTCCATGTCAACGCCCTTATTCTCCATGTAAGCAGCAAGATATTCGATGAGCGGCTTGTAGCCCTTGGCATAGCCATAATTGAGCAGAACCTCGCCCTCCATCGCCATCCGGTCCAGAAACGCGCGTCTCACATTCGGCAGATCAAACAGCTTCTCGTCAGGCGCGATGCTTGTGAACACTATGGCGCCTTTAGGTGCTCGTATGCCGTGCTTCATCAGGTCATGGGCCTCCGCAAGTCTGGCGTAATCATTCAGCCTGGCTCCCCAATCCAGCTGCCCGCCTTGCGGCTTCGCCTCACTGTCCCTGGAGGACGGAACCGCAAAATGCCCTCGGCCCTTGACCGCATAAATATACCCTTCATCCTCCAGATCAGCGTAGGCGCTCAGTACCGTATTGCGGCTCACATGCAACAGCGCGCTCAACTCGCGCGTGGACGGCAACTTCTGGTCACCTTGAATGGCTCCGGTCATCATCAGCCGCTTCATATAATCCTTGACCTGTATATATGCCGGGCGATCAGACGCCAGCTTGAAATCGGAATACATCCCATAACCCCCTTGATTACTATGATGGCACAAAATGAACTGAACCACTAGAACCACAGCACGCCGGTTTCAGAAGGGGCGTGGTTGGTCTTGTTCAGAGGGAGCAGAAATAACATAAGGTGATAGGGATGAATTGTCGTACAACTATCGGCAAATAAAAAAAGGCTGTCTCTTCGTCATCTACGATGACTGTTGAGACAACCTCTCTTGAAAGCCCACTATCCCCGTGCTGCGGCATCCGCATAAAAAATAATGGTGTAAAACTTGGCCGTATCCGTCCCGGGGTTGCGGTAGCGATGCGGCCGGTTCGCCGAGAAATGCAGGGAGCTTCCCGCTGGCACCCGGTAGCTCTCATCGTCACACCACAGTTCCAATTCGCCTTCATGGACAAAAATATATTCCTCGACCCCGTCATTATGCGCCTCAGAGCCATAGTCGCAGCCCGGGTCCATCACAACCATGTAGGATTCGAATTTGGTGCGCAAATTGTAGGAGAACAGAGGATGCACCCGGTATGCGCCATCAGCCTCCATGAAAGGCTCCGATTCATCCGGCGATACGACCGTAACCTCCGGCTTCACCTCTTCAATCAGCGTCGTAAAGGATATGCTCAGTCCGTTCACAATGCGCCACAGGACGGAAATGGTCGGGTTCGAGTCCCCACGTTCAATCTGACCGAGCATCGCCTTGCTTACCCCTGTCAGTTCAGCCACATTATCCAGGCTCAGCCCCCGTGATTTCCGAATCGCCTGCAGATTTCTGCCTACCTTCTTATGAATTGCTTCCAATCGAATTATTGCCCTCCTTCAATGACATCCGGCGAATCAGCCAATCTTGGCGCGGTCTTCCCGGAGCTTCTGTGTCAATTTGGATATCATATCGTCCGTCATACGATCCAAATCATATTGTACATCAAAGCCCCATTCTTCGCGCGCCGAAGACGTGTCAATCGAGTCCGGCCATTCCTCGGCGATCCGTTGCCGCACCGGATCAATCTCATATCGCAGCACAAACTCCGGCACATGCCTGCGAATGCTTGCCGCAATCGCCTCTGGATCAACGCTCATCGCGGTCACGTTAAAAGCGTTGCGATGCTTCAGCTTCGAGCCGTCGGCCTCCATCAGCTGAATAATCGCCCGGATCGCATCCGGCATATACATCATATCGAGGTATGTTCCCTGCGCAATATAACTTGCGTAACTTCCACTATGAACCGCAGACCAATACATGTCGACCGCATAATCGGTCGTTCCTCCCCCAGGCGGCGCCGAATGAGAGATCAAGCCCGGAAAACGCAGACCGCGGGTGTCCACCCCGTATTTATGAAAATAATAGTCGCACAGCAGCTCCCCCGACACCTTGCTCACGCCGTATATCGTTGCTGGTCGCTGAAGTGTGTCCTGCGGCGTACCCTGTCGCGGCGTGGTCGCGCCGAATGCAGCGATGGAGCTTGGCGTGAAGAACTGGCTGGCCAGCGTACGCGCCGTCTCCAGTCCGTTCAGCAATCCGCCCATATTGAGCTGCCAAGCCAGAATCGGATCCGCCTCCGCTTTCGCGGACAGCAGTGCAGCCAAATGGATGATCGCATCGGCGCGAAAATCGTGTGCCGTCTGGTAGAACGCAGCCCCGTCAGTCACGTCCAGCACCTGAAACGGGCCGGACTTGGCCACCTCATGATCTGTCAGCCGAATATCGGTGGCCAGCACCGCGTCCGTACCATAGCTTTGCCGGAGGACGGTTACCAGGTCAGATCCAATCTGGCCCAGCGCCCCGGTGACCATAATTCTTTTCATCCCCGATAACCTCCTTTAATGAATCAATCCGAGCTCGCGCCCGATTCGCTCATAGGCATCCAGCGCCTGATCCAGCATGTCACGGGTATGGATGGCGGTCGGCATGTTGCGAACGCGTCCAGTCCCCTTTGGAACGGTCGGGAACACAATCGCTTTAGCATACACGCCCTCTTCATACAGCCGTTGGCTGAATGTTTGCGTAGCCGCTTCGTCGCCGATCATGCATGGCGTAATCGGCGTCTCGGTAGCACCGACTGAGAATCCGAGCTTCTTAAGTCCCTCCTGCAAGTAGCGGGCATTGTCCCACAGCTTGGATTGCAGTTCTTGACTGCTGTGCAAAATGTCGATGGCCGCAATGCAAGCCGCTACCGCTCCCGGTGGAAGCGCTGTCGAGAACAGGAACGGTCTGCTCCGCACCTTTAACCAGTCAATCAGCTCCCGGGAACCGGCTACATAACCGCCAACGACGCCCACCGCCTTGGACAAGGTGCCGATCTGAAAATCGATTTTGTGTGACAGGCCAAAATGCTTCACCGTGCCTGCCCCGCCTCCCAGCACGCCGGAGCCATGCGCGTCATCCACGTAAGTTATGAGATCGAATTGTTCCGCAATATCGACGATTTCCGGCAGCTTGGCAATATCGCCATCCATGGAAAATACCCCGTCGGTAATCACCATTATTTTCTCATACTGACCGGAAGCTCTAGCTTCCTTCGCTTTATTCCGCAAATCCTCCATATCCGAGTGGCTGTAACGGATGACTTTGGCTCTCGACAGACGGCAGCCATCGATAATCGAAGCATGGTTAAGCTCATCGGACAAAATCGCATCCTGCGGCCCCATCACCGCCGATATGGCAGCCATGTTGCAGTTAAACCCCGATTGATACGAAAGCACGGCCTCCGTGCCTTTAAATTTCGCCAGCTTCTCCTCCAGCTCCACATGCAGCTGAAGCGTACCATTGATAGTGCGAACCGCACCGCTGCCGGCTCCGTACTGCTCGGTGGCGCGAATTGCCGCCTGCTTCAGCCGGTCATCGTTCGCCAATCCGAGATAGTTGTTGGATGATAGATTGACCAACTCCCGCCCATCAATCGTGATCACCGGCCCGTTCGGCCCCTCTAATGATTGAATCGTATTGTACAGCCCGTTTGCCTTGAGCGCCTCCAGATTTTCTGTTAAAAAAGAAGCCAATGACCTGCTTGTCATCCCCATTCCCTCCCGCACATGGAAATTCAAAGTATGATTTCACCCCTATTGTATGCAATCCTACCCCTTTGTGCAATATATTAAACAAAAATATGTTATAGCAAATTCCTCAGTGTCTTGGTATCTTGGTGTCTTGATATCTTTATTCATTGCTTTAGCATGATTATCCCTATAAGTCAGGACAGAGGAGAGAACAAGGAACAGGCAAGATGAAAGAGTAAACAAATAGAGGTGGGGATCCATGGATCATTCAAATGATATTTTCGACTTGATATGGGAACATTAGTTCGATATAATACAGATAATAGAACACATGTACGTATTTTGTTGTTTGGAGGGGACGAGTGGAAATGGATGTTCATCTGGAAGCAGCGCTTCAATCCTTCAATAGTCGTTATTCTAGCGAGCAAGCTTGCATGGAAACACTGATCGCTATGAAGTGGCCGAGCGGCTTCATCTGCCCGCGTTGCGCACACACCCGGTGTAGCCGTCTGACCTCACGGCGCATCCCCTTGTTTGAGTGCGGACGTTGCAAGCATCAAACGTCGGCTCTGGTTGGCACGATGTTTGAAGGAACTCGTCTGCCTCTGCTCAAGTGGTTCATGGCCCTGGAATTGTTCCTGCTCCCTGATGGCATCTCGGCGATGCGGCTGAGTCAGGTAATTGGGGTTACTTACAAGACTGCGTGGCTCATGCTGCACAAAATACGCCATGCCGCCCTGGAATTCGATGCCCGGGAACTGCTCTACGGAGAGGTAAAGGTGAACTCCGATCAGTATGGACGTAATCCCTCCCGGTGTTCAGTTTCGCATCCGTATGCCACGGCGGTCACCGTCGCCTGCTCGGTAGCGGAGTCCGGCGAGCTGCAGCAGGTGAAAATACGCCTGGTGCCACATAAGCGAGGAGGCGATGAAAGGGCAACCCGCCGCGATTTAACCGCATTCATTGACGAGCATGTGGATGCCGGTACATCAGCGGTTCAATTGTTTCCTCAAGCCTTTCGGTTGTATGCTCCTTTGCGGAAAGTGGTTAGAGAGGCGTGGCAATCGCTGAAGAGTACGTATGGAGCTCTGGGAGTTAAGCATCTGCAGGCATACCTGAATGAATACACCAGACGCCGCTGGCTACGCCTGTCCGGAACTGTTGAAACGATGCGGCATAAGCTGCTGCAGATCTGTATGGCGATCCCCGCGCTTCCCTACCGCCAGCTGATCGAAGTCCAACGGAAACAGCCTTTCGCGGCTGTTTCGTGAACGTGAGAATGGAAAGGTGATGGGCACTCTGTTTCATTTTGCGTGGGCTTTATCTTCTGCTCCGCCCTTTTCACTTCGCCTAAACCTGGAACTATTGTCGGGTCTGTTTCATCTTGTAAAATTCAGGATTTACTGCCTAGTTTGGTTCATCTCGTCTAAATGTAGAACCTTTGTCTGGCTCGGTTCATCTCATCTAAATTCAGGATCTGCTGCCTGGCTTGGTTCACTTCACTTAAACTTCGACCTTCGCCTGAGACAAGCTCATGATCTGCAATTGGCCTAGTTAGTGCCTTTACCAAAATATATCTTCTTCTGAGCATGTAAATTTATCGCTCTTCCTAGTTGGCTGTTTCTGTACTACCTGATCTCTGTGCTACCTGATCTCTATGCTGCCTGATCTCTGTGCTACCTGATCTCTGTGCTACCTGATCAAAAGGGATAATGATGCAAAGTTCCTGAATAGCGAGTGTTAATCCGCTACTCCGCAGTTACTCCACAGCTGTGCCGCAGTTTCTCTGCCTCTATTTTGCATCTACGTTGCATCTATCCTTGCATCTATCCTTGCATCTATCCTTGCATCTATTTTGCATCTACTCCGCAATCGCCCGGTGCAGTGCCTCCACATAGGCCTCGGCAAGCTTGGACAGCGACACGTTCTTATGATTGATCCAGCCTACGTTGATCGTCTCGTCACAGTCCAGCGGCACCGGAATAATTTCATTGCCGTTCAGATCCGCGCTCAGCACGCCGGTGGAGATCGTATACCCATTCAGACCGATCAACAAATTAAACAATGTAGCCCGGTCGTTGACACGAATGCTTTTCTTGTGAGACAGCGTGCTCAGAATTTCCTCAGAGAAGTGGAAGGAGTTGTACTCCCCCTGCTCAAAGGACAGGTACGGATAATTTTGCAGCTCCTCAATGGTCACTATCGACTGCTTCGCAAGCGGATTTTTAATGCTGATGAATATATGCGGCCGTGCCGTAAACAAGCTTGTAAACTGCAAGCCCGCATCCTTCAACAGCTTGTTAATCACCTTGGAGTTGAATTCGTTGAGATACAGAATGCCTATTTCGCTCCGCAGCGTCTTGACGTCTTGGATGATCTCGTAGGTCTTCGTTTCACGCAGCGCCAGCTCGTATTCGTCCTGCCCGTATTGCTGCACCAAATAGACAAAAGCATTCACAGCAAACGCATAGTGCTGCGTCGAGACGGAAAAATGCTGCGGTGAAGGCTTAGCGTTCAAATATCTGCTCTCCAGCAGCTCAGCCTGCTCCACCACCTGACGCGCATATCCGAGAAACTCGGCTCCCTCTTTGGACAAGATGATCCCTTTGTTCGTCCGTTCGAAGATTGTAATGCCAAGCTCCTCTTCCAGATCCTTGATCGCACTGGAGAGACTGGGCTGCGAAATGAACAGCCTCCTGGCCGCCTCGTTCATCGAGCCGCGGTTGGCAACCTCAATGACGTATCTTAACTGCTGCAAAGTCATAGAAAGCCTCCCCCTTTTTTATATTTACATTGATCATATCAAATTTCGGGCCGACAAACCGATGAAATATTATATCCGTATATCCATAAGACCGGTAGTCGATTACAGAAAAAAGGGACTCCGTTAAGCTATACTTAGCCCCGGAGTCCAGTGTTTGTTATAGGAAGCGACTTCAGGCCGTTGATAGGCCTGAGCTCCCCTGACTTTTCTTCATGAGACGACAACTTCACGCTTCTGCGTCATTCCCGATATGAAACTGCTTCTTGGCCCACTCCGCATAGGACGGATGGCTAAGCAGCAGCTCCTCATGCTTCCCGCTGCCCGTAATGCGACCGTTCTCCAGCACGACAATCTGGTCGGCTTCCACGACCGTGGACAGTCGATGCGCGATGACCACCGTTGTCCGCTCCTCCATCAGATTGTTGAGCGCCTTCTGCACTTCATGCTCGGAGTCGCTGTCCAGGCTGGCCGTCGCTTCATCCAGCAGCAGGATATCCGGCTTCCTGAGCAAGGCTCTGGCGATGGCCACCCGCTGCCGCTGACCGCCAGACAGCTGAATGCCTCTCTCGCCAACCTCCGTATCATAGCCTCTTGGCAGCGATTGAATAAAACCTTCCGCATAAGCCAACCTTGCCACCTCAGCGATCTCCTCCTCGGTCACAGGCTCCTCCCGGCCGTAGATAATGTTGTCGCGGATCGTCCCGGTCATGAGCGGGCTGTCCTGGGAGACGTAGCCGAGCTTTCTGCGCCAGGAGTCCAGGCTGTAATCCCGGATTGGCACCTCCCCAAACTCGATCGAGCCGCTGCTTGGCGTATAGAAACGCTCGATCAAAGAGAACACCGTTGTTTTGCCGCTTCCGCTCGGTCCGACAAGCGCCGTCACTTTTTTGGCCGGAATGGTGAAGCTTACCTCTGACAGAATCGTCTCCCCTTCATGATAAGCAAAGGTAACCTCGCGGAATGCCAAGTCCTGATGTCCCTGCGGAGCCTGCAGCGCTGCGCGTTCTTCCGTCTCCGGCTCGTATTCAAGAATCAGTCTCAAACGCTCTGTCGCCGCCATAACCTTCTGGAGCTGCGTGTAGAACGTGGCAAACTGACTGAAGGGGAACATGATCTGGAACAGCAGCAGGATGAAGGAAACCAGCTCGCCTGCGCTCAGCGCACCCGAGGATACCCGGACACCGCCGTAACCGATAATGACGACCAGCAGCACCACCATCACCATCGACATGAGCGGAATGAGCACCGCATTGATCTTCGCTTCCTTCATGCCGAAGCGGTACAGATCATCCATCTGTTCATAGCCGCTCTTCTCCTCACGCCGCTCGGCGTTGGAGGCTTTAACTAGGCGGATTTCGCCGATCACCTGGGTCAGCATGGCCGACAATTGGGCAAGTTTGCCGTACTGGCTCATGGATACCTTGTACATTTTACCGCCGATTGGCATCAGAATGCCGAAACCGACCGGCACAGCAATCAGAATAATCAGCGTCATTTGCCAATCCAGATAGAACAGGATCGCCACCGCCCCGGCAACGGTAAGCAAATTGGAGAAAAATGAGATGAGGTGGTCGGTGATGAGTGTCTTCACCTCATTCGTATCATTCGTGACCCGGCTCATTGTCTCTGCCGAGCGATGGCGATCAAAGAACGGGACTGGCAGTGCCAGTACCTTGTTCCAGAGTCGCTTTCGGATTTTATTCACCGTCTGGTTCCCGACATAAGCGAGCATATAGTACGAGAACCCGCTGGATACCGCTTCAAGCAGGAACATCGCAATCAGAATGCCAATCGTCTCCATCCGCAGCATATCGGCCGAGAAGCTGTCGATCAGCTGCCCGGTGATCAGCGGAACGATGAGCCCTGTGACCGCTCCGATCAAGCTCAGCACTACTGCAAAGGCAAGCACCAGCTTGGGAATGCCTGCCGATCCCAGCAGCCGGATCAGGTAACGGACGGTCGTCCGTGTGACCGCCCCTTTCTCTTCTTCCATCTTTACATTCTCTGTCGTTTGATCCACCAAGCCTCACTCCTCTTTCCTATCCATATCTTAATTCCTTGAGGAATCGCCCGGTATGCGACTTCTCCACTTGTGCGACCGCTTCGGGGGTCCCCTCGGCCACAACCGCTCCGCCGGCTGCCCCTCCACCCGGACCGATATCAACAATCCAGTCCGAGGCAGCAATTAGATCCATATGATGTTCAACCAGAATAACCGTGTTGCCTGCATCGACCAACCGGTCTAGCAGATGCAGCAGCTGTCTGACGTCGGCGGGATGAAGTCCGGTTGAAGGCTCGTCCAGAAGGTACAGCGTATGCTTCTTCGTCTTCTTGCTTAGCTCCTTCGCCAGCTTAATCCGCTGACCCTCACCGCCGGACAAAGTGCGCACAGACTGTCCCCATTTCAAATAACCAAGTCCAACTTCGCAGAGCAGGCGAGTCAGCTCAAGAACTTTCGGCTGGCCCTCCAGCACCGGCAGACTTTCCTCCACCGTCATATCAAGCATATCGGAGATAGAATACCCTTGATACGTCACCTCGAGCACCTCCGGCTTGAAACGTTTGCCTCGGCATGCCGGACAACGAATTTCGATCTCGGGCAGAAAGTGCATGTGCATCGGTACGACACCAAGCCCCTGACAGGTTTCACAGCGTCCTCCCGGCGTGTTAAAGGAAAAATGCTTGGCAGTCAGCCGGTTTCGTCTGGCTTCAGGCAAGCTCGCGAACACGCTTCGAATATGGGTATACACATCCGTGTATGTGGCTACGTTCGAACGCTGCATGCGAGATACCGGGGACTGATCCACCGTAACAAGCTGGCCAATCGAATCCCAGCCGGTAATGTCCTTGCAGCCGGGAGGCGTCTTGCTCCCGCTGCCTGATTCGGCCAGCAGATCGAATAACAGCGTTGATTTGCCGGAACCGGACACACCCGTTACCGAGACCAGACAACCGAGCGGGAAGGAAACCGTAATTTGCTTCAAATTCCGAAGGGAGGCTTCATGAATCGTTAGTTTGTTGCCGTTGCCCGGCCTTGGCTGCCTTCCCGGCCAATGCCCTCCATACTCCCTATAATAAGCACCCGTCACGGAAGAAGGCTGTTGCAACAGCTGCTCGAATGTTCCTTGGCCTACGACCGTACCGCCCTTCGAGCCTGCTCCCGGGCCGATGTCGATAATATGATCAGCAGCCTGCATCACTTCCTCGTCATGCTCAATGACAAGCACGGTGTTCCCCAGATCACGAAGCTGCTTCAGCACCTGGATCAATCCTCTTGTATCTTTCGGGTGCAGACCGGTAGTCGGCTCATCCAAAATGTACAGCACACCGGTGAGTCCTGAGCCAAGAATTGAAGCGAGCCGCAGTCGCTGGGCTTCACCTCCGGACATCGTGACGACCTGCCGCTCCAGCGACATATAGCCTAGCCCGACGTCCATTATGCGTTTCAGTCTTATTACGCAGTCATGAATGATCGGTTCCACGATATGCAGGTGATCTTCCGAAAGCTTGCCGCCAAGCCTTTCCAGCCAGGTTAATGCATCGCCGATCGCCCAGGCATTGACTTCGCTGATGGATACACCGTCCACCCGGACCTCGCGGCTGCTTTTCTTCAGCTTGGAGCCTTGGCAATCGGTGCATGTGAACTCGTGGAACAGGGAAGCCTCGGAGGATTCGCTTCCTTTCTCCAGATATCTTCGGCGGATCCCAGTCACCACCCCTTCGAATTTGCCTTGACTCACCGTCTTCGGCGGTTTCATGTCTGGGAAATGGCGGGCAAATGGCTCGCTTTCCACACCGTAATAGAGCAAATCGCGCTGGATTTCCGAATAATCCTGCAAAGGCAGATGCTCATCAAACGAAAAGCCGTAATACTTCGCGGCCGCCTTTAATATATTCGTGCTGTAATCCACAATCGCGCTGTACCATGTCGTGACAGCCCCGTCTTTCAAGCTCAGCTCCGGTCTGAACACCGCCTCCATGTTCAGTTCGACTGTATGGCCAAGACCGCTGCAAGTCTCACAAGCCCCTTCTGGCTTGTTGAACGAAAAATGCGACATGGTCAGCTTCTCCAGTGAATGACCGCATCGCCTGCAACGAACCGTCTCAAATGCATCGTAGGGCTCGGAGTCATCCGCAGAGATCTGGGCAGGCACGCCATCGACCGGCGGGGCAACCGTCTCACCGCAAGCAGGGCACGGCCGCTCCCCGAGCTTGGCAAACAATATACGAAGCAGGGTATAGATATCGGTAACCGTCCCGATTGTCGATCTCGGATTGCGATTGGTCACATGCTGGCCAACGCTGATGGAAGGAGATAATCCCTCGATGGAATCGACCTTGGGCTTGCTGACCGAATCGGATACCATGCCCATGGACTCCATATATTGCCTCTGGCATTCCCGCTGGAGTGTGTCCATGGCTAAGGTTGATTTCCCCGAACCGGAAGGACCTGTAACGACGATCAGCTTGTGTTTGGGGATTTCAAGGGAGATGTTCTTGAGATTGTTCTCCCTCGCCCCGCGGATTTTGATGGTTGGGTGCATGATTTAACCTCCTAAAAGTTTTGTGGAGCAGATGCTTCATTGGGGGGTCTTCGCAACAAAACTGACTTCGGAAGCATTATTAACGCTATCTCCGGCAGTGCATTCCTATCTTACAACATTGATGCAAGTACAAAATTTGATGACTCCGAACCTTGATGCAGTCCGCTTTTCCGAAGCTGATACCGTCATGGTGCTTGAAGGTTTATATTTAATGTTACAATCTGTATAAAGCTAGGCTTGCGAAATGAGCGAAAGCCCCCCATGTCCGACAAGGCGTCATCTTGACTTCAATATTCTGCTGCTATATAGTTCTATAATAAAACTATTTCATAATCGAACTATTTGAAGGAGGAACAATCTGTTGGACGATAAAATAAAGGAGTGGATCGACCGGTATGTGAATGCTCACTCATTTGTTGTACGTCGAATCAATGCCCGTATTCGGGAGGAGCTTGGCGAAACGCTGACCGATGATCAATATCAGATCATGCTGCTGATTAACGATATCCCGCAATGCACGCCTTCCCAGCTAGCGGAGATGTTCTCCGTCGGCAAAAGCTCCATTACGGCGATAGTCAATCGTCTGGTGCAGGCCGGAATGGTTGAGCGAACGCGGGATGAAGCTGACCGCCGCATCATCTATCTATCGATTACCGATCACGGACGCTCCATTTTCGATTCGTGCCGCAAGCAAATCAGGGAACTCATTTCACCTTATTTGCAGCATTTTGAGGAGGAAGAAATCGAATCCTTCATTTCTAATTTTGAAAAGTTGGGGCAGTTAATGCAGGAAGGCGGGAGAAAGAATTGAAAACCATACTGAGAGCAAGATGGTTCATCATGATCCTATGGATTGCTGTAGCCGCTGGCTTGTTTCTAACGGCGCCATCCATGGCGGATCTTGTAAGAGAGAAGGGACAGCTCTCCGTTCCGGATGGCTACTCCTCCTCGAGAGCTTCTCAAATACTAAGGGAAGCCTCCGACAGTGAGGACGGCCGTTCGCTGAGTCAGGTGGCGCTTGTCTTCAACAAGCCTGACGGATTAAGCGAGGCGGATCAAGACAGTATACGGCAGGGCGTGGAGCGTCTGAGCGAGAATAGAGATAAGCTCAGCATCACCTCCATTAACGATCCGTTCACACAGTCGGAGCTGGCGGATACGCTGATCGCGGCAGACGGCAACACCATTATGGTTGCGCTCCAGGTCAGCGGAGGCCAGGAAGCAGTCAAGCAGTTGCCGGGACAGGTGAAAGAGCTGCTGGCAGACGTAACAGCAGACCATTATCTGACCAGTGAAGGCCTCATCAATGAGGATACCATCGTCAGCTCCGAGGAAGGGCTGAAGAAAACGGAATATATTACTGTCGTTTTCATTCTCGTCATTCTATTCATTGTGTTCCGTTCCTTTGTTGCTCCGTTTGTGCCACTGCTGACCGTGGGCTTGAGCTACATTGTGTCTCAATCGGTGGTCTCCTTTCTAGTCGACCGATTCGATTTCCCGATTTCGACCTTTACCCAGGTATTCATGGTCGCTGTCATGTTCGGGATCGGCACCGATTACTGCATTTTGCTGATCAGCCGCTTTAAGGAGGAATTGGCAGCCGCTGAGGATACCAAAACAGCGGTTATCGAAACTTACCGCAAAGCCGGCGGTACAGTCATATACTCCGGGCTCGCGGTATTTGTTGGCTTTATTGCCATCGGCCTGTCTGAATTCATTCTGTACAAATCCGCAGTTGCCGTAGCCGTCGGTATTGCGATCATGCTAATTGCATTGCTGACCGTGGTGCCCTTCTTCATGGCACTGCTGGGCAAGGCGCTCTTCTGGCCTTCCCGCGGCAGTCTGGAGCACTCGGAGAACAAGCTGTGGGGAGTCGCCGGGGCATTCTCGCTCAAGCGTCCCCTGGCGTCGCTGCTCGTTGTTGCAGTCATCGTAGCACCGTTCCTTCTCACCTATAGCGGCAAGCTGTCCTTTAACAGTCTGGAGGAGATCGGGCCGCAATACGAGTCGGTCAAAGGATTTAATATCATCTCTGAGAGCTTCGGACCTGGTGAATCCATGCCTTCTACCGTTGTCATCCGAAACGATGACCTGATGGATACGGCCGAATATGTCGGTCTGGCAGAGAAAATCAGCCGAGAGATCGAAAAGGTTGACGGCGTTTCTGCAGTTCGCAGCCTCTCGCGCCCGACCGGGGAACAAATTCATGACTTCCTGATCCCGACACAGGTTCAGACTTTAAATGACGGCCTGGATCAGACTCAAGGCGGGCTGAATGAAATTGAAAATGGCCTGTCCGAGGCCGGCAAACAGCTGAGTGAAAATGCGCCCAAGCTGAGCGAAGCCGCTGCCGGCGCCATGGAGCTGACCCAGGGGACAGCGGATCTGAAGCAGGGCATTGGCGAGCTTGGTCAGGCCTTGAACGCGATCCAGCAAGGGATTGCGAGCGGCTCCGCCGGCGCCGGCGAATTGAAAGCCGGCTTGCAGCAAGCGGCCGACAGCGCCAAGGAGCTGGCGGATGCGCACGCCCAGCTGCTGGAAGGCTACAAGCAGCTCGGCAGCGGATTATCCGCGCTTGACGGCGGCGTTGCCGGCATCAGAGAGCAGCTGGATGGTGTTGCAGCTGCCCTGAGCAGTCTGGATGCCTCCTTCTCCGGATTGGAGAGCAGCCACCCGGATCTGCTGCAAAATCCGGATTACCTGACCATTAAAGGAACCGTAACCCAAGCCGGATCCGGCGCAGCCCAGTTGGCAGCCGGGCTGGGACAAATATCAGAGCAGATAAAAGGCGCTGCTGCCGGCGTTGAAGAAGCGAATGCCGGATATGCACAGGCAGCCGCTGGGCAGGACGCGCTTGCCGAAGGGCTGAAGCAGATTGTGGCCGGCATCGGTGAACTGCAAGCCGGACTGTCGCAGGCCGCATATGGACAGCAGCAAATCGTCGGGCAGATTCCGTCCATCACCGATGGGCTGGGACAGCTGGAAGGCGGACAGAAGCAGCTGGCAGACGGCTTCAGCGAACTAACCGGCCAAATCGGTGAGCTGACCGAAGGGCTGACTGCAAGCGCCGACGGGCTGCGGCAAATCTCGGATGGCCTGGGTTCCGCCCAAGGATACCTAGAACAGCTTCAAAGCATCCAGGATGAGGAACTGAGCGGATTCTTCATTCCGCAGGAAGCGCTGGAGAACAGCGATTTCCAGACCGTCTTCGACACTTACCTGTCCGATAACCGCAAGGTGATGAAGCTGGATGTCGTGCTGTCAGCCAATCCGTACAGCGAGGAAGCGATGGACAGTCTTGAGCAGATCCAGTCCGCTGTAGAACGCGCGGTGGCTCATACGAAGCTGGAAAATGCCGAAGTGGCTATCAGCGGAATTACGAGCACCAACCATGATCTGCAAACGATCTCGAATGAAGATTACAGCCGAACTGTTATTTTAATGCTCACCGGCATCTTCATAATCCTGATCGTGCTTCTCCGTTCCATCGTGATGCCGATCTATCTGATTATCTCTCTGGTCATTACGTACTTCACCTCTGTCGGCGTGACCGAACTGATCTTCGTGAACGGGCTTGGCTATTCCGGAATTACATGGGCGACACCGTTCTTCAGCTTCGTCATGCTGATTGCGCTCGGCGTCGATTACAGCATCTTCCTGATGGCCCGGTTTAACGAGAACAAAACCTGGGACGTTAAAGACGCCATCCTTCACGCGATGCGAAATATGGGAACCGTCATCCTGTCTGCGGTGGTCATCCTTGGCGGCACCTTCGCAGCCATGTATCCGTCCGGTGTGCTGTCGATGATGCAGATTGCCACCGTGGTACTTGTCGGTCTTGTACTGTACGCCCTCGTGTTCCTTCCGTTCTTCGTGCCTGTGATGGTGCGTTTATTCGGACGTGCGAACTGGTGGCCGTTCACACCGAAAGAGTCGCCTAAGGATGCCGTCAGCACCAACCGAGATATTCATATGTAATTATTGATTCGTTATAGCCTCATAACCGGGACAGTTCCATTCACTTCACTCGCCTTATTCCATTTCAGGAGTAAGGCGAGTTTTTATAGGTCTTTAGAGCCAAGGTCTTATGACTCATATAGAGAAATATTAAGCCATTGTCCTGACTTTCTTCTGTACGCGCCGGGATTTTTTTCGTATGATAATGAAACTACATGCTAAAGCGGACGGTGCCATAATGCCTGATAAAATCATCAGAAAATCCATACTAAAAAACTTCTTGATTGTCATTATATTTCTGGCTGTGCTTCTGGGCATGCGGCTGATTTGGCTTCAGGCATACTCCTTGCCGCCTCATCCCTCAGCTAAGCATGGGGTTCTGGATCTGCGCAATTATCAGCATAACCCGTTGCCGGCAATCCCGATCGACGGAGAATGGGAATTTTATCCTGGCGTGCTTATCGGAAGGGCAGAGCTACAGCAACAAGCGCTGAAGCCTCACTATATTCAGGTGCCCCAGAGCTGGCGGGACGTCAGCTCAGAGTTTGCTGAAACTGCCTTCGGTGTGGGGACTTACAGACTCCGAATTATGCTGGACGAGCCTTTAGGAACGCCGATATCGCTGTGGCTGTCGGAGATCCGGCTATCCGCCGAAGTCGAGATCAACGGAACTACCCTGCTGCAAATCGGCCAAATAGGAACGAATGCAGATTCCTATGTGCCGGTCCGAAACTCATTGGTCGTTGACTATGATGGTGCTCGCGATGCTGAAGAAATTGAGCTTTTTATTCGCGTGGCCAATTTTGACGAACCGTTCGTCGGCGGAATTGCAAGATCCGTTATGCTGGGCTCTGAGGAAGAGATCGACCGCACCTACGGCGTGTCGGTTGATCTTCAGCTCATCACCTTTGTCATTTTGCTGCTGCATGCGCTTTATGCATGTATCTTGTATTTCTTAAACCCACGGGAGTTCATGCTGCTTGATTTTCTTCTGATGATGCTCATCACGGCTATTACGGTCGCCATCAGTACAGACTCAATTCTGCTGCAATGGGTGCCGCTCAACTATGAATGGACGCTGAAAATCAGACTTCTTTCGTACATGTGGATGGTCTTCTTCTTCGTCAAGTTAAGCAGCAGATTTTACGGCAAGCCTACAAAAGGCACCTGGTTTTACATTTATTCCGCCCTGCTGCTGCTATATTCGGTGTTTGTGCTGTTTGCTCCGCCATCTTGGGTGTCAATCACCTATCACTACCGGGTGTTCTCGGCATTGTATCTGCTTCCGATGCCGGTGTTCCTGTACCGATTTGTGCGCATGGTCATCGAAAGCCGCAAGCACGCCATTTATTTGCTGCTGTCATCGAGCGGGATCTTCTGCGGGGTGGCATGGTCCATCAGTGAAATATTTATAGAACTGCCTGTTGTCTATTATCCTTTTGATATTCTGGCTGCCGTCGTCGGATTTTCGTCCTACTGGTTCAGCCGCTATTACCACAATACCCAGCAAATCAGCCAGCTGAACGAAGAGCTGAAAGCTGCGGACAAGATGAAAGACCGGTTCCTTGCCAACACTTCGCATGAGCTGAGAACGCCGCTGCACGGCATCATCAATATCGCGCAAAGCGTCGCCGACAGGGAACAGGCCGGCATGACATACCGAAGCGTGGAGGATCTGAAGCTGCTTGTCACCCTCGGTCATCAGATGTCTCATCTGCTGAATGATCTGCTGGATGCCGTCCGCCTGAGGGAGAAGCGAATCATGCTTAAGACGAAGCCGATGTCGCTGCAATCGGTCGTTCATGGCGTATTCGACATTCTGAAATTTACGCCAAAGGCAGCGGGCGTAGAGATGCGGATGGATATCCCGGAGCAGCTTCCTTACATTTTGGCTGATGAAAAACGGCTGCTGCAGATTTTGCTGAATCTGCTTCATAACGCACTTAAATTTACCGAAGCCGGAACGATCACCGTAAGTGCCAAGGTGGTGAACGATCACGTCCTGATCGAAGTCACCGATACCGGCGTGGGTATGGATGAGGAGACGCGCCAGCGCGTATTCCTTCCTTATGAACAGGGACATCCCGGCTTTAACGATGCCAAGGGAATCGGGCTTGGGCTCAGCATCAGCAAAGAGCTGGTGGAGCTGCATGGCGGAACGCTGAGCGTTACGTCGGAGCTTGGACAAGGCTCCACCTTTGCGTTCATGCTGCCTGTCGCGGAAGCGACAGGCGACGAGGCGGCAGCTGAGCTGGCCGCGGGCCAAGAGTCATTCAGCTATATCGTGGAGGGCAGCCAGCTCGATCAACTGAGCCTGCTTCCACCGGAGGCTGATACCGTCACGGCCAAGCATCCGTTCAACGTGCTCGCCGTAGATGACGACAGGGTCAATCTGAGAGTGCTCGGAGGAATCCTGTTTCAGGAGCCTTACCATATTACGTTTGCTTCGTCAGGCAGCGAAGCGCTGGAGCTGCTCGGCACCAAGTCCTGGGATCTTGTCATCACGGATGTCATGATGCCCCAAATGTCGGGGTATGAGCTGACGCGCCGAATCCGGGAGCGCTTTAGCCCTTCCGAGCTCCCTGTGCTGCTGCTGACCGCACGCAGCGAGGCGGCAGACATCTATACAGGGTTTCAAGCCGGCGCCAATGACTATGTGACCAAGCCGGTGGATTCGCTGGAACTGAAATACCGCATTCGCTCCTTAACCGCGATGAAGCGCTCGATTGATGAGCGGCTCCGCATGGAGGCTGCGTATTTACAGGCGCAAATTCACCCGCACTTTCTGTTTAATACCTTGAACTCAATTATGGCCCTCAGCGAGATTGACCTTGACCGGATGCGCAGCCTGAGCGAAGCGTTCAGCTCTTATCTGCAGATCAGCTTCCATTATCAGAATTCGGATCAGTTCGTTTCGCTTTCGCAGGAGCTTGAACTGGTACGCGCCTATCTCTATGTCGAACAAGAGCGCCACAGCAACCGAATGACGATTGCATGGGACGTTGATCCGGAGATCGATATGGTTCTGCCTCCGCTCACCATTCAGCCCCTGGTTGAAAATGCCGTTCGGCATGGCATCCTGCAGAAAGCCAAGGGCGGTACAATCCGCATTCGGATTGTGCGGCAGGAGCAGCATATCCTCGTGGAAGTCAAGGACAACGGCAAAGGAATGGAGCCGGAGAAAGTGCTTCATCTGCTGGATGAGCCCGGTCCGGCGAAGCGCGGCATCGGCATGTACAATACGCATCGCCGGCTGGTCCAGACTTATGGGTCGGGCCTGGTCGTTCGAAGCGTGCCGAACGAGGGAACCAGCATCTCTTTTGTCATTCCGGAAATGAATTATCGGCAAGCGTAAACGCGAAAGGTAATCATGCAGACAGCCGCCCCACAGCCATTGGCTGTCTTGCGGTACTGCCTGCGGCTCTACTTGAGTCATCATTCATGAAGTGTTGTATAAGCTCATAAGGACGCCTCGAGGCACCTGCACAACGCAGGGGCACCCGAGGCGTTTTTCAGGTTACTTAACCTTTGATCGACCCGATCATGACCCCCTTCTCAAAATACTTTTGAATAAACGGATAGATCATGAGAATCGGCAGGGTCGATACAATAATGACACCGTACTTGATCTGATCGGCATATCGCTGGGCATAACCTCCGGCGTCTCCACCTGTTCCCGCCCCTCCGGCAAACACCTGATTGGAGAGCAAAATATCCCGCAGCACGATCTGCAGCGGCTGCAGATGGTTATCCCGAATGTAGATCAGGGCGGTGAAAAAATCATTCCAGTGTCCGACCAAATAATAGAGACCGATAACGGATATGAGCGCCTTCGACAGCGGCAGAGCCACTTTAACAAAGAAGGTGAAGTGAGAGCAGCCGTCCATTACAGCCGCCTCATGCAGCTCCTGCGGCAGCGAGTTTTCAAAAAACGTACGGGCGATAATCAAATAAAACACATTCACGGAAAACGGAATGATGAACACCCATATCGTGTTGGTCAAATGCAAATCCTTCATCAGCAAATAGGTTGGGATCAACCCCCCGTTAAAAAACATCGTGACGACAAAGAAGAACATGATGACCCGTCTCGGCCGAAACTCCCGCCTGGACAGCACGTAAGCAGCCGGCAGCGTAAACAGCATATTGACCAGGGTGCCAAACAGGGTGTAAAACACCGTATTGCGATACCCCGTCCAAATCCTCGCGTCCTGAAAAATTTCCCGATATCCAAACAAACTGATGTTTTTCGGAAAGAACAGCACCTTCCCTGTTGATACCAGGGTTGAATCGCTAAAGGATGCAATAACGATAAAATAGAGCGGGTAAGCGATCAACAGAAAGATGATCGTGCACACAAACGCCAGCATCATCTTAAATGTGATCTCTTTTCCGCTAACGCGCCATCCGGTATGCCCCATCTTGGTCCCTCCTTCCTCTCTTCGTTAGAATAGGCTTTGATTGGATGCTTTCTTGGAGATCATATTCATCGCAAACAGAAACACAAAGTTGATGAGCGTATTAAACAGTCCAATGGCCGAGGCCAGGCTGAACTGGCTGGATACGATCCCGATTTTATATACATAAGTGGCTATCACTTCAGATACCGGCAAATTAAGCGAATTTTGCATCAGAAATATCTTTTCAAAGCCAGTGCTGAGGATGTTGCCCATACTGAGAATAAACAGAATAATGATGGTCGGCACAAGGGCCGGAAAATCAATATAACGGATCGTCTGCCACCGGCTTGCCCCGTCGATCTTGGCCGCGTCATACAGCTGGGGGTCCACCGAGGACAAGGCAGCAAGATAAATGATGCTGTTCCAGCCGCAGTGCTGCCAAATGTCGGAGAGCACGTATACCGGGATAAAGGTCGACGTGGATGCCAGCAGCTGGATATGTCCCAGTCCTATGGATTTCATCAAATGTCCGACCACCCCGGTCTCCGAGGACAGCAGCACATTCAGCATGCCAACAAGCACGATAATCGAAATAAAATGCGGCAAATAAACGGTGGTTTGCATCAGCTGCTTCATCTTTTTTCGCCGGATCTGATTCAGAATCAACGCTAGAATGATCGGGGCCGGAAAGCCCAGCACAATGCTGGACAAACTAATCAGAAAGGTATTCCGCATGAGGTCGGTGAACAGATAGCTATCGATGAATTGCTGGAAATACGCCAGCCCGCGCCATTCCCCTCCGGTGAGGCCCTTGCTGAAATCATAATCCCGGAAAGCGAGCTGAATACCGTACATCGGTATATAATTAAAGATCAATATGACGAGAATCGCTGGCATAATCATCAGCCATAGCTGATAGTCTCGTATTATGGACGATATTCCTTTGTGGATCCGCATCCTATCCCCCCTCAGCTTAACGGAAATGCCCGTCCAGGCGTTGATACGGCCTATACGGCCGCTAGACTAGACATGGCATCATTCCATGTTGATCAGACATCAATGATTGCTTCTGTACTCGTCGTAGTACTTCTGCATAATCTCCAGGTTCTGGGTGATGCCGGCCTTCTGGGCTTCTCTGACATACGCGTCCCACTCGACCTCTATACCGCCCTTGGTCACCCACTTGGCAAAGCTCGACTCTGCCAGATTCATGATATTGGTATTGTTCAAACTCATCGTGTTGTTGTCCATCATCGAATATTTAATAAACATTGCCGGAAACACATCCTTGTCCAGATCCACCTGCAGCGCCTCCTGCAAGGGTTCCGACTGCTCGATGACCTCCTGCATGTCTTTGCCAAGCGTAAGCTGGAGCGAATCCGGTATATAGAAAGCGCCGTGGTCGGCCATCGTGGATGTCCATTTCCATGTCCCCGGGTCCATCTCTGGATTTCCAGGTGGAAGAATGGTGTAGCTCCCGTCCCCGTTATCCTGAATATTCGGGCCGATGGAGCCAAACAGCACCTGCATACCCACTTCCGGATCATACAGTTCGTTGATCAAGCGCATGGCCGCCTCCTTATTTTTCGTTCTTGCAGACATCACGATATGGTTCACCCCGTAGTTCAGGGAGTTGTAGTCATAACTCCAGGACAGCTTGCCCGTATAATCATCCGATACTTTAAGCGGCGGCAAGGATACGTACTGCGAGGCTACCCGTTCCCCGAACCGGTCTGAAGCGACCCAGCCCCAGGTGAACCCGACTTTGGCGGTGTCCCCATCGCCCCTGGCGATCGATTGGTATTTAGTGTAATCATGCGTGAATACCTCGGGGTTGATCAGCCCGGCCTTATACAGCTTGTTCAGAAATATCACCATCGTTTTATAGCGTTCGTCAATCAGGAAGTTCTTTACCTGACCATCCTCTACAAAATAGCCTTGGCTGCTTCCCTCCGACAACGTAATGCCCATGCTGCCCAGCAGCAGTGCAGCGTTAAAGTTTCCGCCGATGCCGCCAGGCCAATCCATCGGAATTTCGTCGTTCATATCGCCGTTGCCGTTGGCATCGCGCTCTTTGAAAGCGAGCAGCACCTCATATAACTCATCCCACGTCGTCGGCATCTCAAGCCCCAGCTCATCCAGCCATTGCTGATTGATATACTGTCTGGAGGCCGTGTCCGGCCAGAAACGCTGGTACTTGGGCAGCCCGTATATTTTCCCGTCAGCCTGGGTTGCAATCCGCTGTGTCTCAGGACGTTCATTGAACATCGTCTGTACATTGGGAGCCAGATCCAGCATCTCGGTCAGGTCCTGAAACAGCCCTTGGAACTGGGCAAAATCCGCGTCTGTAATCACATTGGGCCCGATAAACAGATCCGGGATGTCTCCGCTGGCG
>NZ_NQLZ01000012.1:0-177629 GCF_002276395.1 Paenibacillus sp. 7541 | reverse complement strand
CGCCAGCGGCGTCCTCCACCTTCTGAAGCCACTCCATGTCGGCAAGCGGCTTCGTTAACGGATGCTTGATCATAATCGCCGTCAGCTTTACCTTCTCTCCTGAGGTACGATCAGGGGATTCCGCCGATTCGCTCCGACTCCCTCCCGAGCTGCACCCTGCCAGGAGCAAGGCCGTGATCAAGACGATAGAAGTGAAAACGTTTACTCTTTTTCGCATTCCATAACCTCCAACCTTTGGATTTTTTTTGATGAGGTTAGCTGCCTCAGCCCTGCTGTACAGGGCACCTTAGACTCTAATCGGAGGTATAATGCGGCGTAAACGGGCAGTTTTTTGCCGATTTACATTTTTTGAAAACGAAGGCTGACAAACAGGAAGCGCTCTTCAGATCCCCTGATATCAAAGCGCTTTCAAAAATTGTGGACATTCAAAAAGTGTCTTAGCCCTTGCAGGCACTCCGGTACTGCCCCGGGGTAACCCCTACGATTTTTTTAAAGGTGCGGATAAAGCTTGAAGTGTTGTTGTATCCCGCTTGCATCGCAATCGCGTCCAGCGTCTCCTCCGTTTCAAGGAGCAGGCGAATGGCGTGCTGAATCCGCAGACGGTCAATGTATTCCTTGAAATTTTGTCCGATTGTCTTTTTGAAATGGTGGCTGAAATTGGATACGGACATCCCGAAGTGGTCGGCCATGAGCTGCAGCGAACAGTTGGGATCCATCGCCTTAGCTTCCACTACTGCCAGAATATCCTCACGTCCCGCCGATCTCGAGGGCGGCAGCGTTTCGCGGATCATCTCACACAGCTTGGCGCTGCTATCCCGGATAATGCTGGACATCTGCGCCGGCGTGTATCGGGTGGAGAAAGCGGCTTCCGTCAGCCGCAGCAGAGACTGATCATCATGCCGAAACCGCAGCAGCCCATTAAAAATTACGCTTGCCGTATTCAGGTAGATGCTGCGGATCATATGCGGAGGCATACCGTCGCTGCCAAGATGCCCGATAAGTCGCTCGATGATTGATTCGACCATAGCGGCCTCATTTTTCAGAATTGACAGTTCCAGAGACTGCAGCATATCGGCAAAGTAGGAAACCGCCACGGCCTGGGACTCCTCCATCTCATCAAAGACGAGGATGGAATGGGACTGGCCCAGCCGCAAGTGCTCGGCTGTACGCAGTGCCTGCAGATAAGAGATGTGCACCGCTTGCGGACATAGGCTGTCCACCGTCTTGCCAATGCCAAATCGTGTTATCAGCCCGGCTTCCTCCTTTACCCGCTGCTGCAGCTGAGCCAGAACCTTTTTTAACGGAAAATCGTGCTCATGTGAGCAAACCATCACGAACTCGTGATCATAAATGCTGTTGAAGAGATAGGCTTGAACGCCTGGCGGCAGGAAATGCCCCCAATCCCTGAAGTGCTCAAGAGCAGCGGCTTCATACCCTGAAGATTCGCTTGATATGACAATAACGGAAATCTCCGGGCCGTGAAGACTGACGCCTACCCTCTCACCCTCACGGACAAATTCCTCCCACGAGAGAAATTGCCCATTCACCAGCTGCTGCAGCAGATTGTCCCGCATGATGGGCAGCGTTCCCTTTACCTTCTCATCAAGCCGGGTGTTGGCGGCAGATAGACCGCTTAACGTGTATCGTATGGTGTCAATTTCATTCATCGATTGGCTTCCCTGAGGTGCGAAGAGATGGATTGCAAAATCGACCAAACGTTTGATCGGATGATAGTTTTTGCGGATCGAAAGATAGATCACCACGACTTCAATCAGCAATATGCCGCCAACCAGCATCACGGTATTTAGCTGAATGGTTCGGATTCCCTGGAGTGAATCCGTCATCGGGAGCAGACTGACATAGCGCCATCCATTCTTATCGGATACGGTATGGGAGACAAGGTAGGAGCTGCCGTTAATCGTATGGATGCCAGAAGATAGCGATGTCTTGTCGTCCATTCCGCGTACGAGCTGTGACACATCATCTGACGTTTGGTAGAGCGATTCATTGGAAGCAACAAGCGGTTTTCCCTGGGCATCAAAAATGAAAAAGTCCCCTTTATAAATTTCAGATACCGATCGCATCATGCGGATGATCGTATCTTCTTTCACCATAATGAGGACGGTGCCGGGGGAATTGACGCCTCCGACCGGAAGCGGTTGCAGGAAGGTCAGCATGCGGACCCGGTTATGGCCGGGAATCATGACATCTTCCACAGGCCGAACGATGGGGGCTTCTAAAGTATTCAGCGTGTTAACTACATCCGTATAAGGCCACCTCTCGTAATAAAAGCCCACGCCGGGCGTTCTCATATCCTCCAAACTGTATGCGCTTCCAGTTTTGGAGAACAAATAACCGGTGTTTTTTACATACAACAGGGTGTTGTATATAAAAGCATCGGTCGCATTGTATTTCTTCATTTCTTTTGCAATAAGCACTCTCTGATAATCATTGTCCTCCGTTTGATACATCTTGAACTCCTGGTTCTGAACGAGCTCAAACGGCAAATTGTAAACATAGCGCGTGAAGGCATCCATTGAGGTCATAAACTGCTCGGTAATATGGGCGTTCCACTCCATTTCCTTCTCCTTCACCACATCAGCAGAGTAAGGATAATAGTAGAACAAAATGATGGTTACAGGAAACAACAGCACAAGCAGATAGGAAACCAAGAGCTTTGTTAACAGGTTGATTTTATTTTTTCCCAATCCGTTCTCACCGTCCCCTTATATCTCTTTTCTGGAATGAAAAGTTATCTATAAGGATACGAAATTTTCATAGAAAAGAAAGGATCTTCTAGAAATTATTCCTTTTTAAACAGTCTGTATAAGTAGGTAATCAGCGCAATGAAAGCAATCCCCGAAGACAGAAAATAGAGAACAGCATTCGCTTTTTTAGGTTTCGGCAGTTCACCTATTGCTCCGGTCGCCGGATAAGGCGGGTATAAATTCCAAAAGCCTAATCTTAAACTCAAGACGGCCACGATCAATGTTATAACAATGATGATGATGAATTTAACTTTATTCATAGTTCCTCCGGCAGCTTGGTTATCTGGGTTCCCCCCACATACTTAATGAACGTATCGAGCCTCCATGAAGTTTGATTTTTAATGTAGTCAAGAAATCAACAAGGCTTCGGCTCACCTGCAAAAGCGCCTAAAAATAGGCGCACGTACAGACTTCCTGCGGAATACGGTATTCCATAGGCTAATGCCTGCAGCAAAACCCCAAGAGGAGGCAAACGAAAATGGCCGTTTCCTATATGGATTTCACCTCACCCAACGTTCAATTTTCATTCGATCTAAACCAGAGCACCTTTATCAAGAAAGACAATCGGAACTATATCAACCTGCTTTCCGTAAACGAGCTGAATACCCTCGGCAATGCTTCTCTGCTGGATATTTTTCTGAGCAGAGGTAACGTTATCGAACCGCATACCCACCAGAATGCTTCGGAAATCGTATATTGCATCTCCGGAGCTGCGGACGTTTCGCTGATCAATCCGTTTACCAAAAAGCTGCTTCAGTACTCCATCAAGCCGGGTCAGGTTGTCAATGTGCCTCAAGGCTGGTGGCACTATGAGATGGCCACGGTGGACAACACGCATCTTCTGGCTGTATTTGATGCGCCGATCCCGCAATTTATCGGAGCCTCCGATATGTTAAGACTGACGCCACCCGGAGTATTCGCCCATACTTATTGCCTTGATAAAGCCAAAGTCCAAGAGGCGCTGGCTCCAATCAAAGGCTCCGTCGTCATCGGCCCGCCGGCAAATTGCAGCCGGCAGGAGGCAGCTCCGCCGTCCGCCGCATCGGCTTACAGCCAGCCGACTGCCGAGGTATCCTACCCGGATGAGCAGGAGCACATCCAGCCGTTTGACTGGCACCAGCTGATGCTGGAGCAGCAGAAGCGCCTTATGCAGCAGCAGCAAGAGATGTTTGAACAAAAGCAGGCACAGGGAACCCCTTACTCCGATACCGCTGTCTCCCCGCAGCCGGAAGAAGCCCGGCATGGCGGTCCAGCGCGGCCTCCCGTCATCGGAAATGGATGGGATTTTTTCGGAAACCTATTCTAAGCTGCAACTCCCGCTTTCCAACAACGAAAGGACCTCATCCCCTCCAAGCGGGAAATGAGGTCCTTCTGTCATCCTTGTATATCTAATAAACGGAGCTTCACTGAAGATGAAAGTCGCCTTTGCACTCATCAGCTGATTCTTCTGCGCAGGATGCCCTCCTCTGCCGACACATGAATCGCATACTGCCAGCCTGACGTAAGATCCACCAGACTCAAATAATGCCCATGACCGGCACCAGTGTCGATGCCCAGCTTGCCCTCTCCACGCCACAGCTGTCCGTAATCGGCGCCAAGCCGCCAGGTGGAAGTATGTCCGAACACAATCGTATGACCTCCTATGGCAGGCGCATGGAAGAAGGGCTCGCGAATCGTCGTCAAATCTTCCGGGGTTTGACAGGAGAGCGGAATGCCGGGGCGAAGCCCCGCATGGACAAATACGTATTCGCCATCCTGCGCCCACAGCGGCATGCTGTCGATCCACTTGAGGTACTTCTCCGCCCGCGATACGTCGGTCACCGCATGCTCCGGCATCCGGAGAAGCCATTTGCGCTCGTTGTTCCCTTGCAATGCAACGGCACCGGAGGCGCATAGCGCAGCAACCAGTTCCAAGGTGCCGCCCGAGTCCGGCCCCTTGTTTACGTAATCGCCCAGTAGAAACAGACGGTCTGCGGCCGGATCGTACTTCACATGCTCCAGCAGGGCTTCCAGCAAATTTCCGTATCCGTGCACATCTGATACTGCAAGCAACCTGCCCATCCGACTACAATCCCTCCCCCGCATACACCATCGTTTGTTCCGGCGGCAGCTCGATCCATACCTCGCTGCCGGGTTCAACTCCCTGATGATGAAACAGATGGATCGCCTGATGATCAGCGGTATGCACGATCACTCGCCACCGGGTTCCCTCATAGATGGACTGCGCCACAAGGACCGGCAGAAGATTCCCCTCGGCATCTTCCTTCTCGTGCAGCCGGATGCCCTCCGGATGGACCATGATGACCGCGGGCCCATCCTGCACAGACGTTATCATCCGCTGTCCCTGAATCGGGCGGTCCGCAATCCGCGCATGCGACTTTGCCCCGGGGTCAATCCGGGCATTCAGCCGGTTATGGTAGCCCATGAGCTGGGCGACCCACGGGCTGGCCGGTCGCTCGAACAGCTCCTGCGGCTTCCCGATCTGGTCGATTCGCCCCTCGCGAAGCACGAGAATCCGGTGGGCGACCGTGAAAGCCTCCATCCGGTCATGGGTGACATACAGGGAGGCGATCGCCAAATCTTCGAGCAGACGTGCCAGTTCACCCCGCATGTCGGTTCTGAGCTTGACGTCCAGATTGGACAGCGGCTCATCCATCAGCAGCAGCTTGGGCTCGGTTGCCAGCGCACGGGCAATGCCCACCCGCTGCTGCTGCCCCCCGGACAGCTGGGCCGGCAGCCGATCCAGCAGGCCATCCAGTTTGAGCAGCGATTGCAGCCGCTGCAGCGTCCGTTCCCGGTGCTGACCGTTCATTTTCCGCCGCTTCATACCATACTCGATGTTCTGGCGAACCGTCATATGCGGCCACAGGGCATAATCCTGAAACACCATGTTGATCGGGCGGGATTCCGGAGGAATGTAGAGTCGCCCGCGTTCCACGGCCCGGCCGTCCATCTCGATCTCCCCTTCATCGATTCGCAGCAATCCGGCCACCATCTGCAGCAGGGTGGATTTTCCGCACCCGGAGGGGCCCAGAATGCAGATCCGTTCCCCTTCCGCGACTTCAAACGCAATCGGCTTCAGCACCTGCTGCTCGCCAAATGATTTGGAAACACCCTTCACTTTCAATATCATCGGTCTCTTCATCCTTCCTGTTGCCTCTGTCGGTCCAGCCGCCCGAATACCCAGCGGCCTGCGGCCTGAACGACCATAATGATCAGCACTACACTGGCGCAGCTCACTACGGTAGCTGCGGTTGCGTAGCCATAATTCGAAAATTCAAAAGCCTTGTCAATGACGAGCGGCATCAAAGAGAAATTCGGCGGCTTCAGCATCGAGGCCAAGGCCAGATCGAATACGCTCGTGCCAAACGACGTCAAACCCGCAATTAGCAGAGACTGGCGCACGAGCGGAAGCACTATGTCCCGCATCCGGTCGAATACGCTTGCCCCCTGAATCGCGGCCGCCTTCAGAATTGTTCCCGACAGATTTCCGAAGGCGCCAAGCTGTACCCGAACCGCATAAGGAATCGCCCCGGCAATGCCTGCAATAACAAGCAGCGAAGGCTTGCCGTACAGATGAAGCCCGAGCGGCTCCAGCCACTTCTGATTCCAGATGAAAATATACCCGATCCCGAGCACCACCCCGGGCACAGCCAGCGAAATAATCGAGAACAGCTGCAGCATCGGCCTCATCCTCGACTGGGTAAAGGCGAGCACATACGCCACCACGAAGCCGATCACCATGCTCAGCACGGCCGCTACAGCAGCAACGAGCAGGGAATGGTACATCCCTTCAAGAAATGCCAGCAGGCGATGATCCCCTGCCGTATATGAGAATAACTGGCGATAATGATCGAGCGTAAAATTCTCCACGCGCAAGCCGCCCCCGGCATGTCTCATAAAGGATACAATCGCACTCGTTCCAATCGGAACACCGAGGCTAAGACAAACAAACAGCGCAATCGCCACATTGTAGATCCAGGCATGCTTCGGTTGCTCCTTAACCGTCTTGACCGCTCTCGCATTCAAAAAGTCGTACTTCGAGCGGCGCATCGTCAGCATCAGCAGCGCCATGGCAAGCGCCAGAATGAGCACGAGATAGAAGGCGAGCACGCCCGCCATATCAAACCGGACCGGCGATTGGTAGATGGCGGAATATATCGAGTACGTCAAGGTCGGAAACCTGTAGACGGTTGCCAGCGCGGCTGGCAGCCCGAAGTCGCCGACGGTATCCATAAAGACGAGTGTCCAGCCAGCCACGAAAGAAGGCATCGCCAGCGGTAGCTCCACCGTGCGCCATACGGTGAATGGCCCCGCCCCGTTCAATCTGGCAGCATAACCGAACTGGCGAATGTTCCACTCGGTTGCTGCCAGAATCGCCAGATAGGCGAGCGGAAATTTGCTGAGAGCCATTACAAATACGAGCCCTGTCGGCTGAAAAATAAACGAGGTGACCCATGTCCAGCCGAGCCAGCTGTGAACCAGCCCATCGGCGCTTGCAAACAGCACCCATCCCTGGGCAATCATGAAGGACGGTGCAATGAGCAGCACCCAGGCTGTAATGTCCAATAGCCGGGCGGCTCCGAAGCTCCATCTGGACCGGATCGTCGCCAGCGCCCCACCAATGATCGTGCCGAGCGTTGCCGCCCCGAGCGCAAGCGTGACCGAATTGAGCAAGGATTGCCGCCATAACGGCCGATGGAAGATTTCCCCGATCAGACCGATGCCGCCCCACTCGACATTTCCGAAGAACAGCCCCGGAAATATTACATTGACAAGCACTGCCAGCAGCGGCAGGAAAATAAATAAAAAGAGGAAGAGGGCTACCCCGCCTCCATAGTGAGCTTCCGAAGCTTTCATCGCTGTTGTCCCGCCTTTACTTCACGCTTTGATCTGCAAACCATGTTTTGATCTCAACCTCATGCTCGGAAGCCCATGCGGCTGAAGGGAGCAGAAATTTTCCGTTTGGCTCGCGCTCGCTTCGAGGAGACACCCCTTCTACCAGCGGTGTGAAGAAGCTGTCTGTCGAATCGAGCGAAGCCAGCATCTGCTGTGTCTCCGGCTTCAGCATGAACTCCACAAAGGCTTTGGCCGCTTCCGGGTTACGTGTATGCTGGCTGATTGCCACCACGCGCAAACTTCCCGGCGCGCCTTCTTCAGGCCAAATGACCTCCACCGGTTCCCCGGCCAACTTCAGCTCGTAAGCGTTATGCTCCTGCAGTGCCGCAACTTCGATCTCTCCGCTTAACAGCGCTTTGCCCACCGGGCCGTTCTTCGGATATACCTTCATGCCTTGGCTGAACCGATTTACATACAGCTTCTCCGCCTCGGCCACCCCCCATTTCTCGAAGAAAGCGGACACCAGCGGATACGCAGGCGCTGCAACCGCCGGATCTGCATGCCCTACCGGCCCCTCATAGGCGAAGAACTCCTCCCATGTTTGTGGCGCTTCTTCAGCCGTTACGAGGTTGGTATTATACGCAATAAGCCCTGCTGCGTGAATACCGACCGGATAATAGGCAAGGTCCTCGGGCACATAGGCCGCCCCTTGCTCGGACAGATTCGCCAGATTTTCCGGCTGCCAGCCTGTCATCAGAAAGTCCCGGTCCCCCAGATTGCGGATCGAACCATGACCGTCCATCATCAGCACGTCCCACTGCGGATTGCCCTGCTCGGCTTCAATCTTCGCCAGCGCCTCGCCGCCGCCGTAATGTACGGCTTCCATCTTATAACCGGTCTCTTCCATAAACTTCGGAGCAATGACATCTACGAAATCATTGCCGTACAAATAAATCGTTTCTCCCGGACCGTCAGCACCTGCCGGTTCCTCCGCTTCGACCTGCGGTGCTTCCGCTTCATTCTGACTGCCAAGTGCCTGGCTTGCTTCCCCGGAGCCGGTGCCGCCACTTTGTCCGCATGCGGACACAATAAGCATCAATGCTATAAGCATCATCGTGCTGATATAACGAAATACCGATTTCTTGTTCATGTCGCCCTCCCATTATTCCTATCACATTTCGAATGCTATTTAAGCTTAACCCTTCAATTCCTTGAAAAAATTATCGCTGCGTTAACAAACAATTAAATTTCATCTATCAAATGAAATGTAAGATTGATCGTATCAATGTTGATGATGAAAGGAGAGCAGACTCTTGAACCTGCAACAGTTGAAAGTGTTTGTGCTGACCGTACAATTGAAAAAGCTCTATCTTGTAGCACAGCAGCTGGAAATTACCCAGCCTACGGTGACGTTTCATTTGAACAAGCTCCAGGAGGAGCTTGGCATCGCCCTGTTCCATACGAAGTCCTATCATGTCATCAAGCTGACCGAGGCAGGCCAGGCCTTCTACCATTACGCCTCCCAGATCCACTCCCTGTCATCGGAGGCCGAAGCGACGATGGACGTGTACCGGGGAACAGCGGCTGGTGTCCTGGCCGTAGGCAGCACCCATACGCCGGCAACCTACCTGCTGCCTCCGCTGCTCAAGCAGCTGAAAGCCAGCAATCCCCGGTTAACCGTAATGCTCGACGTGCGCCCTGCCCCCTTTATTCTGGATAAACTGAAACGGTACGAACTGGATATCGGAATCATCTCCAACACTCGTGTAGACGATCCGGAACTGGTGTCCAAGCCTTTGCTCAAGGATGATCTTGTGCTCATATTTCCCCCGGATCATGCGCTGGCCTCCGCTGGGGAACTGCAGCCCGGCGATCTCGCTGAGCATCCGTTTGTATCGCATGAACCCGGATCGATCAGCAGGCAGCTGATTGATCGATGGGCGGACAGCAACGAGGTTAAGTTTCAGATTTCCCTCGAGGTGTCCGGAACCGAGGCGCTGAAGGCAGCGGTCAAGCATGGCCTGGGCTATGGCATGATTGCAGAGGCCGCCGTGCAGGAGGAGCAGCTGGAAGGCAAGCTGTGTACACGCGCGATTCCGAAGTGGGTGCCCGAGCGCCAGATCTATGCAGTCCGGCACCGGAACAAGCTGATAACACCGGCGCTGCAGGAGTTCTGGAAGAGCCTGGCCGAAGCATTTTCCGAGCAGCGGAAATAATCGATCGACATTCAGCTTATTTCGCATTGATGGAAAAAGGGGTAGAATAGGAAGGAACGGCATGTGTATTGCCTGACCTACTACCATCATTTCAAGGAGGATCTATTCCAAATGAGCGTTGATTATAAAGCATATTTCGAGCAGCATCGCGAAGCCCATCTGAACGAGTTGAAAGAGTGGCTTGCGATCCCGAGCATCTCTGCACTGTCCGAGCATAAGGGCGATGTCGCCCGTGCAGCAGAATGGATTGCCGCCAAGCTGAAAGAAGCCGGGCTTGAGCATGTGGAAATTCATCAGACCGAAGGGCACCCGATTGTGACCGCTGACTATCTGCACGCTGAAGGCAAACCGACCCTTCTCATCTACGGCCACTATGACGTGCAGCCGGTTGATCCGCTTCACCTGTGGCAGACACCGCCTTTTGAGCCGGACATCCGGGACGGCAAGCTGTACGCGCGCGGAGCTACTGATGATAAAGGACAGCTGTTCCTGCATGTAAAGGCTGTGGAAGCGATATTGAAAGAGGAAGGCGAACTTCCGGTCAATATCAAGTTCTGCATCGAAGGCGAAGAGGAAGTGTCCAGCCCGAATCTGCCGCGGTATGTGGATGCCAACAAGGACAAACTGACCGCCGATGCGGTTCTGATCTCGGACACCTCCCTGCTCGCACCAGGCAAGCCAGCCATCTCGACAGGACTGCGCGGCCTTTGCTCGATGGAGCTGACCCTGCACACAGCCAACAGCGATCTTCATTCCGGTACATATGGCGGCGGCGTGCCCAACGCCCTGCATGCAATGGTGTCCCTGCTCGCTTCCCTGCATGACGACAAGGGCCGGGTCAGCGTTGAAGGCTTCTATGACGGTGTGCTGGAGCTGTCCCCGGAAATGCGGGAAGAGTTCGCCAAGCAGCAGTTTGACGAAGAGAAGCTGAAGAAGGATCTGGAGCTTGACGCACTGTTCGGCGAGGAAGGCTACTCCTTCGTGGAACGCGTTGGCGCACGTCCTACACTGGAACTGAACGGCGTATACGGCGGATTCCAAGGGGAAGGCAGCAAGACGGTGATCCCGAGAGAAGCCCATGCCAAAATCACCTGCCGCCTCGTGGCTGACCAGGACCCGCAGGCCGTGCTTGATGCGATTGAGGCCCACCTGAAGGCTCATACTCCTGTGGGTGCGAAGCTTACGTTCAAGCCGAAGGAAAAGGCGTTTGCATTCAACATCGATCCATCTCATCCAATGCTGCAAAAAGCGGCGGACGCGTTCGAGAACGTGTACGGTACACGGGCGCTGTTCACAAAAGACGGCGGCTCAATTCCGATTGTCGAGCGTCTGTCCAGCACGCTGAATGCCCCGGCTGTCATGATGGGCTTCGGTCTGCCGGATGAGAACTTGCATGCACCGAACGAACACTTTAACCTTGAGAATTTCGACAAGGGATTGCTGACCATCGTAGAATATTTGAAGCTGGTATAAGGTGAACCAGCGGCGGGGCCTGCCTCGTGATTCCAAGCCTATAAATTAAAGAAGAATGCCCTTGAGCCAATCACTTCCCTGGCTATTAGGGCATTCTTTTTTTGGGGGCTTGGAAGTTCCTGCCTGGGACCTTTGCATGATTATCCCTTTCGTTCAGGTTGCTGCCAATCTATCTCGGTGTTTTCGTTTTCTGTTTCTGTCCTTGGCCTCGCTCCGCGACCTTGATCTGCCGTCTGCCGTTGATATTCGTCTGCGCTTGATCTCTATCTGTGTTTGATCTCTAATCTCTACCTTGTGCTGATCTCCACCTGTCCTTCATCTCCATCTATGCTTGTTCTCCATATTGAGATTGATCCCCATATTGAGCTTGATCTCCGTCTTATCCATGATCTCTTCGTCTTGAGATCGACACCCTACCGTAAAAGTCTAGTGTTCTTCCTTCGATCTTCTGTTCCCCGTTCACTGTTCTCGGTTCTCAGTTCACTGTTCTCGGTTCTCAGTTCACTGTTCTCGGTTCTCAGTTCGCTGTTCACTGTTCCCCGTTCTCTGTTCACTGTTCACTGTTCTCGATTCTCGGTCACCTGATCAAACGGGATAATCGTGCTAAGCAACCAGCAACAAGGTGTTTATTTGACGCAACCCGTCATATTCAACTCCAAAAAGGGCACATTAACGTATAGCGCATATAAGGAGGGAATGCATTGAAAGCCGTCACTTTTCAAGGCAAAAAGGATATTCAGGTCAAACAGGTGAATGACCCAATGCTGAAAAAAAAGGACGACATCATCATCCGGGTGACGTCGACATCCATCTGCGGTTCGGATCTGCATATATATCAAGGGGTCATGCCTACCGAGCGAGGATACGTTATCGGTCACGAGCCGATGGGGATTGTAGAGGAGGTCGGTCCTGAAGTTACCCTTGTCAAAAAAGGCGATCGGGTCGTCATTCCATCCACCGTATCCTGCGGACAATGCTATTATTGCCAGCATGACCTGGAGAGCATGTGTGATGTCACAAACGACAAAGGCATCGTGGACGGCGGCGGCTATTTGGGACTCGCGAGAAGATATGGAGAGTACCCCGGCGGACAAGCCGAATATCTCCACGTCCCGTACGGGAACTTCATGCCCTTTGTCATTCCTGAATCGTGCGAACTGGAGGATGAGGCGCTTCTGTTATTGTCGGACGTGCTGCCGACAGCGTACTGGAGCGTGGAGCATGCCGGCGTGAAGCCCGGCGATACGGTCGCTGTACTCGGCTCCGGTCCGATCGGGTTGATGACCCAGAAGTTTGCGTGGATGATGGGCGCCAGCCGGGTGATTGCCATTGATCGCGTCCCCTACCGCCTCGCGAAAGCCAAAAGCATGAATCAGGCGGAAGTTTACAATTTCGAAGATTATGACGATATGGGCATGTATATCCGCGAGATCACCAAAGGGGGCGTCGATATTGTCATAGACTGTGTCGGCATGGACGGCAAAAAATCCATGATTGAGAACATCGGTCAGAAATTGATGATTCAAAGCGGGACCATGAGTGCGATCCGAATGGCCATCAAAGCGGTCCGAAAAGGCGGCACCATAATGCTGGCCGGTGTATACGGCGGCGTCTACAACCTGTTCCCGCTGGGCAACCTGTATGAACGAAACATCACGTTAAAGATGGGACTAACCCCAGTCATTCATTACATGCCCGAATTGTATAACCTAATCAACAGCGGACAGATTGACCCGACCGAAATTGTGACACACCGAATGCCCTTGGAACGAGCGGGTGAAGCGTACGAAATGTTTAACAATCGGGAAGAAGGATGCATTAAGGTCATATTGAAACCATAACGAAATCTTCTCAACCCAACCTGCAACTCGCACACGATCACGCAGCTGCTGTACGGCTCTCCAATCTCGCAACCATATTCCGCTCATCACATGTTCGCCCGGTATTCAGAGGGACTGTATCCGACCCTCTGGCGAAAGGTTTTGGAGAAGTAGTTGGCGGATTCGAAGCCTGTTGCGTCCGCAATCTCTTTGATGCTCAGCGTTGATGTTCTCAGCAATATTTTGGCCTGTTCCATCCGTTTGATACTCAGATATTTCTGCGGTGTTGTACCAAAATGACGTTTGAAGTATTTGATAAAATAATTCGGGTGAAGATGAATGGTGGCAGCCATCTGCTCAAGCGTAATTTCCTCGTGCAGATGGTCCTGGATGTATTGCTGCACAATACCAAGCCGCTGCATCTCCCACGTTTTGTCTGGATGAATCGCAGGCGTCGTCCTATCCAAAATACGGGACAAAATATCCAGCACGGCAGACTTCTCCTTCAGCCTGGAGGAGACCGTCTTCTGATGCCTTGCCTGAACCAGTTCGCAGAATACCCCGGTCATGAGCTCAGGGTCAAGCCCGTCATACACGAGCGGAACATCCAGCCAGGAGAACACTTCCGAATCTCCCACCGTGGCTGTAAAATGGCACCAATACTTCAGGAACGGCCGATCGCTGATCGTGGAATATGACTGCTTCGTACCCGCCGGCATCAGAATCAGCTGGCCCGGCCTCGGATACAGCTCCTTATCGCCGATCTTGAGCCACCCCTCCCCATCCACAATCCAGTAGAGTTTATTGTAGTCTATCGTATAATCGAATTCTTTCCATTCCGGCCAGCACTGTGTATACTCCGCTTCCAGCACCTGAACCTGCATATGAAGCAGCATCTGCTGAATCGCTTCCTGTTCGTTCTGCGCTCTCTTCTTCATCTTCGATAATCCTCTAAAGTTATTATAATACCCTTATTAGTTAAGTAATTGTCTATTCATACTACCATATAATTGCTACAATCATGGTCGATAAACCAGGAACAGGGGGACTGATCCCATGACGAATCATACCAATCCCATTATCCAGGAGCGCAAGGAACGTGTACAGTGGTTTGAGCAAGACCGCTTCGGCATGTTTATCCACTGGGGGCTCTATGCCATTCCTGCCCGAGGAGAATGGATTCGCAGCACGGAGAAAATGAGCATCCAGCAGTATCAGACCTATTACGACGAATTCAATCCTGTCCATTACAATCCGCGGGAATGGGCCAAGGCGGCCAAGGAAGCCGGCATGAAATACGCCGTGTTGACAGCCAAGCATCATGATGGCTTCTGCCTGTTTGACAGCAAGCTTACGGACTACAAATCTACCAACACCCAGGCTGGCCGCGATCTGGTCAGAGAATTTCTGGAGGCCTTCCGAGAGGAAGGGCTGAAGGTTGGACTCTATTACTCGCTGATCGACTGGCACCATGAAGACTATCCTGCCTACGGCGACCGCATCCATCCGATGCGGGAGAACGAAGCATTCAAGCGCGACCCGAACACCTTCGGCCGCTACCTGGACTACATGCACGGCCAGGTTCGGGAACTGCTGACAGACTACGGCAAGCTCGATCTTATGTGGTTTGACTTCTCCTATGATGAGATGACCGGAGAGAAATGGCGTGCAACCGAGCTGGTTCAGATGATCCGCGAGCTTCAGCCGCATATCCTTATCGACAACCGGCTAGAAGGCAGCGGCGAGCAGGGCGGAAGCATCTATACTGCCAATCCTTCGATATACAGCGGGGATTTCGCTTCACCGGAGCAGATTATTCCTCCCCGCGGTCTCGTCAATGAACTGGGTGATCCGATTCCGTGGGAAGCCTGCATTACGCTGAACAACAACTGGGGGTACGCCGCAGCGGACCGAAACTACAAATCGGCTACAACGATCATCCGCAAGCTGGTGGAATGCGTAAGCAAGAACGGGAATATGCTGCTCAACGTCGGGCCTGATGCGAAAGGCGCCATCCCTCAGGAAAGCCTGGACATTCTGAAGGAGATCGGGGACTGGATGAAGAAGAACGGGGACAGCATTCACGGCTGCCGGGCCGCCGACTTTCCGAAGCCGGAGTGGGGACGCTATACGCAAAAAGGCAACAAGCTGTACGCCCATCTGTTCGAGGAATCGATCGGACCGATCAGCCTGCCCGGATTGGCAGACAAGATCAAGAGCGCCCGCCTGCTTGCTGACGGCTCCGAAGTGTTCGTTGGCAGACCGTGGAGTGCCGCAGAATTCATAGAGGATGCGTTTATAAGCTTTGCCCGTCCCGAGCATTTCACCTATCCGCTCCCTGATAAGCGCAACACGGTCATCGAGCTGGAGCTGATCATCTGATCATGTCTGATCCCATCTGATCAAGTCTGATCAGGTCTGATCGTCAGGATCAGGATTAATCATAGCTCCAAATCACGTGGATTGTATGAAAGACCGACGATATCACTATGATAGAAGGCCAGCATCAAAGTGAGCATTTGATGCTGGCCTTAAACGTCTAGTATGCGGATCCTTCTCCGTGATCAATCAGAACAGGCATTGTTGGTTCAATAACGTTTCCAGTCTTCTGCATTTTCCCGCGACCCTTATCCCTTGCTTCCGCCTTGCAGACCGAAGCCGCGGGACATAAATCGCTGGGACAGCACATACATCACGATAGCCGGAACGGCATAGAGGACGGAAAATGCCGCCAGACTGCCGTAATCCACCATCCCGTATTGTCCGAAGAACTGGTACAGCTTCAGCGCAGCCGGGAACTTCTCCGGGGATTGCAGCAGAATGTAAGGGACAAAGAAATTGCCCCAGCTGCCGGAGAAGGTAAAGATCGCCACCGTGCAGATTCCGGGCACCATGAGCGGAGCTACTACCCTTCGGATACCGGTCAGCAGCGAAGCCCCGTCCACCCAGGCAGCTTCCTCCATATCCCGCGGTACGGAATCCATAAAATTTTTCATCATCCAAATGCCATAGGGCATCGACGATGCCACATAGAACAGAATGACGCCGCCAATGCTGTCATACAGCTTCAATCCGAGAAACAGCTGATAGACCGGCACCATGACCGCGGTAATCGGAAGCGATGTCATGAACAGAATTGTAAGCATAAACGGTTTCTTGTATTTCATCTGATACCGGGACAGCGGATAAGCGGCCAGCAGCGCCAGCAGCACGACAAGCACGGCTTGGCCAAGCGAAATGACCAGACCGATCAGATATGCCCGCTGATTCTCAGGACTCGTGATAACCTCAACATAATTTCCCATCGTCAGCTGGCTGGGGAGCTTGAGGGACTGCATGGCATTGGGATCAACGGAAGCCACGAGCACCCACAGCAGCGGCAGCAGAAAACAGAGCCCGATTCCGGTCAGTATCGTGTAAGGCAGTATTCGGTAGATGAGCTTTCGTTGCCTGGCATTCATACGAACTCCTCCCTGATTACTCTTTCATCGATCGGATATAGAGCAGACTCAGCACGATGCCGATAAGCAGCAAGAGCAACGAGATGGCTGTTCCGTAGCCGAGCTGATAATTAACAAACGCCTGGTTGTACATAAAGATCGGCAGCGTCATCGTTGAATTGCCCGGCCCGCCGCCGGTCATCGCATAGATAAGGCCAAATACCCCGAGCGTCTGCAGCGTGACCAGCATCGCATTGGTTGTAATGGAGCCTTTAATGTAAGGGATGATGATCGAGGTGAAAATTTTCCACTTGGACGCCCCGTCGACGACGGCAGCCTCCTCAATCTCGCTCGGAACATCGTCCAGCGCTGCCTGAAACACCATCATCGAGAATGCCGTGCCATGCCATATATTCGCCAATATGACCGTCAACATCGGAACGGTAAACAGCCAGGTCACTTCCGAGAATCCAAACGACGTAATGATGGCATTAAGCGTCCCGTCATCCCCGAAAAAGCTGTACAGACACAATGCGCATACAATTTCGGGCGTAACCCAGCCTGCAAGCACGATCGTCCCGATGACACGCCGGAACGTCCGGTTTCGCTGCTTCATCAGCAGCGCAATGAGAAAACCGAGCACCTGCTGTCCGATCACCGCTGATCCGATCAGAAATACGAGCGTGTTCCAGATGCTTACTTTCACCGTAGGATCCTGGAACATGCGGGCATAGTTGTCCAGCCCGACAAATTTCAGCTCCCTGGCCGCTTCCCCTGTCAACGCGAGGTTCGTAAACGAATAGAAGAACGTGAGCAGGATCGGATAGATGAAGAACACCAGCATAATCGCCACGGACGGAAGCAGAAAAAACAGCCAGGTGTAGGTGCTTCTTTTCGGTTTCTGTGAGCCTATCGTCAAGCTGCTCATGAACCTAGCTCCTTTCATGCAGGGAATCGAAATACCGCCTGCTCAGGCGGGTCGCGCTTGAGCAGGCTTCTGTTCTCGTCACTATTTCTCTACAACATTGTCGGCGCCTACGATTCGGGTGACATCCTGGGCATACTTGTTCATCGCATCCTGAGGCGAGGTTCCGGTAGCCACCGCTTCAACCATCGTCTGGATTTGCGTGGATACCTCCGGATACTTCTCCTGCGACGGTCTGAAATCGGCATTTTGCAAATAAGCGGTCGCAATTTCATTGAACGGCATCTGGGTATACCCCGGGTCTTTGGCAACATCGGTACGCACCGTAATATTTCCGGAGCTGGTCACCAGCTTCTGGGTGTTGTCCTTGTTCAATGCATATTTGATGAATTCCCAAGCTTCGTCCTTATTCTTGGAATTGCTCGGAATCGACAATGCCCAGCCTCCGGCCAGCGTAATTGATCCGGGCGGCTGTCCCTCGCTGGTCGGCATCGGGGCAAATCCGAGCACATCTTTATATTCCGGCCAAGGCGCCGCCCCCGTCTCCAGATAATTGCCGGTAATCCAGGAGCCGTCGAGCGAGATCGCCAGCTTTCCTTGCGGCAGATATTCCCGGGAGGCCGTATTGCCGGCCTGACCGTTCAGCACTTTGGACAGCGGCGGACCCAGTCCTTCCTTGTTCACGGTTTCCACGAAGCCCAGCGCGTCAAGGATGCCCTGGCTTTTGATAATCCATTTGCCGCTGGCATCATCATACAGGCGCTCCCCGGTGCCATAGAGCAGCATCTCGTACGTCTGCATGGAGGTCGCCTCCCCGGTAGCCTTGCCCATATTCATCCAGATTGGCACGATATCCGGTGCCTGTTCCTTGATCGTTCTGGCTGCGTTAAGCACTTCCTCCCACGACTTCGGCTGCCAATCCTCAGGAAGTCCTACCTGCTTGAAAATTTCCTTGTTATACCAGAGTCCACGGGAATCCGTGTTGTACGGCACACCGTACACTTTGCCATCGCTGGCAGTCACCCCTTTTTTCATCGCTTCAATAAAGGAACCGTTATTCCAGTCCTCCCAGTCCTGCAAGCGGTCATCCAGCGGCTCCAGATATCCGGCGCTTGCGTCCGAATTCAGGATGAACGTATCCTCGGTGACGATATCAGGTGCGGTCTCCGTGGATTTCAGAGCCAATGCAACCTTGGCAAAATAGTCGCCCTCGGATGCCTGGATCGGCGTCGGCTTGATCTCCACATCCGGGTTCGGGTAACTTGCGGATACCTCCTTCAACCATTTATAGAAGGCCCCGTTCTCTCCGATCCCGTCATCGCGGAAGGTTACCGAGATGACCGTTTTTGCATTTTCTCCCGCCTCCCCCGTTTCCGGCGAACCGGGTTCAGACGACTGTCCCCCGCCCGCGCATCCAAACAACAGTGACAAACTGAGTGCCGATGATATCAGCATCAGTCCCCTTTTGCCGCCTTTCATTCTGTTCCCTCCTTTAGTCCATTGACCGTCACTTCTTTGGCATTTTGTTGTATCCGCTTACAGAAAGCGTCTACTAAAATATATTGATGGGATTGTGAAGATATTCGGAACTTTTTAGGGGAACGGATAGGAAGATGGCTGTCATGCATCAGCAGAGCAGTGCTCCGAACAACAGAAAAAAGCCGCAACACTGCGGCTTTCCAAGCTTTCGCATCATCACATTGGCACCAACAATTCCGTTGCTGGATAGAGCGATGGCTTTCTTACAATCAGGTATATTATGGTTTAAATTGTAATAGATGTTATATATTCTTTTAGTAGGGAATCACGTTCTGCCTCGCTTCCGTCTGGCATGAAGTCTTTCATTCCTGCGGCACCTGGTTCACATCTGTACACAGCACATTCCAGCGGTGGCCATCCGGATCGGCAAATCCGGCTCCGTACATCCAGCCCTGGGCCTGAGGCTCGCTGAAGATCGTCCCCCCGGCTTTTACCGCCTGGCCGATAACTTCGTGAACGCGCTCCCGGCTGCCTACATCGATAGATAACAACGCTTCCACACCTGTGCCGCTCACTTCCGCCGGGGCATGACCGGTGAAGGTTGAGAATGCCGCCTCAGGAAGAAGCATCACCAGCACTTGGTTATCGCCCAGCAGCAGAGCTGCCGTATCGTCCCGGTCAACATACTCGGGATGGAACGTAAATCCAATCTCCTTATAAAACTGTCTTGACCGATCCAGGTTCTCCACAGGCAGGTTAACCCAAAATTCATTTGGCATGAGTTATTCTCCTTCTTGATATAAGATGGCATGTTCAGCTTCACGATGTCTCTATCATTTTTACCCGGCTGCAACCATTACATAACAAACGAAAAAATAATAGAAACGATGACCATACCATTCCCCGCCTGCTTACATCTAATATACTGTGGACAATGCTGGGATGCTTCATAATCCAGCATGCCCCAAATCGATCAAGGTGGTGGATATATGAGCACAATCAGCAAGCTTCCAGCTTACGGTACCTGCTGCCTCGTTCCTCGTCCAGGCAAGAGCAGCGCGTCTCTTCCCTACTCCAGCAACTGGAGCGGATATGTCCTCACAGGCAGAAAAGGGAAGTACAGCTGCATCTCCGGAGAATGGACAGTTCCTTTCGTTCTGCCTACTTCACGCTCTTCCTACTCTTCGGCCTGGGTCGGAATTGACGGCTACAACAACAGCAGCCTGATCCAGACCGGTACCGCGCATCACTTCGTAAACGGCACCGCGCAGTATTATGCCTGGTGGGAGATTCTCCCCAGCTACGAAACCCGTATCTCCTTGCCGGTGAGACCGGGCGATGTTATGCGCGCTTATATTGCCAAATTAAAAGGCAGCAAGTGGCTGATCCGCCTGCAAAACCTGAGCCGGGGCTGGACCTTCAAAACGGTGCAGAGCTATCATGGTCCGCAAACCTCGGCTGAATGGATTGTGGAGGCGCCCACCGTGAACGGGAGCCAGTCCAGCCTTGCTCGACTTTCCCCTGTCGCTTTCGTCCGCAGCCGTGTGAATGGCTGCAACCCGAAGTTCACCCCTTCGCAGAGGATCGGGATGCTGCAACATCATCGCATCGTATCTCTCCCATGCAAACCGTCACCTTCGGGAAGCTCTTTTGTCGTGAAAAACCAGGTCCGCGCATAACTTGCCCTGGACAAGACAAACGCCGCATCATCAGGGATGATCGCGGCGTACATAGCGCTATATCGCCGGCCCGGCACCTTCGGATGCCAGGGCCGGACCTCTAATGCCAGGGGGCTGAATTACGCCCCGCCCGCTTTACAGCAAACCGGATTGTTTGACTGTCGCCAGGAACTCCTGAAACTCCGGAATGTTCAGCTGCTGGGCAGCATCGGACAGTGCGGTCGCCGGATTCGGATGCACCTCCACCATAATGCCGTCGGCGCCTGCAGCCAGCCCGGCTTTCGCACATGGAGCCAGAATATCCTTCCGGCCTGTGGAATGCGTCACATCGACCAGCACCGGCAGATGCGTCTCCTGCTTCAGAATCGGCACAGCCGAGATGTCCAGCGTGTTGCGCGTGGCCTTCTCATAAGTTCGAATGCCGCGTTCAATCAGCATGACCTGCGTGTTGCCGCGGGACACGATATATTCAGCCGCATGGACGAACTCATCAATCGTCGCCGCAAGACCGCGCTTCAGCAGAATCGGGGTCTTGACGTCGCCCGCTGCCTTCAGGAGCTCGAAGTTCTGCATGTTTCTAGCCCCGATCTGAATGACATCGATATATTCACAGGCCAGCTCAACATGCGCCGGATCCACAATTTCACTGATCGTTTTCAGCCCGAATTCGGAGGCAACCTCCTTCAGAATTTTCAGACCTTCAATACCCAGCCCCTGAAAATCGTACGGCGACGTTCTCGGCTTGAAGGCTCCGCCGCGCATCACGGTAATGCCCGCCTCCTTGAGCGCTGCAGCCACCTGGCGCACCTGCTCATAGCTTTCCACAGAGCACGGTCCAGCGATCATAACCGGCTGTCCGCCACCAATGGCGGTCTCGCCCAACTGGATCACCGTATCCTCCTGCTTCTTCTTGCGGCTGACCAGCAGATGCTTCTTATGCTCGACCTGCTGCAGCTTGAGCGAAGCCTGGAAAATCTGCTTGAACAGATGGCGGACCGTTTCATTATCGAACGGCCCTCTATTGTTCTCCACCAAGCTATCCAGCATTTTCTTCTCACGGACCGGATCATAGTCAGGCACGCCCTGCTTCTGCTTCTCTTCCCCAATCTCCTGAACCAGCTGTGCCCGCTCCGACAGCAGTGCAAGCAGCTGCAAATTGACGGAATCGAGCTGGGAGCGCAGCTCCTCCAAACGACCTTCATTAATATTCATAACGGTTTCTCTCCTTCACTCATTATTATTTATCTGAAAATCAAAAAGACTCCTGTCCGTCAAGGGACGAGGAGTCGTGGTACCACCCTTATTAGATATGTGCGTCCATCGTATTCACCGCAGCATATCTCACTTGAGCCTCTTAACGCGAGGTGGACGGATATCCCTACCGCAGCGCAATCGCACCGCTATCAGGATACCAGCTCAGGAATGAACTTCGGCAGCAGACGCTTCGCCCGGGCGCTCTCAGTCGGTGGCAGCCCTTTCCTGTCGGGAAGTTCCGGTGCTTACTCTTTCCTTCATTGCTTGTATAACATATCATGTCATGAATTTATAATGCATTGTAATACACTCGGAATGGTATTGCAAGGGTTTCTTGAAAAATGGTTTCAAGCCCGGTTTGCTCGGCTGCTGTCCTTGTCGCTAGCGATGCTAGCCTGATGTGACACTGCTCCCTTCCTCACTGGTTTCCCCCAATAAGTAAACAGGCGCCACACATATTCTAACGGGCCGATCGGGAAGAGGCGCAGCCATAGCATGCTGAAGATCACCTGCGCGGCATAGACCGCCAGGGCAATAAGCATCTGGATTCCAACGTCCACGGTGCCGTACAGCGCCAAGCCGTAGCTATAAAAGATAAAGCCACAAATAACCGATTGCATGAGATAGTTGGTGAAGGCCATTTTACCCGGATAGGAAAAGACCCGCAGCACCTTCTGGCACCGCTTGTTCTGATACAACAGCGCAAATAGCGAAATATAGGCCAGTGACATCAGGGGCGCGCCAACGAACAGCATAACGGCCTCCATGGCAAACGACAGCTCCGTCCATGCCATCGCCAGCTGCGCGGCAAATCCCAAGACGCCTCCGATCCAAGCCAATCTAACGAACAGCGCCCGGTGCCCGGCAACGTCATGCAGAAACCTGCGCTTGCCGAAATACATGCCTAACAGAAACAAACCCAGCACTTGGGGATAAAACAGAATCATGTTAAAAATCGAGGCGATGAAGTCGTTCAGCCTTTGCCCCAAAATCTGCCCCGCATCTCCAGCGCCATAGATCGCCGAATCCTTCGCTTGATAATAGAGCGCCGTCTGCTGCATTTCTTCCCCGCTCAATGTGGTGAATTGCGGATCGCCAGATGAAGCCAGGCTGCTGATCACGACCAGCACCGGAACGATCAGTTGCAAAATGAGCGACCAGATAAGCAGCGTTTTCGGCTTGCGCTTGATAAACAGCAGCAGCAGGAAGCCGAGAATCGCATAATGCGTCAAAACGTCGCCATACCATATCAGCATGCCGTGAATCAGACCGATCACCAGCAAGGCCGTCAGTCTCCGGGCATAAACACGACGGAAGCTCAGCCCCTTCGCCTCGCAGCTGTTCTGGAGCAATACCGCCCCCAAACCGAACAGAAACGAGAAGATCAGAATAAATTTGCTGTTGATGAAAATGTCCTTCAGCATGCCAAGCGCTTCATTGTACCCGCCAGTCCACAGGTCCACGCCAAACGAAATCGTCTGGAGCGATGTCGTGAAAAAAAGAATGTTTACCAGAAATATGCCCAATAAAGCAAATCCCCTCAAGCTGTCTATGAGTGTAATTCTTTGCTGCCGTACGTCTGTCATGTCGATCATCCTTCCACAATGTTGGTCCATGCAAGGTTAATCCATAAGCATAAAGAATTTATAAAGCCGCATGTATGCGCTCCTGAATCGCTGTGATAGCTCTTATCTGGGGTTAGCTCCGGGCCCTTTCTTTATCGCTTCTTTAGAAAATCCATGTATACTAGGATGAAGTTAACCGATCTCATAGACTGACGGAGGATCTGTATGACTCAAGAACGTATATTGCTAGTGGACGACGAAGAGGAAATTATCGCTTTTATGAAAGACGCATTGGAGCGGGAGGGATATCAGGTATTCACCGCCGCAAACGGCCGGGAGGCGCTGGAATTAAGTCAGCTTCAGCCTGAGCTGATCCTGCTAGACGTGATGATGCCCGAGCTGGATGGCTTTGAGACATGCCGGCGGCTCCGGGAATTTACGCAGTGTCCGATCGTGTTCCTGAGCGCTTGCCAGAGTGAAACCGATCGCATTCAGGGGCTGGCGGCGGGCGGCGATGATTATCTGTTAAAGCCGTTCAGCCTGGCGGAGCTGAAAGCCCGAATTCACGCTCACCTGCGACGGGAGAAGCGGGGACTCACGCCCCAGGACCAGAGCGTTCTCCGCTTCCATTCCTTAACCATTGACTGCAAAGGCTATACGGTAAACGGGAATGGTCAGGATATCTCACTAACCAACAAGGAATTTAAAATTGTAGAGCTGCTGGCCATGCATCCGGGGCAGGTGTTTACGCGGGAGCAAATCTACGAGAAATTGTGGGGTTGGGACGCTGAAGGCGACGATGCAACTGTCACCGAGCATATCAAGAAAATCCGGGCCAAATTCGCGGCCTGCATCCCGGATCGCACTTATATACAGACCGTATGGGGCATCGGATATAAATGGGAGGTCAAATGAGCAGACAGCGGCCGGTCAAAAGTATATTCATCCGCAGCTTTCTGTCGGTGCTGTCGCTCAGCCTGATCGCAACACTTCTTACCTGGGGGCTGCTGGCTGCTCTGGTCAGCTTTCTGTTTCAGCATGAGGTGCTGCGTCCAGCCAATTATTACGAGAAGCAGATTCCGGCTATCGAGCATTTTGCCAATTCGAAAGGAGCGCTCCTGCTGAGCCTGGAATCACAGGCCGAGCTGGAACAGCTGATTCCTTCTTCCGGCATATCCTATGGCGTTGTGGCTAGCAAAGGGCAATTTCTCTACGGAGACCCCGCGATCACCAAGCGATGGAATCAGGATGCAGCAGCCGTTCAAGTGACTCCGGCGAATTGGATCGGGGGAAATATTACGAGGTCTGTGCCGATTCATGACCATAACGGGGAACAGGTAGGTACGCTATTGCTGGAATATTCGCTCAGGATGACCGCTGTCAATCCTGGTCTTAGTCCCTGGATTAACAGTGGCGTTCTGTTCTTGTTCCTGACTCCCTTTCTTTACATCGCGCTGTTCACCTATCTGTTCGGCAAACAAATCAGCCGAATGATCAGCCGGCCGCTGCAACAGCTGCTGGATGGAGCTGGCCGGATCAAGGAGCGGAACCTTCATTTTTCGATGAGCGAGAGCTCCCCGGTTACCGAGATGAATGAGCTGACGGTTGCTTTTGAGGAGATGCGAAAGGAGCTGGCGCAATCCTTGGAGAGGGAATGGAAGCAAGAGCAGGAGCGCAAGACGATGTTCGCTGCACTTGCCCATGATTTGCGCACCCCGCTTACGATTATCCAGGGCCATGTCGAAGGGCTTGAGGAAATGAATAGAGGCAGCAAGGAATCTCCAGTCTCCCAATACTTGAACGTGATTAAGAGGAACACCGCCAATGCTGCCCATTTGCTGAAGGATATGAACACCATCGCTGAGCTTGAACATATGTCCTTTCATCTTCAGCCGATCCCAATGGATATAGAGGAATTTATAGAGGAGAAAACCATCGAGTACAAAGCGCTGTGCGCTGATAAGAACATCACGTTTACAGCAGCATGCCAGGATGAACGGACGTCTGTTCAGCCCATTCTGTTCGATCCATACCGGATCGCACAAATTCTGGACAACCTCGTGGCCAACAGCATCCGTCATACACCGGCAGCCGGGACCATCACCTGGAGCATCGAGATGAACGAGCATCAAGTGAAGATGGCGATCTCTGACACAGGTAACGGATTTGACAGCCAGGAGCTGAAGCAAGTGTTTGAACGATTCTATCAAGGGCAAGGACGTGCCCCAAGGCAGAAAGGACATGCCGGCCTCGGCCTCTATATCGCCAAATTGCTCGTCTCCCATCACGGCGGTCAGATTACCGCAGCGAATCATCCGGAAGGCGGAGCGATGGTCTCCTTCTCATTTCCGCTGCGGACCGATTCTTCCTCTATCTTAAGCCGATAGAGCGCCTTGTTCTCAAGTCCGCGAATCATCGGCGTCCACGGTTCGGATGGCGCGGTCGTATCGAGGGCGTCCTCCACCATCTGAAGCTTGGCGTCCATCATATCGATATAGTGCAGCGCCACCGCTTCCGCCGTTTGAGGCTGAACAGGGCTGCCCCATTCGCCGAGATTGTGATGGGACAGCACCAGATGCTGCAGCCCGAGCACCAGCTCGGAATCCAGCGAAATGCCGTGATAGATGGCCGCCTCGACGATCCAGCCGGATGCAAGCGCAATATGCCCGATCAGCTTGCCCTGATTGCTGTAATCCGTCACGATGCCCATCTGGGCGATCATTTCCTCCGGCTTGGCAATATCGTGCAGAATGATGCCGGCCTTGATCAGATCCGGATTGAGGAACGGGCGCTGCTTGCAGATGAAATCGCCGATCTCAAGCATGCGGACAATATGATAGGCGAGCCCGGCGAAATAAGCATGATGATAGGACTTCGCAGCCGGATAATGCATCAGCTTGTCCTCCACCTTATCAGCGCAATACGTCACAATCATGCGAATCTCCTCATGCGCAATGCTCTTGATCGCCAGTTTGATCGTATGGAGCAGATCGACAGGGCGAAGCGGGGCGGCTTTCACATAATCGGTGATCGACACTCCGTCATCGTCTGTTGCCCTGCGTATGCGGCTTATTTTGACTTGAGGCTGATCCCGGTAGCTTTGCACCGTTCCCTGGATTTTGACCAGCTGCATTGGAAAAAACGTCTCTTTATCCTGGATCGTCACATCCCAGTATTTCGCAGAAATTTGCCCGGTCGCATCCGACAGCACAATGTCAAAATAATCCTTCGGCGGTGTACCGCTCGTTTGTCTTAGGTTCAGTTCCTTCAACAAATAAAAGCCCACGAATTCATCCTGAATGCGGAGTTGGTTAATCGGTTTCATAGGTCCCCTCCCATGCTGTTACAGGGGGCTTCAGCTGTGCCATGCCTCCCCGAACAGCCTGCAGCGAAGCTGACAGGCCTACACCCTATTATAACGGCAGATCCGCGTTTCGGCATCCGCCCGTCTGCATCCAGGAAGAGACAGCCACGCAAACGGCATGGCTCCGCACTGATCTCCGTGCTGAAGTTAACGCCCGCCCAGCAGCTTCCTCCGAACGGCGCCGATCAGCAGGACAAGTAGCGGAATGGCTATCAAATGAAGCATGGCATACCCAACCCATACATTCTGGATAATATCCGAGACATACACGGTGTTGATGTACGTGTTCCAGGATACGATGATAAAGATGATCGACAGCGGATAAATCAACGAACGCTGTTCCTTCAAGCCGAATACGCTCTGCAAGCCTTCAAGAATGGACAGGAACAAGAGGGAGATTTTAAGGAAGAAGGTCAATACCCATAATGTAATTAAAATCCCTTCCACCCGCTGAAAAAAGTTGCCGACGTTAATCGTTTTGGCCAGGGCGAATGCCGGAAATGTGCTGTTCTCCGTCTGCTCGATGCCCATCACAAGCACGCTCAGTGTCGTGATGATCGCAAGTACAACTTCACCGCTAAATGCGCCAAGCACATAGGCCCGCTCACCGTCCTTTCTTTTGTTGACCAACGAAAAAAACACCAGCAATACAATCAATTCCTGAAACATCGAGGAATGGAGCCCCGCTGTCAATACAGGCCCCCAGCCCTCCTCAAGCACCGGTTTAATATAATCCCATTCAATCTGTGGAATGAGCCCCAACACAAGAACCAGAAACAGAAATACGATCCAGGGAAAGGCAAGCTCACCGACCCTGGCCAGTATAATCGGCCCCATCCGGGCACAAATGACCGCCGAGAGCAAGAACAACAGCTGAATCACTTCCGTTGGCGTCTCCGGCATAATCTCGCTCGTCAGAAAAAAGCCCAGGTTCCCAAGCAGCGTGCCTGTCAAAATCAAAAAGTAGAACAGGTACAGCAGATTGAGCGCCTTACCCAACACTTTGCCGAGAACTTGCTCATGGATCTCGAAGATCGTCTTTCCCGGGTAGAGACGAACGATTCCGATATACATCAGAACCATCAGCAGATTGATCAGGAGGCTGAATATCGAAGCAATCCAGGCGTCCTCTCGCGCTGTATGCACCTGCCCCGACGGGGTGACGAGAATCGAGGTTCCAACCGTCAGACCGAAGGTCATAATATAAAATTGTCGGGAGGAAATCTGCTTCTGTCTGGCCATATGTCACCTTCCTCCTACCGTCATGGCATCCAGGCGCTGATAGGCTGCATAACCGCTTTGATCCAGTCCAGCGGCCTCATGCCTGGCACCTCCAGCGCATCTCCAAGCATCGTTATGACCGCCAGCCCCCAAATCGTTAAAAAGACGAGCATATCCCGCATCGCGTGGAGTTTCCGTATGCGCCTAATGCCGTTCACGAGCGAGACGAGCAGTACAATCGAGAGCAGCATGTGCCAATTCATGGTTCATCGACCTCCTCATTGATCGGCTGCACAATCGATCCGATCCGCCGGATTGCCACATTGGCATTCACCTGAATCTGAACGGTTCTGAAACGTTCATCCCAGTTATCCCGATACTTCTTCCATACCTTCGGGTGTTGACGATGAAGCGCCTCGCCGAAGCCGAATACGTCGGCACCGTACTCCGACTGCACATACCGTATGTGCTTGGCAATGTTCGTATTGAATCTGTCCTCGATTCGCTTCTCCAGGTCTGTGATCACATCCGGGGAATCCAGTTTCATCGCGCATTCAACCGCACTGAGATTGGCTTCGATCTCCATCTCGAGCCGAAACTCGGGCTCCCCCTTCTCATTCAGGTGAGCATGGGTGGTGCTGTCAGCCCGATGAATCTCGTATGCGGCGACCCCTCCGCCTGCACATTCAATATCCCCGACGGTGGTTACGACTCGATTAAGGATATAGTTCACCCCTTTGCTGCGGGACTCATCCAGCCAACCGACAAGCCGGTCCCGCTTGAACACAGCCAATCCTGCATGCTGTATCATCGTATCCGGTTGAATCTTCTTCACATTTTCGACGTTCCGTCCTTGCTGCACACTTCCTCTCAACTGCACGCCAGACAGCACCGGATCCGATCCATCCCGCTTTAGCTCCGTAATGAACATCTGCAGAGTAATTTTTCCGGTGGCTGCCCATCTTTTTTGGGAGATCAGAATGGAAGAGAAGAGGGAGTTGGCCGGAATATATTCGAACGGGGTTATAACCTCCAGAATGTCCGAGGCGCGTCCTCCCTTCGCCACAAGCAGAAAGAAATCCCTCCGCAGCTCATGATTCCGCGATATGAAGTCCATCGTATTCCCAACGCCCTGTCTTGCCAGTTCTTCCCCGAAAATCAGCACTCTGAGATGCGACAGATACAAGGCACGCGGCGCCATGCTCAGCATGCGCTGAAGCGCGTCAGGGATGGTCTTCCCAACCGACGTGTACGTAATGACAGGCAGACTCCCCATGGAAGAACTGTTCTGCTTGGCCCCGGTCTCACTGGCGTTGAGCACCTGAGCCGACACCGCATAGCCATCCTCATGGGTATCGATTCCCAAGGCCATGACCACGGCAAGCTCATTCAGCTCTTTGCGGCTCCAGCATCCGGAAGTGATGGTTACACTAACGAGCATGATGATCACTAGAATCCGTTTACCAATCATATCGATGTCCTTCTCCTGTTGAAATGGGCAGTGTGGTGTCGAAGTCTGGGATCCTGTATCAGGATTTGAGCTTACGCAAATACTTTTTCTTGGTCCGTTGAGACAGCCTGAGCAGCGCATCCTTCTGGCCTCTCCAGCTGAACGGAGCAAACGTAGACATATAAGGGACGCCCATCGATTCGAGACTGCTCAGATGCAGCCCCAGTATGATCAATCCGATAATCATGCCGTACAAGCCAAACGATGCCGCAATGCCCATCATGACAAAGCGCAGCATCCGGGCCGAGATGCCCACGTTAAAGGCTGGCAGCGCAAAGTTCGCGATCGCCGTAATCGAGACCACGATCACCATTCCGGCGGAGACGAGACCGGCCTCAACTGCCGCCTGGCCGATCACCAGTGTGCCTACGATGGAGACGGATTGACCGATGGACTTGGGCAGACGGATGCCCGCCTCGCGCAATATCTCGAAGGTAATCTCCATAATGAGCGCCTCAACAAAGGCCGGAAACGGCACGCCCTCCCGCTGCCCAATCAGGCTTGTCAGCAGATTGGTCGGCAGCATCTCCTGATGAAATGTCGTGATCCCAATATAGAACGAAGGTGTCAACAGCGCGATCCCGAAGCACAGATACCGCAGCAGTCGAAGCAGGCTTGAGAAATCACCCCGTTGGTAATAGTCCTCGCTGGACTGGAAAAATTGGGCGAACAGCGCCGGAACGATAAGCACGAACGGTGTGCCGTCCACGAAGATGGCAATCCGGCCTTCCAGCAAGGCGGATGCCACCACATCCGGGCGCTCGGAATTGTATACGGTCGGAAACGGGCTATACTTCTGATCCTGGATCATTTCTTCGATATAGTTGCTCTCCAGGACACTGTCCAGTTCGATAGCATCCATTCGCCTGCGCAGCTCCTCAAGCACATCGACATGGCACAGCCCTTCGATATACATGATGGCCACCTGCGTGTTGGTCTGCTCGCCGATCTTCCGCTGCTCTAGCCGAAGATTCGGATTCTGAATGCGGCGCCTGACGAGCGCTGTATTTTCGCGCAGGGCTTCGGTAAAGCCTTCACGCGGCCCCCGGACCACCGATTGGGAGGTCGCTTCCTCCACCCCGCGCTGCTTCAGCGACTCTGTCCCTGCGTACAGCACCGAGCCTACACCGTCCACAAACAGGATCGAGTTGCCGCTCAGCAGCTTCTCCATCATGTCGGAGAACGTGGCCGCCTCCCCAACCTTGCCCATCGTGATGGTCCGTTCCTTAAGCACTCGGTAGCGGTCGCCCGGCGTCTGCTCACCCTCCCCTTCGAAGAACAGCCAGTCCTGATGAATGGCTTCGAGCAGATCAATCGGGTCTCCGAGCCCATCCATATACAAAATAACCGCCGGAGCAGAGCCCAATGCGATCTCACGCCACACGATATCCGGACTCTCTCCTAAGCGGTTGTTGACTTCCTTCATGAACTGGGGAAGGGAATCCGGCAAGTGGTCCAGCTTCTTTCCTGCCTCGTCGGTTTGCCTCATATCGATGGCCCCCTTGTACGGTCATTTGCAATATGGGAGTATCGCTTTCTTACCATCCCCTCATTTGGAAAATAATATGCGGTTTTTCGTTTCATATCGGGTGCGATACTGTCTTGGCGTCATGCCGGTCCACCGTTTAAACGCGTTCTGAAAGGCGCTGGGCTCCGAGAAATGAAGCGCGTAAGCAATCTCCCCGATCGAGAACTCCTCCCGTTTCAAATAGCTGACCGCAAGCTCTTGCCGGACACGAACCGACAACTCGTTGAAGGTGGTCCCTTCCTCCTTCAATTTAATCTGCAGGCTTCTGACGCTCATCCCGAGTGCACGGGCCGTTTCCTGCAATGTCGGAAGCCCGGTTAACAGACTCTTTTTCAACCAGCGGATCACTTGCTCTGTCAGCACCCCGTCCGCCGTTAATTCCGATCTCGTCTCCTGTGCCAGCTGCTCGAACACCTGCAGTATTCTCGGGTCTGAATAGAGCACCGGATAATCCAGAACTTCGGCGTGAATCCTCAGCACGTTGCCGGCCCCGAATTTCGGCATCAGTCCGAACATGTCCACATACGGCTTCGTATTCTCGGTGGCATCATGCATGAATTCCACCCCGATGAGCGGAATCGGACGGTTGCTGAGACGTCTCATCAGCTCATACACCGAACTGGCCATATCCTCCACACACTGGCGGGACGAGACTCCCGCTTCGTTCAGACAGAGATGAAGCACACATTCCCGGTCTCGAAGCTCCCATTCCAGCTCAAAACTGCTGCTCAGAATGACATAGAATCTCTGGTAAGCCGCGAGGGCGTCCGCAATCGTCGTCGAATGCATCATCACATAGCCGAGCACCCCCAGATCCGCTAGCTCCAGCAGTCGGCCCTGATGCAGTCCGAAATGCTCATCCTTCGTATAATCAGCGGCTGCCTTCATCAGACGCTCCAGTTCCGCATCCGGAATACGGGCCTCCACATCCTGAAGCAGCCCCGAATCGAAAGAAGCATATTCGCAAAACCGCTCGGCGTCAAAGCCTCTTCGAACCATCGATTTCATAATGGGATATACCATAGAGATAGCCACGTCCCGACTCGCCACACCGCTTCCCCCTTTGCGCCATTTTGCAATTTTAATGCGCGATTGATCATTTCGCCGACGATCATTTCACTTTATTCTCATTATAGATGATACAGCGCCTCATAACCTAACACCTGGAGGGCAAGAGCTGTTATAGGAGGAGAAGACGATGAGTGGACCTAAAAATATAGTCATCATTAACGGACACCCCGATCCGGAGAGCTTCTGTCTGGCATTGGCGGATGCTTATTCGGAGGGAGCAGCCCATATAGACGGCACCGAGGTGCGCCGCATCGACTTGAGTCAAGCTGACTTCAACCCGAACCTGAAGTACGGCTACCGCAAACGAACCGAGCTGGAGGATGAACTGCGCGAGGCTCAGGCCTTGATCCGCTGGGCAGACCATCTCGTCTTCGTATACCCGACCTGGTGGGGGGCGCCGCCCGCGATATTGAAAGGGTTCATCGACCGGGTATTCCTGCCGGGGTTTGCATTCAAGTACCGCGACAATTCTCCGTTATGGGATAAGCTGCTCACCGGCAAATCCGCACGCCTGATCGTGACGATGGATACCCCTTCGTGGTATAACCGCCTCATCTATTGGCGTGCGGGACATCTGGTCATGAAGCGAAATGTGTTGAAGTTTTGCGGGATCAAGCCGGTGCGCGTGACCGAGGTTGCGCCTGTCAAGCCGTCCACCGCGCAGCAGCGGGCCAAGTGGCTGGAGCAGGTAAAGCAGCTTGGGGCCCGGCGCAAGTAGGCAAGGCGATGGATGCACGTCTGGATGGACCACTATTCTCATTAACGGACGATCCCCTCAATGTACAAAGAGGTCTGCCCCACGTAAAACCTGGGCAGACCTCTTTCCTGCAAGCAGACGGAACTCGGAGCTTTATTCTCCCGCGTCCGCTAGACGCTTTCTGTTATCCTAAGCTCAGCATGGGAGAGATCCTGCGAGCTGCCGCCAATCCCGATCCTGACCGCACAGGGCTCGGCCGTAAACTTCATCGCCCGGTTCCAGAAGGCCAGCTCCTCCATGCCGAGGTGAAAGGTAACCTCACGCTCTTCGCCAGGAGCAAGCTCCAGCTTCCGGAAGCCTTTCAGCTCGGCCAGACGGCGTGTGATGCCTGACTCGCGGGCCGAAATGTACAGCTGGACGGTTTCCGCTCCGGTGCATTCACCTGTGTTCTTCAATCGAACCGCCGCCGTAATCTGTCCGCCCTTCGCTAGCTCGGCGACTGAAATCTTCCGCTGGGATAGCCGGATCTCCCCGTACTCCAATGCTGTGTAGCTAAGCCCATAGCCGAAAGGATACAGCGGCGCAGACGGCATATCCACATAAACTCTTGGCCGACCGGGATCCTTCTGGTTGTAGTATACAGGCAATTGTGCCGCCGAGCGCGGGATAGATACCGGCAGCTTGCCGCTCGGATTCGCCTGTCCGAACAGCAGCTGCCCCACAGCTGCCCCTCCCTCAGGGCCGGGATACCATGCGCACAACACCGCTCCACAATGCTGAGCGACCTCGGTTATCGCATGCGGACGGCCTTGAATCAGCACCGCGACAACCGGCGTCCCCGTAGCCGAAACCTCTTGGACGAGCCGCTGCTGAAGGCCGCCCAGGGACAGATCGGCCAGATCCACGCCTTCTCCGCAGTCCATCTCGGACGGATTGCCGGCATCGCCTTCAGGAACGATGGCTTCGCCGTTGCTGTCGAACGCGCCGTCAAAGCGGCGGGCGCTGCTGCCTCCAAGCACCAATACGCAGAGGTCGGCGGTCTTCGCCGCCTCAACAGCCTCGGCCAATCCCTCCTCGGACAGATCACGGATACCGCAGCCTTTGGCATACACGATGTCCGTCTCTGCAGGTGCGGCCATGCGAATGCCTGCAAGCACGGTCGTACCGCTGCCTTCCCGCTGGACGCTCGTGTAATCGCCAAGCTGATTGTACAGCTGATCGGCATTCGGGCCGATTACCGCGATGCGGCGGTGCTTCTTGCGGATCGGCAGCAGACCGCCCTCGTTCTTAAGCAGAACCGCAGATTCGAGCGCCACCTGCCGGTTCACCTCCCGGAACTCGGGACGCCCGACAACGGCGATCGGACCGTTCTCGTTCACATAGGGACGGTCGAACAGGCCGAGCCGGAACTTCAGACGCAGCACCCGCTCTACCGCCCGGTCGATGTCAGGCTCCGGGACCAGCCCTTGATAAACGGCTTCCTCCAGCGTCGTGAACGCCTTGTCCCACAGGCTGAGATCAACGCCGGACGCCAAGGCGAGCGCAGCGGCCGATTCATGGCTGCCCGTCAGTGCCAGCAGCCGGTCAATCGCGCAGCCATCGGCCATAACGACGCCGTCAAAGCCCCATTCCTCGCGCAGAATGCCTGTCAGCAGCTGCTCATTCGCGTGGCAAGGCACACCGTCGATCTCGTTGTACGCCGCCATGAATGCGACGGCGCCCGCCTCCTTCCCGGCCTTGGCGGCGGGAAGATGGATCTCGCGCAGCTCGCGCTCCCCGATCGGAGCCGGCCCTGCATTGCGGCCGCCCTGTGCGGTGCCTTGGGCACACAGATGCTTGAGCACGACCGCGACCTTGTCAGTCTCGGCCAGCTGCTCCAGCCTCTCGCCCTGCATTCCCCGCACGACAGCCTCCGTGAACCGTGACGCAAGATATGGGTCCTCGCTGTAGCATTCCTCGGACCGCCCCCAGCGCGGATCATGCAAAATATCCAGCGCAGACACCAAGCCCACATGCGCGCCGCGGCTGCGAATTTCGGCGGCCGCAAAGCCGTAGGCTTGCGCCAGCAGCGCCGGATTCCAGGTCGCGCCCGCGGCCAGGTTGACCGGCAGCAGAGTGCCGTCCAGCGCCTGATGGCCGTGCGGACATTCCTCTGTAAGCAGCACCGGAATGCCAAGCCGGGAATGCTCCATCACATACCGCTGCACCTGATTGGCCACTTTGGCGCTTTCCGCCGCCGGAATGCCGTTGCCGTAGTGGACGCCAGACCACGGATCGCTGCGGAACAAGCCGTAGAGCGCGCCCATTCCGCTGCCCCAGGCCACCTCCGCTTTGAATTCTTCCGTCAGCTCGAAGCGGTCTCCCTGTTTAACGTAAGCGTTCCATCCATACATACGCTGGTTCAGCTGTCCTACCTTCTCCGTCAGCGTCATTCTTCCAAGCAGATCCCGAACCCGTTCTTCGATCGGCGCTTGGGCAGACTTATATAGTTCCATGATGCGTTCCCCCGCTTCATCGCTTTGTCGTGGAATCCTTGGCATTCAGGACATCCGCATCCCGGGCCGCACTGAGCCCGCGGTACTCCTTCGGTGTCATGCCTGTGTACGTTTTGAATACCGATACAAAATACTTGTACTCCTTATAACCGACCTTGTCCGCAATCTCAAACACTTTGTCATGCGTGGTTGCCAGCAGCTCTTTCGCCTGCTCCATACGCATTTCGTTCATATACTCCGTGAAGCCTTTTCCGGTGCTCTGCTTAAAAATATAACTGAAGTAGCTCGGCGTAATCTTGAGCCAGGCCGCCACCTCCGAGGCTTTCAAATCGGAACGATAATGCTCGTTCATATACTTCTTCGCTTTTTCAACGATCCAGTAGGATTTATCCATCCCTTGCCGCTCGACGAGCTTCAGCCACTCCCGCAGCCGCTCCTTCACAAGTCCCTCCAGCGCGTCATAGGAGTTATATAGGTACATATCCGGGCCAGTTTTATGCACAGTCTCCAGCTCGGTCATGCCGCTCTTCCGCATCCGCTGCCTGATCAGGGCGGCCAGTTCCTCATAGGTGCTCCACAGGTTGTCTGGCAAATAACGCTGCTCCCGGAAGAAGGAAAACATGTCCGCTACAAGGCCATCCACTTCGTTAAGGTCCTGTTTCAGCATGGCCGCCACAAGTTTACTTGCAGCATTCGCTGCATCAAATGCAGGAATGCCGGCGTCCTTCAGGGTGATGTCCCGGTATTTCGGGAACAGCACATTCCTGTTCTCCAGCAGATGATAGGGAAGAAGCGCTTTGGCCTCCGCACATCGCTCCACGGTATCCGCCAGATCGCTGTAGATTCCGGAAGCGCCGCACAGGATGCCGGCTCTTCGAAGCGTCGGCTCCACCGCTTCCAGCAGCTGATCCCATGCTTGCCCATCCATTCGGATATCGGAGATGAGCAGTGTAATCAGCATATTTTCGTGATCAAACACGGACACGAGTCGAAGGTCGGGGCGCTGCAGCTCCGCATGCAGCAAGTTCACCCAGTCGTCCTGGATTCTGTCATAATGCGGCGGGGGCTCCTTCCCGAACCGTTCGATAAACCGGTCCATCTGCGTTGCCAGAATACGAAATCCCGATCCTCGAAGGGATGCCGGCGGCTCCTTCCCGCTTGCGATGCCTTGCCGCACGATATTCGACAACCACAGCTTCGCTTCCTGAACGTCTTCGTCCCGACGCTGTCCATGAATGTCGCCAACAATGTTCTTGACCACTTCCGTCAGCTCGTCAATCTCGACCGGCTTGAGCAGATAATCGCTGACGCCAAGACGAATCGCCTGACGCGCATATTCAAAATCCTCGTAACCGCTGATCATGACAACACGCACATCCGGGAACCGTTCCTTCAAGCACTCGGCCAACCGGAGGCCGTCCATCCCATCCATGCGGATGTCAGTCAACACGATCTGAACGTCCAGCTCTTCTATCCGCCGCAGCGCTTCCATACCGTCATAGGCCACACCGACGGCACGGACGCCAAGCTGCTCCCAGTCGATCGTGTGCCGCAGCCCTTCGCAGATGACGGGTTCGTCATCCACGATCAACATATGGATCCGCTTGCTGTCCTTTGCCGATTTACTGTCCATGCTTATCACCACCCTGATCCTGGCTTTCTCTCACCGGAAGTCTTAACCTGATCCAAGTGCCTTCCCGTGAGGTGCTGATAATTTCAAGTCCGTAGTCCGGCCCGAAGAAGATCGTCAGCCGTTCATGGATATTGGACATGGCTCCCTGCCGGATTCCTTCCTTGGCCCTTCCTTGAAGCGAGGATGCGACTTCCTGAAGCCGTGCAGGGGTCATTCCTTTGCCATTGTCGATGACATCAATAACCATCTCATCTCCGAATCGGAAAGCATTTACCGTGATTTCATTGATCGGCTTGCTCCGGTCATACCCATGCTTGATCACATTTTCGACCAGCGGCTGGATCGTTGCCTTCAGCATCAACATATCCTCCAGCCCGCTTTCCGTGGACAACGTATACTTCAGCTTATCGCCCAGGCGGCGCTGCTGCAGATACAGATAGGTCTGCACGAACTCCATCTCCCGCCGCAGCGTCGTTTGATAGCTGCCGTTATTTACACTCGCGCGGAAGAACTTCGACAGCATCTCAATAAGCTGGCTTGATTTATCGGCATGCTCCAGCCTCGCCGTCCAGCGAATCATATCGAGCGTATTGTAGAGAAAATGCGGGTCCATCTGGTTCTGCATCAGCTTCAGTTCGGATTCGCGCTCCCTCAGCTCCAGCTTATATTTGTGCTCGATCAGCTCCTGAATGGTCGAGACCATCTCATTAAACGTTCGATTCAGCTCCGCGATTTCATCCCTGGATTTGATCGGCACCCGGGCGCTGAAATCACCGTAAGCCACGCGGCTCGTTTCCTTTTTCAACCGCAATATCGGAGTGATGATCGTGTAATGGAAGCCGATCAATGCGGTGAGGCCCAGCAGCAGGATGGAGGAGAGGATGACCAGCATCAGGATTTTCACGCCTCGAAATTCCCCTGCCACGGTTGCCTCCGGAATCATGGAAACCACGTTCCAGCCTGTGTTTTCAACTTTCTTATAGAGCGTTAGATAGCGCTGTCCCTCAAGCGGATAGTGGAAGAAGCCTTCCCACCCGGAGGCCAGCTTGTTCAAGAGCGCCTCATCGGGTTGAAACAGGCCGCTCAGACCGCCCCCGGAGCCGAGCACGATCTGGCCCTGCTCTCCCACGATAAACACGCTGCCCTGCCCCTCCTCGAAAATCCCCTTCTCCAGCAGATTGACGATGCTGGCTTCATCCATGCGGATCGTTAACCTGCCGAGCGGCTTGGTGATGGCATTGTACGAGTTCAAGATCCTAAACATCGACAGAAGGCGAGTCTGCCCGTACCAGTCGCTGTTCAAGGCGTAGCCCTCCGTCCAGACAATCCCGCCCTTTTGCGCTTCGGCCTGGCGAATCCACATCGATTCATCCCCGCTGAACGGTTCTCCCATCTCAATGAAGCTGCCGTTGTAGCCGGACACCTCAATGGAACGGATATAGTTGCGGGACATGAGCTGGAAGGTAAGAAACTCCTCAATGTTCCGCTTCAGATTGTCGCGCTGACCGCTGCTCAGAGGAGGCGAGGCTCTAAGAAACGACCTCATATCCGGACTCAAGATCAAGTAGTTGGCGATATCCTCCACCATTTTGGTCTGCTCCCCGAGCTGATTGGTGACGTTATCCAAATTCCGCTTGGTGGAGTTGACGAATTGGTCCATAAGGACCTGATTGAATTTATATTGGGCGACCACACCGACGCCGAATGTAGGCAGAATGACGAAGAGGAGAAAAATGACGAGCGCTTTCCGCTTCAAACCGAAATTTCCGAGGTGTTTGCTGTAACGGTTCTTCATGCTGCTTCTCCCCTTCCATTCGCCTTATCTGTCCTTCAGTCCCGCCTTATCCTTTGACCGCACCAGCCGTCATTCCGTTCACAAGCTGCTTCTGCAGCAGCAGATAGAAGATCAGAATCGGAATCAGCGCAATCGTGAGCGCCGCCATCTGCAGCGTTAGGCTTGCCGTCTCGATGCCGGCAAAATTAGCCAGGCCAAGCGGCAGCGTTTTGAGTTCGGTGGACGTGATCAGAACCAGCGCAAACAGGTATTCATTCCAGTTATAAATAAAGTTCAGGATAATGACCGTTGCCAGGGCGGGTCTTGTGATCGGCAAAATAATCGACCAGAAAATGCGATACACGCCGGCGCCGTCCATCACGCCCGATTCTTCCAAATCCTTAGGGAATCCGCGCATAAAACCTTCGAGTATAAATACGGTCAAAGACAGGTGAAAGGCTGTATATGGCAAGATAAGTGACCAGTACGTATCCAGCAGGTACAGCTTCTGCATGATCAAAAATATCGGAATCAAGGTTGCGTGGATCGGCACCAGCATCCCCAGCAAAAACAAACCGTAGGTGAAGCCCCGCAGCTTGAACTGAAAGCGGGAAAGGAAATAGGCCGCAATCGCTCCGAGCAGAACCGTAATGATCAAGGAAGCAAACGTAATGATAATGCTATTCAAAAAGTAAGTGTCCATGTTCGCAACTTCCCACGCTCTTGCGTAGTTCGAAAACTGCAGCGTGTCGGGAAGCGAAAACGGGGAGATGGCGTATTCCTGCTCCTGCTTGAAGGAGTTCACCACCATCCAAAAGAGTGGAACTATATTCATAATAGCGAACAAGCCCAAAAATGTGTATGCGAATAACTGGAACAAGCCCGACTTTCTCTTCATGGCGTTTTCCTCCTTTCGTTAAGCGTCCTTCTCCCGGCCAACCCGGTTGATCAGTGTAATGACGATCAGGCTGAACAACAGGACCAGAATGGACACCGCGCTGCCGTAACCGTAACGCATGTTGAGAAATGCGCTGTTGTACATATAGATGGTCATGACTTCTGTCTGATGCGCCGGTCCGCCGCCGGTCAAAATCTGAATCAGGTCAAAGACGCGGAATGAGTTGCTGATACTGTAGACCACGCCTACCATAATCGTCCCGCGGATCATCGGAATTGTAATCCTCATCGTCCGCTTCAGGCCTGTGGCTCCGTCCAGCTCGGCCGCTTCATTGACCTCATCCGGAATGTTCTGCAGGGCGGCCAGGAAGATGACCATATAGAGTCCGCAGTTCTGCCAAATATAGGCGATGCTGATCGACAGCATCGACCAAGTTGAATCTCCGAGCCAGTTCTGCTTCCAGCTGTCCAGTCCGACCATGCCGAGCAGGTTGTTCAGCATGCCGTACTCGGTGTTGTACACCATGCCCCAGATCAGGGACACCATAACCGACGAAATGACGACCGGCATAAACCCGATGGTGCGGAACAGCCCGGAGCCTCTCAGCCCCCGGTTCAGCAGCAGCGCCAGCAGCAATCCCAGCGGAATCTGCCCGATCAGCCCGGTCACCATAATGATGATGTTGTTCTTTACCGACAGCCAGAACGTGCTGTCACCCAAAATTTTCACATAGTTATCCAGCCCGGCAAAGGTCATCGAGCCGATCCCGTTCCAGTTCATCAGGGAGTAGTACAAGGACAACCCGATCGGAACGATGGCAATGCCCAGATAGATGATCAGCGCCGGCAGCAAGCCGAGGAATATCGCAAGCTTGGTTCCTCTCAGCGTTTGCATCAGGGTTCCCTCCTTAGTGTGTGTGCCCTCCAGTCCCGAAGAAAGAAGAAAACCCGCTTCATCTCGGGTTTTCTTACATCATCTCCGGTTTGGGATAGCAGAATGATCGTGAATCTTATGAATCGTTTATCGTTGATCCGCTTTTAATTCATGTCGTCAAAAGCTTTCTGCACTTCCTCCGCAATGTCCTCCGGCGTTCCATGGCCGATCGTCAGCGCCTGCAGACCGTTCTGCAGCACGTCAACCACCTGTGTCGGAATAACGCTGTCAAATACCGGGGCGGTACCGCCATCTGTAAGCTCCAGCATCTCCTTCAGATACTTGCTTGCATCTTCAGGCACTTCCACTTTCGCTGGAACGACAACACCGTTGCGAATCAGCTCTTTATACAGATCCTCGTTCACGAAGAACTTAAGAAATTCTTCCGCGGCTTCCCGCTTCTTCTCATCCAGCCCGCTCTTCATGGCAATGCCATACTGCACGACGCCTGCGCTTTTTGCAGGGTCGCCTTTACCGCCTTCCACACTCGGGAACAGGGCGATGCCGAACTTGTCACCTTCTTCGTTATTGATCCGCACCCGGCCGTCAACCGTAGCCGAGGAGATGTGCATCGCCGCCTTGCCCTGGATGAAATAATCCTGCGCCTGTACCGAATCCATATTGTTGGCGTCGGTATTGAATGCGCCAAGCTGAGTCAGCTCCTCAATGACAGCCAGCGCCTTCACGAATTCAGGATCGGTGAACTTGGCCTTCTTCTCCAGCACGTTCGTCAGGAAGTCGCTTCCCGTGAAACGGTCGCCAATAATCGAGATATAGGAGGATTGCAGCGGCCATTGTTCCTTGTTGCCAAGCGAAATCGGGGTAATGCCCGCTTCCTTCAACTTCGTTACCGCATCGATAAATTTGTCGTAGGTGTCAGGGAACTCATCATAACCAACCTGTGCAAACATCTCCTTGTTGTAATAAATAATATCTACGAAGTTCTGCTTGGTCGGTATGGCGTATTGCTGCCCGTCCACGTTGAAGCCCTCGAGTGCGCCTTCAGGCAAAATGGAGGACCAGTTATCCATCAGTTCATTGATCGGCTGCAGCAAATCTCCCGCTACAAGCGGATCAAGGTCTGCTCCCGGCCATACGACGTTAATGTCCGGAAGATTGTTGCCGGCTGCCAGCGTGCGCAGCTTGGTCTTGTATTGCGCCGCAGGCACGCCGTCCTGCTTGATCACAATGTTCGGGTGCTGTTTTTCGAATTCGGCGATGCGCGCCTTGTATACTTCATTGTCCACATTCGGCGATGTCCACGGGTGCATCATATTGATCGTAATCTGATCGCCATCGGCTCCGCCGCTGGCCCCCGTGTCTTTGCCGCAAGCCGTAACCAGTGTAAGCATGGCTGCCAATCCGAGAAGCAGTACTTTTTTGCCTTTGTTTCGTTTGTTCATAACCAACCCTCTTTTCGTAATTGTTTAACAAGGATTAAATCTAACAGGCAATGACGTGTTTATTTCCTTATTCACGTTATATTAGACATTATAAAGCGGAGCATTCATCATCTATATCCCACAAATCTTCGATTACATCCAAAATATTGCGATGATTTAGTTATTTATAAGAAGCTGGTTTGAATTTAGGTTATATTTTGTAACATTATTTGTTAGTTATTAAATAAATTGTATGCGGTTTCATTTGAGCTTCAAGGGGAGCCGCATCATCGCGGCATCCTTCTCTTGTTGTTTAGTTTTGCGGTTCGTTCAGAATATAATCCACCAGCTCGTCCAGCGGCACGGTCGCAAGCGCAATCGCCGTATCGGTTACTCCGTAGTAGATATAGAGCAGACCGTCCTTGACCACATTTCCCGTCGGGAATATGACGTTCGGAAGCTGGTATCCGAATTTTTCATAATACGTCTCCGGTTCCATGATGAAATTCCGTGTCCGGGCAATCACCTTCTCCGGATTGTCGAGATCGAGCAGCATGGCCCCGACGCGATAGACGACATTGTCGTCGACGCCGTGATACAGGACAAGCCATCCTTTGTCCGTCTTGATTGGAGGTGTGGACCCGCCGATTTTCCGCGATTCCCATGATGGATTCTCGCCTTTCGCGAGCAGCTTCGGCTCTTCCCAATGAATCAGATCATCGGAATAGGTGATCCACATCGCCGCTTTCTCCGTGCCGTATTCCTCGCCCACGTATTCTTCCGGACGCCGGAGCAGCACATATTTGCCATTGATTTTCTCTGGAAACAGAATGTTGTCCCGATCGTTGATATCCAGTGGCGTCGTATCGGTCAGAAACTCCCAATCGATCAGGTTCTTGGAGGTCAGAATCGAAGAACGAGTGAGCCAGTGGCCCTCCTCTTCGCCCCAGCCATCCGGATATTTCGGAATCGAGCGCTCAGGCACGCCTCTTCCGGTCGGATAGTAGCTCATCGCACACGGTCTCAGCGCATAGTTCATATAAAAGGTGTCGTCAATTTTGACCACGCGCGGATCCTGTACACTTCCGTACGGGAAGCCCAATTGATCCGGCGTCACGATCGGCTCATCCTTCACATGGGTGAAATGAACGCCATCCTCGCTTTCCAGCAATCCGAGGTAGTTTTTACAAGGCGTGAGCGAACCTGCTGTCCGCTCGATCATATAAAACTTGCCGTCTTCGATAATAACCGCCGGATTAAATACGGTGACCATTCTCCATTCATAGCCCCCTGGCACTACGATCGGATTCTCCGGATGTCTCTCAATCTTCATCTGTTGGCCCTCCTCATGTAAACCTCTAAATGTTGGCAGCCCTCTTCCGCAGCGTCTCCTGTAAGCGGCTCAGGTCTTACGTCAGCCCCGACAAATGTTTGTCAGGCATGTTCGTGAATCCGCTTTATTTCCGCCGGGTGAAGTCCCCCTTTGCCTATCATGCAACTGCTTATAGGCCTATTATAGGTCCCATTCGTCTGGCATAATATCCTGTGAACTTTCGAAAACATCCAAATTATCGGGGGCATTTTCACAAGAGAGGAGAATCCGGATGGAGGGACTGCCAGGGCGCTTCAAGCAAAAAAACCGGCAAAAGCAACAGCGCTTCTGCCGGTTTCTATATTGTGATCAAGCCTGCCTTGCCTGAGTTTCCCTATCGCCCTGGACCACGGCAGGCAGAGCTATATATTGGCCCTTATCCCGCCATAAGCCTGTACAAAGTGCATGACACCGTGGAAGATGAAAACAATCATGAGCGGAGTAACAGACCCTGTGAATCCGGACAGGACAAGGATCAGGATCGTAAAGGCATGGAAACTGATCGTCACTGCTCTTTGCCGCGTCGTATCGAGACGGAAAAACAGCGAATTCTTTTTTCGCATAAAAAAGTAAGCAACGATGGCGCAATAGATCGCGAATTTGATCAGAAATGCAACGGTGGAAAACGTATGTCTGATTTCATTTCCGTACGAATCGGTGATTTTCACGATATATTTGGAGTTCTCTAAAGACGGAAAGCGCCGAGAATCCTCCGAAAAAAAGCACAGCAAACACCGTTGTCCTCACGACGGATTTCACACTTGACCAATCCTTCTTGGGCTTGGGTGATCGCCCTCGGCCCTTCGGTAAACGATGAGCGCCGAAACCTGCAACCTACACACCCTGCTTCATATTCACCAATATGCCGGCTTTCATCTGCTGAATCTGCTGTTCCCGCTGAATGTAAAGCTTCTCGGCCTCATTGACCGTGATTTCACGAAAACGAAGGCGTCTGCCCGGCTTGATCTGGGCAACTACCGGAATATCCACGACCGCCACCTGGGCAATTCTCGGATATCCGCCCGCCGTCTGCCGGTCTGCCATCAGAATGATCGGGTTGCCGTCCGGCGGCACCTGGACCGTTCCCGGAATGACCGCCTCCGAGATCATCTCCAGCGGCTCTGCCAGTGTCAGCTCCGGTCCGGTTAAACGGTAGCCCATTCGATCCGATTGCGTGGATACCTGAAAGGATTTCTCATAGAACTGCTGCCGGCTGCCTGGCGCAAAATATTCAAACTGGCTGCCCCGGGTGACGCGAATGACTGCATCTCCCCCCTCGTGCGGATGAAACCCTCTGCCGGTATGCCAATCCGTGGATATATAATCGGATGAGACGCCCTCCAGCTTCCGCGCCCATTGCTCTCTATATTCAGCGGCCCGCCCAGCTGAGGCCTTCCATGCAATGACGTCTCCCTCCGCCAGCGCCCTGCCCTGATAGCCGCCGATGCCGGCCCGGAGATAGGTGCTTTTGCTGCCCATCACCATAGGCACATCATACCCTCCGGCCACCGCTACATAAGCACGGCTGCCAGCCTTGCATGCCCCGAACTGCAGATGGCTGCCCTTCCTGACATACACCGGCCGCCACATTGGCAGCGGCTGCCCGTTTACCTTTGGCGACATATCGCCTCCGGTTACGGCAAGCAGTGCATCCTGCTCCACGATGAGCGATGGGCCTACCAGGGTAAGCTCCAGTGCCGCTTCATCCTCGTCGTTTCCGACCAGCAGATTGGCCAGTCTCAGGGAGACCGGGTCCATGGCACCGCTGACGATTACGCCATATTTCTGATAACCGTACCTCCCCAGATCCTGAAGGCTGGTCAGCAGTCCCGGCTTGACGACCTTGAAACTCATATCCTTCCCCCTCTGAACTCCTCATATTGTGCTGGTGTAATCGCCCGGAACTTAACCACGTCCCCTGCCTGCAGAAGGCTTGGCGGATGATGCTCCGGCCGGAACAGGGCGAGCGGGGTGCTTCCAATCAGCTGCCAGCCGCCCGGGGTGACAATCGGGTATACACCCGTCTGCTTCCCGGCGATGCCTACCGATCCTGCGGGAATTGACAGACGGGGAGACGAGCGCCTCGGGGTAGCGATTCGCTCCGACAAGCCGCCGAGAAAAGGAAATCCCGGGGCAAACCCGATCATATACACCAGATATTCGCCGCTCGTATGAATGTCGATGACCTCGCTCGGAGTCAGCTTGTTATGCTCTGCGACATACGCCAGATCAGGCCCGAATGATCCGCCATAGCATACCGGGATCTCCACCGTTCTCGCTTGGCCGGAAGCCTCGGTCGCCATCCCGGCCGCCCGTTCGCGCACAAGGTCAGAAACGATTTCATATGCGGATTGGCTCTCCGATAACGGTGATGCCATATTTCTTACCGCCAGCAGATCGTAGAAGACGGTTACGCTCGTAAAGGCGGATACACATTCGATCATTCCGGGAAATGGTTCTGACTCCAGATTCGCCGTCAGCGCTCTTACTTTGCGATTGATTTCGGGGTCAATCCCCTTGCCAAATTCAATCCGTACGGCCGATTCCCCATACGGGTATATCTCGATTTGATCACGGCCCTTTAATTCGGCCTCTCTCATGCTTCGGTCACCTCTTTCACCAGGTCATGCCCTGAATAAAGTATACATGAATAGGATGATTCCTCTGCTCGCTCTGACGATGATCCGATAGAAAAAGGCCGAGACAAGAGAACCTTGCCTCAGCCATACAGCCTTCATCTCTTCGAACCACTGCCTCACATTGCACCGTCATCTCTATTGCGGATGCTGGCTGCCAGCGGGCGTTCATCGGCAGGAAATGTGGCAGCTAGACTTACTGGAACAGCTTCGGCAATTCATTAACCAGCGTGTAGCCGCCCATTGCCGCCATCATCACAACGACCAGCCCGCCGAACAAAGTCATCCATAGCGGATGCTTGTAATCTCCAACGATCTTCTTCTTGTAAGCTGCCACTAGAAGCACGCCAAGCGCGATAGGCAGAATGAGCCCGTTCAGTGCGCCGACCAGCACCAGAATTTTCACCGGTCTGCCTACAAGCACAAATACGAGTGTCGACAACAAAATAAATCCGATCGTAATCCGGTGATGATGCTTCTCCAGCGCCGGGCTGAAGGTGCGGATGAACGACACCGACGTATAAGCAGCCCCGATGACCGAGGTAATCGCAGCCGCCCACATGACGATGCCGAATATTCTGTACCCGATGTTGCCGGCTGCCAGCTGAAAGACAGACGCCGGCGGGTTCGACGGATCGATGGCCAAGCCCTTGGCGACGACACCGAGCGCTGCCAGGAACAAGATCACACGCATGACAGCCGTCACCAGGATGCCTGTTACCGAGCTTCGCGTCACTTGGGGCAAAGCGCTCTGGCCGCGAACCCCGGCATCGAGCAGACGGTGACCACCCGCGAATGTGATATATCCGCCAACCGTTCCGCCGACCAGTGTAACGATCGCCAGAATGTCAATCTGATCCGGGACAAACGTTTTAACGACCGCTTCGCCTACCGGCGGCGCGGAAGTGATCGCAACATAAATCGTCAGCGCGATCATGACAAAACCGGCAATTTGCGTAATCCGGTCCATCGCTTTTCCGGCTTCCTTGATCATAAATACCGCAATCGCAATAGCGCCGCTGATCATCGCACCCGTAGTCGGTGATATGCCGAGCACCACATTGATGCCAAGACCCGCCCCGGCGATATTGCCGATGTTAAAGGCGATGCCCCCCAGCACAATGAGGAAGGCCACGAAGTAGCCAAGCCCCGGAAGCACCATGTTTGCGATGTCCTGTCCTCTTTTTTCCGAAACGGCGATAATTCGCCATACATTCATCTGTGCTCCGATATCCAAAATGATAGACATTAAAATAACAAAGCCAAAGCTGGCCGCAAGCTGCTGCGTAAAGACCGTGGTCTGCGTTAAAAATCCAGGTCCGATGGCTGAAGTCGCCATCAAAAAGGCTGCGCCCAGCAGTAAGCTCCAGCTAGATTTCGGTCCGCCGGACGCTTGATTCTCCAGCTCCAATGATTTTTTATCGGATTTCAAACGCATATCCTCCTTGTTCCATTTTATTCAGATCCAGCCGCCTGGATCAAGATGCCCGAAGATTCGCACGCCTCCCGGATTCGCTTCGCGAATACCGCAGCATGTGCCCCGTCCCCGTGAATGCACACCGTATCTGCCGAGATCGCAATGTCGCTTCCCTGCAGCGTCAGCACCTTGCCTTCCTTCACCATGCGGATAACTTGCGATACAGACTGGTCATCGTCTGTAATCAATGCATCCGACTGATTCCGGGGGGTCAAGCTTCCGTCCTGCTGATACGTTCTGTCTGAGAATACTTCATTGGCTGTCTTCAGGCCGATTCGCTCTCCAGCCCGCACCAGCTCGCTGCCGGAAAGCCCGAACAATATCAGCTCCGGATCAACCTTATATACCGCCTCAGCAATCGCCTCAGACAGCTCCCTGCTCTTCGCGGCCATATTATACAGCGCACCGTGCGGCTTCACATGCTGCATGCGTCCACCCTCGGATTGTACAAATGCGGCCAGGGCACCGATCTGATAGACAACCATGTCGTACGCTTCCCGCGGCGAAATATCCATATTGCGCCGGCCAAAACCGATGAGATCCGGAAGGCCCGGATGCGCTCCAACTGCGACACCGTGCTTCAGGGCCATCTGTACGGTGCGGCGCATAACGCCCGGATCCCCGGCATGGAAACCACAGGCTACATTCGCCGATGTAATCCGTCCGAGCATCTCCTCGTCCACACCCAGCTTGTACGCACCATAGCTCTCTCCAAGATCACAATTCAAATCGATCCGATACATTTCCTCACCCCACCCATCTTCGTTCCATTATTCGGAACATAGATTCCGAAATTTTTAATTATATTGGATTATAGCTAATGCTTCGTGTTTACGCAATATGTACTTCACCATTTTCTCGTGTGTGGCGTTACGTTATGTAACTCCCCGTGTTAGATGTTGAGAAGGAGGAGGTATGGTTAATGGGGAGCGTCCCGTCTGTCAACAATAAAAAAACTCATCTCCCATATTGTGAGCAACAGGGTAGATGAGTATGTACATTATAATGGAATTCTGCTCGAAGGTTCCCAGCCCAGCTTGCGGGAAATTTCCTCTGCCGCACGGACCACCTTCACGCTCAGTTCAGGCAGCCGTTCGTCCTGAAAGCGGTCATCCGGCCCTGCCACACTGAGGCCGGCATACACCCGTCCGCGATGATCAAAAATCGGTGCCGCCAGGGCAGCTGTATCGTTCTCCAGCTCAGAGCGACTGATCGTGTAACCGTCTTCCCTGGATTTCTGCAATATTCGGCGTAGCTTGTCTTTATCGGTAATCGTTCCGAGACCTCTCGGCGTTAGCTCCGTTTCACGCAAATACTGCTCCCTCTCCTGATCCGGCAAAAACGCGAGAATGATGCGGGAATCGCCCGCATATAGCGGCGATCTGCGGCCGATCTTCGTATACAGCCTCACCGGATGATTCGTATCGACCTTCTCAACGTAGATGGCTTCCCTTCCATCTTTCATGATGAGGTTCACGGCCTCGCCTACATCATCCCGAAGCTCCTGCATAATCGGCAATGCGACCTGCCGAATGTCCAGCCGATCCGCCACAAGTTGACCGAACTGGAGAAATGACAAGCCCAGCGAATACTGGCCATCCTCATGCCTTGCCAGGAAGCCCATCTCTTCAAGCGACATCAGCATCCGGTGAACGGATGTTTTCGGCATGCCAGATAGCTTGACCATATCGTTCAGACTTAATGCCGGATGCGTAATAAATAGCTGAAGGAGATCCATCGATTTCACAAGCGTTTTATTTTTGTTCTGCATCTGGTAGGTTACCTCCTTGCTGAAGGGGAGCTCCGGCAATGCGCCATTTGCTGCAATGCTTCATTGTAGCCATCCCGCCTGTCCATATGCCTAACCATTATACATAGGGGGGATGGGGAATTCAATGCATGCAGGCTACATAAGGGACAGACGTTGGCTCATATCTATACATTATAGTTGAAGTGCAGTTCGAAAGGAGATCATCGTACATGAAGGATGGAATGCCTGATAACGGCAAGAAGTGGGTTATCCCCCAACCGATTCGCAAGGACGGGGCCGGCGCTCCCGACCTCGGGCCGCGTGATGTGCTTCGTGATCTGCAGAACCCGGATATGCTTGTCCCTCCCACAACCGACGCCGGACTCCTTCCTAACCTCCGCATGTCCTTCTCGGACACGCATATGCAGTTAAACCACGGCGGATGGTCGCGAGAGATTACGGTTCGAGATTTGCCGATTGCAACGACGCTCGCCGGCGTGAATATGAGCCTGACGCCTGGGGGAGTCCGCGAACTGCACTGGCATCAGCAGGCGGAGTGGGCCTATATGATATGGGGCACCGCCCGGGTGACGGCTGTGGACCAGAACGGGCGCAATTTCATCGCCGATGTAGGACCGGGCGACCTGTGGTTCTTTCCGAAGGGGATTCCGCACTCGATTCAGGGGCTGGAGCATGGGTGCGAATTTCTGCTCGTCTTTGACGACGGCTCCTTCTCAGACTTGAACACCTTGTCCATCTCGGACTGGTTCGCGCATACCCCAGCCGAGGTGCTGGCCGCCAATTTTGGCGTTCCTGAATCAGCCTTTGCCTCCAGACCGTCCAAGCAAGTCTATATATTTCAGGACACGGTCCCGGGTCCGATCGGCAGTCAGGCTGTCCCCTCTCCCTGTGGAACGGTACCGCGCTCCTTCACGTACCGCCTGCACGCGCAGGAACCGATTGTGACGCCAGGCGGAAGCGTGCGGATCGTAGACTCCACCAACTTCCCGGCATCCACCACCGTCGCGGCGGCGCTCGTGGAGATCCACCCAGGCGCGATGCGGGAGCTGCACTGGCATCCGAACGCGGATGAATGGCAGTACTACCTGACCGGACAAGGGCGGATGACGGTGTTCGGCGGAAACGGCATCGCCCGCACCTTCGATGTCCGCGCAGGCGATGTGGGCTATGTGCCTGTTGCCATGGGCCATTATGTACAGAACACCGGAGACGAGACGCTCTGGTTCCTCGAAATTTTTCGCAGTGACCGCTTTGAGGATATCTCGCTGAATCAGTGGATGGCACTGACACCTAAACAGCTTGTTCAGGATAACCTTTGCGCGCCGCCGGAGCTGATGAACGCCCTCCGAAAGGAGAAATGGCCTGTCGTGAAATATCCCGGTCTCTGATCGAGCAGGGATCTTGAGGGAAAATAATGTTCATTATTCTTCTCACTCAGGTTCATACATTTCACAGCCTGCCCGACTCGGGACAGGCGTGCAGTATTCCGTTGAGCTGTAAGAAAGGTAACTTTCTTGCAGCTCTTTTTGTTTTGTTAGTCAGAGCGAACGCTAGGGGCGAATATAGCGCAGCCACCGGCGGAACTTGAGAACTTTGGCGGACCGGCCGCAATTGACGGATTCGGTTCATTATACAAATACACGGTTGCCGGAGCTTAATCCATCTATTGACAGGTGCACCTAGCCTGCCTGCAGCTTGTTAAACTTCATGAATTGTCCGGATTCATGCATTGGAGTAATATAGTAGCGAGGTGATTGATGATGAACACATTGCTCGCCCTCGGCGGCATCATGATGTTTCTTGCTGTGGCGCTCGGCGCATTCGGTGCGCATGCGCTGAAGAACAAATTGACCGGTGACAAGTCGAAAACGTATCAGACGGGCATCCAGTATCACCTGGCTCACAGTCTCGGCCTGCTGCTGCTCGGCGTGCTTTCGGCCCAGCTCGGCAACGGTTCGCTGATCGTGACCGCAGGCTGGTTGCTGTTTGCCGGCATCCTCCTGTTCTCCGGAAGCTTGTATGCACTCAGCTTGACCGGCATCCGTAAGCTGGGCGCGATTACGCCGCTTGGCGGCCTCTGTTTTCTCGCGGGCTGGCTCCTGGTGATTATTGAAGCGTTTCGGGGATAGGCATCCTGCTGGCTGGAAGGAATCCGGATTCCTAGCTTTGCTTTCATCCTGCACAGAACAAGCAATCCCCCTCACTCCAACATACGAAGGAGAAGGGGGATTGTTCTATCATCTGCGGCGGCTAGCAAGCGTACTTTTGTATCTTCGTGCTGAGCAGCACACCCGTTTTCGGTTAAGCCATTACCGTATCGATTGGATCAAATCGATGCCGAACACCGACAGAAGCGTAATGATCACCGTCCAAATCACCAGGCTGATTGTCATCCACAGCAAGGTCACATGTTTTTTGGCCCCGAATACAAGGCCGATAAAAACAGCGATATGCGAACCGATCAACAGCGGGCCCAGCAAAGAAAGACCCGGAAGTCCATATTTGTTCCAGATGTTGATCGCGCGGGTTTGACGCTTCGATTTCTGCTCCTGGCCGTTCTTCCTGCGGCTGCGCCACTGCTGGAATTTATCAAAGAAAATCACGAGCAAGTAAACGGTGGACAGATTTCCGAGAAACGCCATCAGCGCTACGAAAAAAGGGTTGAGGCCTGCCACAATGCTTATCGGGATTACCGCGGCAATTTCAATCCACGGCACCGATCCCATCAGAAATACGAGAATATACTGCCAAATTTCCATCAACACATTCATTTACGTTTCATCCTCCCCTATGTTTGCCTTCCGGATGACCGACCAATACATACAGTACTGCGAAACCGCGAGCGCTCCGATCAATAGAATGGGAAGCGAGCGGTGCTCCGGAAACAGAAATAATACCAGCAGAATGAGCGGCAAGGCGACGTAGAACATAATATATACCTTCCGGCAAGCCATGTACGTCAGCCATCGCATCCCCTCATCCTCTTCCCGAAATTCAACGGGATAGAAAAGATGCCATTTCACCTTCTGCTTCGGATGCCTGCGGTTATGAATCAGCACAGCAACCAGCCAGCTAAGGATGAATATGAAGCAAACGGCCAATGCAGCGTAAGACAACGTATACAACCAGGTCGGCAGACGCTGTGCCTCGATTTTGATTATCATAAACAACGTTATTATCACCATCGACAGCACCGACCAGAACGGGGACCGCAGCAGCTTATTCATTTACTCTTCCTCCTCCAGCCAGAAGACTTCTTCTACTGTGCATTCAAATTCCTTGGTAATCTTCAGCGCAAGAGTGACCGATGGTGCAAACTCACCCTTCTCAATAAAAGCGATCGTCTGACGCGTAACGCCGACCCTCTTGGCGAGTTCCCCTTGGGTAAACTGAAAACGGGCTCTCAGCTCGCGAACTCGATTTTTGAGCATAGAAACATCTCCTACTCGATCGTCTCTGACCCATTGTATATTATCCCTAACATAATGTAAAGTTTAATTAACATTTTGTTTGGCATACTTAACCCGAAGTGAGAATGGGAATGAGTATGATCTAAACAACAAGAGGCCGGTCCGTCAGGACCAGCCTCTGCTGATAAGGAGCTTCGAACAGCTTCGAACGCTTGAATGGTGGCAAAATCACCTCGTCAGCGCCTCTTCCAAGCCGCCAGATTCATCTCATTGTTCATCGCTGCAGCAGCAAATGCGCCCATAGCAGCCGCAGCAATAAGCTGATAATACTGCGAAGCGGCGTCACCGGCGCTGTACACGCCCGGAATGCTCGTTTTGCCGAATGGGTCCACCGCTACACTGCCCGTTTCCGTCAGTTCACAGCCCAGAGATCTCGGCAAATCCGATCCGATCCGAAGAGTCGGCTTGAAGAAAATCCCTTCACACGGCACCGCCGTCCCGTCTGTCAGAACGACCTGCCTCACCATGCCCTCGGCCGAGTCAATCGATTGAATCGGGGTGTCATACAGCGGGATGCCGTGCTGGCGCAGCTCCTCGCGCTGCTCCTCTGTCAACCCGTCGGGCCCGTTTGTGCAGATCGTAAAACGATCTGTCCAGCCCGAGATCAGCGGCGCGAAATGCATCAGCTCCGCTCCGCTGTTCAGAATGACCAACGGCTTATCGCGAAGTTCCCAGCCATCGCAATAAGGGCATACAAACGCGCTTTTTCCATAAACCTCGGCCAGTCCCGGAACATCCAGCGGCTGATCCTTCATTCCAACGGCAAACAGCAGCTTCTGGCTATGATAAGATCGGCCCTGGGCGGTTTCGATCTGAAAATGCCCATCAGACCCCGAAGCCGACACTGCCTCATCCTCCACGATCGTGATGGATGGATAGTTAAGGAGATCCGCTCTGGCCTGTTTGCGAAATTCAGCCGGGCTGATTCCGTCGCGGGTCAGAAATCCGTGAGATTCACGTGTCACCGCGTTGCGGGGACGCCCTTCATCGATGACGACCACCTTTTTCCTCGCCCGCCCCAGCACCAGGGCTGCGTTCAGCCCGGCCGGTCCTCCGCCGATGATAACGACATCTGTTGTTTCCATTTTCGAATTCATAACATCCTCCTATATAGATCTATAATATCTATAATTAAAATACAAGAAGCGTATCACTTCTTGCTTGTGAAACCATGCTGCCGGTTTAACGCCTGATCCACCACAGCCTGAATCGTATGCTGCCGCAAATATTGATGCAGCTGTTCCTCGGCGCCGTCCATCACCTTTTTCACCAGACACTCGCTGCCGCGATGCTTAGGAAGGTGCCCTTCCGCCATCTCCTCGCTCAGCAGCTGATGCTGCTGGGAATGAAGATTGGAGCACTCGAACAGCTGCTCCCGGCCTTCGATCACCTGGATGACCTCCAGAAACGTAATCTCATCCGCCGGACGCGCAAGCTCGTAGCCGCCATTTACACCGGGAACCGCGCGGACAATGCCATCCTGTCTCAGCTTGGACATGATTTTGGACAGGTAACTTACCGAAACGCCAAGCGTGTGAGCAAGCTCCTTAATCCCAATATGCCCGTCCTTCTCTGAAAGCGTCAGATGAATCAAGGCATGCAGCGCATAATCCGTGCTTTTGGAAAACTGCAACCCATTTCCTCCTTCCGAAGCTTACATTGTAGATACTTGATATCCATAATAGACAATTCAGTCTCCATATGCAACCCTTTGCCGAAAAAAATACACGCACACCGGTCAAGTGTACGTGTACCCTCTAACTCCAAACGAACTCAGCTAAAGCCACAGATCCATCGATAAACTTCACATATTGCAGCATTCGTCTCATCATCACTGCGCTTGGGGCACAGCTGGCCGGCTCCTCGGGGAACACGTCGTCTCATTCATGCCCTCTGGCATTCCTGGGAGACTATAGTTCCCCCTGCGATTGTCTGGCCCACATCATCGAACGCGACATGGTCAGGCCGCAGTATGACTATCTCTTCTCAGGCCGGATACGCGATGCTCGTCCCTTATTTTCCAGCCAGGAACTCGTCCAGCTGACGCTGGATCTCAGCCACGTACTCATCAATTCCCGCCGCCTTAAGCTTCTCAATCGCCACCGGATAGGCCGTTTCATAATCGACAAAGCCGGAGCGGATCGCAGCCAGGTCTTTCCCTGCTACTTCCTTCAGAGCCGTCTCGATCATTTTCACATTCTCGTTGTTGAAACGGAAGCCTAAAGAGGCCGAGCGCAGCGCCTGATCATCCCAGCTGTTATATTGATCAATCAATGCTTGCGGCACATCGGGACCAAACAATTGATAATTCTGATTCCTGAACATCCACTCATAGAAAAATTCAGTAGGCGTCAGCTTGTGAATCCGGCCGTCCACAATCTCGTAATCTTTGCCTTCTACGCCATAGAGCGCGAACAGGTAGTTATCCTGTGACTTGTAAATCCAATTGATCAACTTCATGGCGCCTTCCGGATTCGGGGCGTTAACCGGTATGCCCAGAACTTCCCCGCCTGCGGCCGTTATATAGCGCGGCTTCTCCTCTGCCAGCAGATAAGTCTTAATGTCCGCACCCGGCGCGTTAGCTCTGACACCATCGATAATTTCCATCTCCTTGCCCAAGGATCCTTCTACCCATAAGTAAAGCCCGGTCTGCATTCGAGAATCCCTTTCATTATATTTAATGGTCAGATCCTCGGTATAGATTCCCGCTTCATACATGCTGCGGTTGAACTTGGCTACCTCCTGGAAAGCCTCTGTTTCATAATAGCTGTACGCTTTTTTGCTGTCTTCCCCGAATACCACCAGATCCTCAGCAGCAATCCAGTTGTATTGTTCATCGGCATAATACCGTGTCAACGGTTTAAAGATAATGTCGGCAGGCCCTTTCATCTCAGGAAACTGCGCTTTCGCCCTTGCCGCAAACTCCTTCAGATCTTCCGGCGTCTTTACATCCGTCATCCCCACGGCTTCAAGAATGTCTTGGCGAACGGCGACCAGCTGGTACATCGCAGAGGACGGCGCATAAGCGGATGGGATGCCATATATTTTACCGTCAATCGTTGCCCCCTGAAGCTGCTCCATCGGAAGCACATTAAGCATATCCTGACCATGCTCCTCAATTAACGCATCAAGCGCCATCGCTTGCCTCTTGTTCACAATCGTGGACAAGTCCGGCAGGCCGTCCCAATACAGATCAACCGGCTCATTGGCGGCTAACATAATGTCCTTCTGCTCCCAGTATTGAGCCCAAGGCACGAATACAACCTCCACCTTCAGACCAAGGTCTGCGGCCATCTTCTCGGCAAATTCGTTCTGCAGGAACTCATTCATCCGGTCGCTTCGCTCCCCCGGGTACAGAATCGTAACCGTTTCCAGCTCGGCCGCTCCTTCCTTGCTCCCGCTGCATCCCGCCATGATGGAGACGGATACCATCAACAGCGCCAATAATACCAACCATTTCCTTGTTTTCATGAAAGACCCTCCCTCATAAAAATGCTTATTCTTATGTTAAAAGCCGTGATCGGCCAGTAACCAAGCGGACAACTACTCCTTGACCGCGCCGGCCATAATCCCATGCACGAAGTATTTTTGAATGTAAGGGTACAGGAAGATGATCGGTCCGATCGTTATTACCGTAATCGCCATCTTCACGGTTTCCGCAGGCAGCGTGATGTTGCCCGAGGCCCCTGACGGAATGCGCCCGGAGCTGATTGCATTGACATTGGATAGAATATTGTAGAGGTAATATTGCAGCGGATATAAATCTTGGTCCTGAATGAAGATCAGCGCATGCCACCAGTCATTCCAGTATTGCAGCGCATACATCAATCCGACCGTTAGCAGCGCGGTTTTGCTTAATGGAAGGGCGATCGTCATGTAAATCCTGAAATAATTGGCCCCGTCCATCTCGGCCGCTTCATAGAGCGAGGTCGAGATGCTCCCGAAATACGTGCGCATCAGAAACATGCTCCACACATTAAAAATCGAAGGAAGAATCAGAGCAAGAATGCTGTCTTTCAATCCGTAATAGTTAACGCTGACCATGTACCACGGGATCAGTCCGGCCGAGAATATGATGGTGAAATTGCAGATAAACGCGAGCACGTTGCGGTACTTCAACTTTTTGATCGATAGGGAAAAGGCAATCAGGCTCGTGATCAGCAAAGCGCCTATCGTGCCTACAGCGGTTACGAAGATAGTGACGCCGTAGGATTTCAGTATTTTCATCCCGCTGTTTACAAAAATATATTTATACGTATCCAGGGTCGGGCTCAGAGGGACAATCGAATACCCGTTTCTTGCAATCGCCTGCTCCGAGGAGAAGGATACACTTAGAGTCAGCACCAGCGGATATAGACAAGCAAGGGCAAATAAGCCGATAAAACCATAAGCAACAACATGGACCAGTTTATCGCCGAGCAACCCGTTCTTTCCCATCATCTAAAATAGACCCTCTCCGTCATTTATTTTCTTGGCCGCCTTGTTAGCTGCCGTGATCAGAATCAATCCCATCAAAGACTGGAACAGCCCGATTGCCGTCGAATAGGAGAAACCGAGCGTGCGCATCGATTGATAGACATAGGTGTCGATAACGGTTACCTCTTCCGCCAGAACCGGATTGTTGCCAACAATGCCGTAAACCATCCCGAAGTCGCCGTAGAAGATCCTACCGACGCTAAGCAAACTGAGCACGATGATGGTCGGCTTCAGCATCGGTACGGTCAAATGCAGGATCCGCTGCAGCTTGCTTGCGCCATCGACCTTTGCCGCCTCATATAAACTCCCGTCAAAATTGGACATCGCCGCCAAATAGATAATGGAACTGTATCCGCTCCATTTCCAGACGCTCGACAGAATAATAATCCATTTCCAATACTTCGGCTCCGAGTACCACCGGATCGGCTCAAGCCCGAAGAAGTTCAGGATATTGTTGGCAATTCCCACATCGGTGGAGAAGATGCCGTACAGAATCGCCCCAACGACGACCCACGAGATGAAATACGGAAAGAACATCATGCTCTGGGCCAGCTTTTTATAGGTTTTGTGCCGGATTTCATGGATCAGGACAGCGATGCTGACCGGGACAATGATCCCTAATATGAGTCCAAAAAAGTTAATATACAGCGTGTTATAAGTCACCTTCCAGCCCATGCTGTGCTTTGAGAAAAAGTACTGGAAATTGTCCAGACCGACAAACTTGCTGCCGAAGATCCCGTCAACAACATTAAAATCGGTGAATGCCATCCATACACCGGCAAAAGGAATGTAAGAGAACATCATCAGTACGATCAGAGCCGGCACGCACATCAGATACAGAATTCTATGTTTTTTGATTTCATATAAAAATCCCTTGCTCATTCCATCACGACCTTTGCTTTGCATTGTGATTTAACGATTAGGCTGTGGCATTATGCTTTAGTCTCTCCCTGAGCTCGTCCATATCAATGATGGTCCCGGTCATTCTCGCCTCTTCCGCCGCATAAGCCATCATATGGCTTTCGACGGACCTGTCGATCGAGGATCGGCTGTTGAAATCAGGATTCTGTAAATTGTTCAGAAAATCATTCATCAGCCCTGTATCTCCACCGTTATGCCCGCCGCTCATCACGGCCGGCCGAATGACCGTTTGCTTGCCGGCCTCCACCATGTTGGAGTTGAACCGGGTAACCTCGATCACATTCAAGCTGTCATCTCCCCGGATCTCCCCGTGTTCGCACATAATTTTAAGGGTTCGGTACATTTTGTTCGTAAATCCGCTTAAATTGAAGGTGGCCGTGACCCCGTTCTTGAACTCGATCAACGTGACCTGATGATCACACACATCATTGTCGAGCTTATACACGCAGCGTCCGTAAGGCCCGGTCTCTAGCGCCTTAAGCAGCCCTTCTTCCGATTGATCCGCCGCGACCGCGGCTGCCGGCCATTGTCCTCGCACCGGCAGATAAGCCTTTCTGGCATCAAACCTGCAATCTGCGGCGACCTTGCAGTCCAGGCAGCGTTCGGCGCTGCCGGCCGGAGCATTCTCCTCCTTAAAGTAGGCAAGACCGCCGTAGGATGAGATACGTTTGGCTCCGCTGTCCACCAGCCAGGATAGAATATCCATATCGTGACATGACTTCTGCATGATGATCGGGCTGGCCAGATCGCTTCTTCTCCAATTTCCTCTGACGAAAGAGTGCGCCATATGGAAATTGCCAATATTTTCGTTATGCTGGATGGTGATGACTTTACCGAGTTGCTGACTGTCGATGATTTTCTTGATCTCTGCAAAAAAATTCGTATACCTGAGCACATGGCAGACAATCACCTTGCGGCCTTTTTCATCCGCCTTCTCTTGAATCTTGAGGCACTCTTCAGGGCTTGGCGATATGGGCTTCTCCAGCAAAATGTCATAGCCTAGCTCAAGCGCGGCCATCGTCTGCTTATAGTGATCCCGGTCCATGGATGAAATGATAACCGCATCGCATATTTTGCCTAAGGCATAGAACGCTTCAACAGTGACAAATTGTCTCTCCGGCGGGATATGGAACTCATCCGCTGCCGCCTTCCTTCTGATATCGTCCGGCTCTACAACCGCCACAATATCCGCGCTTTGGTACGCATGTCTTGAGTAGATCATGCCTCGCTGTCCTGCCCCGATTAACGCTAGTTTCAAATCAATGACCTCCTGTATGTAAATGACTGTCCACGGTTTTAAGGAACAACTCGATGTCCGCTTCCGTGATGTACGGCATGGCGCCAATCCGTTCGATGTCTTCCTTGAGCACAATCATGCTTAGTGTGTTGAAGCGGGCCCCGCGAACCATGTACGCTGCGGCTGCTTGTTGCAGCGAGGTTGCATATTCGCCGGGATTGCGGTCCGGATCTGCCGTCCGGTCTCCGAAAAGTTCGTAGCGCAGCATGCCGTCGCCTTCAAATGTGGGATAATTGTACAGCTGGCGTTGAACCAGAACGATGTTGCTATGTTTGCTGTCCAGAAAGAGCGACAGGCGGGTATCATACAGCCAGCTTGCGCTCCAGAACCCTGTGATCGGCAGCTCGGGGAAATACTTGCCATAAAATTCGATGGCCTGGCGCATGGAGTTCCTCAGACGCTCCGGCGTATATCCGGGCCCGGAGGGGATGTGAAGGGCAAGCAGCGTATCGCCTTGCCGTAGCGCCGGCGCCCATTCCTTCTTGAAGATCGTTGTCGTATCTCGTTCGACGAACCCCATCGGGTTGATTCGGTTGGCCATGATAAACTCGGCGTTCTCGTGCCATTCCGTTATGAAGCTGCCCTTCTGGTCAAACACATCATTAATTCCGTTCCTTTGCCCGTCGCTTCGGAACTCTTCTCCCGCATGCCTGAGCGCAATGACTTCTCCTGTTTCCTTATGGCGAAACATCGTAAACGGATCTCCGAATCGGTAGGGAATGAAGTAGAATCGGTCAAACAGAAAGATTGAGCAGGTATAGAAATTCATAACCCATGGAAAATCATGAACCGAAGGATCACCGTGAAGCGCCATTTTGTCCAACTGCGGTTGTAGAAACGTATGCGGAATCGCTGCATAATGCTCTTCGGGGATGGACCGCTGCCGCAGCCGATTCATGGAAGGAACCACACAGGCGAGGAGCAGCAGAAATGAATACAAAGCTCCATGCCGCTGCATACATCCCGGCTTCATATTCGTATAGTGCGTTTCATCACAGCGCTCGCGGGCAGAACACAAATCCTTCACCAAAAATTTAGTGAAATGCAGCAAAACCGGATCCTGTTCAATCTCCTCGATCCCCTCCACAATCCGTTGCCGGGTCTCCCCGGGAACCTGATAGCGATCAAAGGTTTCAGACAGAAATGCCTGTGAAATGAGATCGACGCCGCTGTCATCAGGTGCATAGCTGTCATACTTCGCCTCCAGCCCTTCAGGCAGGTTATCAAACTTGCAGTGGGACACACATTGATGAAAATTCCACTGGCTTGCCATTGCATTTCTCACCTCGCCCAATGTTTTTGTTACATCATTTGTTTCGTTATTTATTGCGTAAACAATATTTTTGTTTAGTGACTTCATGTTATCCCACTCCCCCTTGTTCTGGCAATAGAAAAATTAAAACAATGTAAAATTAATCGTGACAATCAGTGTCAAAAGCATGTTACAGTTGATTTAGTTTGTAAATACTGGTAAACTATATTACGCAACAATATAACGAAACAAAAGCGAAACATCGACGAAACAATAGCGAAAGTGGGATCTATCATTGTTAATGATGAATCATTCCTATACACTCTAAAATGGGTTCATTAGTAGCTGAGAAAAGGAGAATGTGCGATTGATGAGTACGATTCGGGATGTTGCCAAGTTAGCGAATGTATCCACTGCGACTGTATCCAGAGTGTTGAACAATGATACCAAATATAAAATCACGGAAGAAACCAAGGAGAGAGTCTGGCAGGCTGTTACGCAGCTTAACTATAAGATCAGCTCCAAGCCAAAGCGGAAAGCTTCCGCCAAGGAACCGGCCGAGGCCAAATCACAGATCAAAATCGGCTGCGTGTTAAGCGTCACCAAAGACAAATATAACGATCCTTATTTCATGTCGATTCTTTCCGGTGTGGAGGAGCGGCTGCTTAGCAGAGGGTACAGCATCGCTTTTATTCGAACGGGGATCGAACTGAATGATCACCAGATTCTCTCCAGCACGTTCAATGAGCCGATCACCGGTCTGATCCTTATGGAATCCTTGAACCGCGAGACCTATGAGTACATACGCAAGCAGGTTCCATATATCGTGGGGATTGATACTGAACGCGGGGATATCGATAATGTCGGCTATGATCATTACAATGTGGCTTCCGTTGCGGTAAACCACCTCATTGAGAAGGGCCATACCCAGATCGGGTATATAGGGGGGAGTGGATTGACCGGCAATCTGAAGGACAGCCGCCGCTACCGGGGGTATTATGCCAGCATGCATGCAGCCGGATTGTCCGTGAATCCCGATTGGGTGATCGATTGCATGTGGGATGAAGCGGTCTGCACCGAGAACATCAATCGGTTGTGCACATCCGGCAATGTCCCGACTGCTTTTTTTGCCGGAAGTGATTTAATGGCCATGGCCGCTCTGAACGCGCTATACAGCAGCGGCATTTCCGTTCCGAATGACGTGGCGGTTATCGGGCTCTCCAATATCGAAGTATCCAAGTATTCCAATCCGCCGCTATCTACGATTGATGTTCCTACCAAAGAAATTGGCATGGTTGCTGTCGATAATCTGTTAGACCGGATCAACGGAAACCAATTGCTGCCGAAGAAGGTAATATTGCCGACACGCCTGGTCGTGCGCAGTTCCACTTAGCAGGCATAACTCCAGGACAACCGACGGCATATCGAAGCCTGGTAACCCGAAGAAGCACCTGATCCGGTGCTCCTTTTAATGAAAGGAGGTGAACATTCGGATTCATTCTGCTGTACATCATCTTTCTATTGAGGAGGTTTGACATGATCGCACAGAGGAAATCTATGAAAATGTCGCTGTTGGTTGTCATGATACTGGCACTTCTGTTCCCGTTCTTCCCTTCGTCTCTATTGACGTCCACCGCAGCGGCGGCCCCGATCATCGTAGACGGAAACCCGGCGGATTGGGAGGAGGTGCCAGCCATTGCGGTCAACTCCGGAAATGCAAGGGGATTAAAGGCAACGCATGATGACACGAATCTGTATTTACTTGTCGAAGGGAGCAACCTGAGCACGGTGATGGGCAGCTTCTGGCTGAACACGGACAGGGATGCTTCGACCGGATATCAAGCATTCGGATGGGGAGCAACCGGCATCGAATGGCTTCTGGAGAACAACTCCCTGTACCGCTATGCCGGCAATGGAAGCAGCTGGGAGTGGACGCTGGAATTATCCCTCCCCTCTTCCGCTATCGCTCGTACTTCATCCGTGATTGAGGCAGCCATTCCACTGTCTACGCTTGGGCTGACCGCTGGCAGCAGCGTGAGCATAGGGTACCTGGACAACAATTCGGATATTCATCGCTTGCCGGCCCAGAGCCAGCCGCTGCCATCCTATACCCTAAATGAAGGGGGGACAGGAGCTCCAATGATTGAATTCTACCCGACCGAGCTCGACGATCCGCTTAACAATCCGTATAAGGGCTGGGCACCATCCGCCAAATTCAGGAACTATCCTCAGGATCACCGTCTCGTTTATGCCGGTGTCACCTGGAAAGAGCTTGAACCCGTGAAGGGCCAATATGATTTTAATGCCATCGAGGCGGCCAATAATTTCGACTATTGGCACAGCCAGGGAGTTAAAGTCGTCCTGCGCTTTATTATGGACAGCCCTTCCGGAGTGCCGCACCAGGATATTCCCGACTGGCTCTATAATGATATGATCCGTCTAGGACAATCACCGGGCACGGCCTATCACGATGAGACCGGAGGAATGGGAGCCGGCAACAATATGGGATTCTCCCCGAACTACAGCTCTGACTATTTGATTGCAAGGCACAAGCTTGCGATTGAGGCGATTGCGGAGCATTATAACCGACCTGACAGCCCGATCGCGTTTGTCCAGATCGGTTCGCTCGGTCATTGGGCGGAATTCCACACATGGCCGTACGTCGGACCGAATGGTGAGCGCAATTATACAGGCGTATTTCCGCCGAACGAAATTTCCAATCAGTACATCCAGCATTACATTGATGCTTTTGCCGACCAGGAGTCACATACGCAGGTGTTGATCAGAAGAAGTGTGGAGCTGGCCAAGAACAACAACAAAGGGTTGATTCTCGGCATGTTCAATGATGTGTTCGGAGATCAGCCGAGCTTCGACTCGGAATGGGGATGGTATACGGGCACCCAGAACGGTTACTGGGATGATATCGGCCAGCGGCAGCCGGATCATGCGAACTTCTGGGACATCCGCATTTCCGCAGGCGAATTTTACGGCGGCGCCTATGGGATGAACGCTGCGCTTACCTCGGGCAGCGGCTTTAGCGAGACCCTTCGCCAGACCGAGCTGAGCAAGCCGAGCTGGCTGGGGCCGAATTCTCCGGCTTCCCTGGCGCTCGGAAATCCGCTGCAGGACAACATTGATCAGCTCAAGAAGCGGATGGGCTACCACTTTGTGCTGAACAAGGCCTCATATCCGCAGCAGAGTAACGGAAGCTCACTGGACGTATCGGTCGTTGTAGAGAATAAGGGCGTACAGCACTTCCCGTTCAACTGGCCTGTCGAAATTCAGCTGCGCAGCGGCAACGCCATTGTGGCCCGCCAGACCGTATCAGCCGATTTAACGACTTGGAGAACCGGACTGCATACGATCACCGGCTCCCTCTCAACCGCTGCGCTGCCAAGCGGCACTTATGATTTGGCCATCGCCATTATTGATCCGACAACGAATCAGCCCGGTGTTGATTTCGCCAATACGAACCGGCTTTCAGATGGCACTTACAAGCTGGGTACATGGACCAAGCCATAATTAACAACAATCAAGAAATATACCGATACTTATGCGTTCAACGAGCGGCATTCGGGCGGGGGAACATCCTCCCCCGCTTCGGCCCGCTGGTATTGCTGGCTCCGAAGCCGTCCCGAAAGCCTCCCGTGAATGGCCAAATTCATTTCGAGATATTCCCCAGCTTGCGCAGCACGTTAAAGAATAGGTAATTCATCGCCTTCGTGCGGTACGTCGTCTGATTGAAGGTACCAGCAAGATAAACGTCCATAGCTGGCACGTACAGCATAAAAGCCCCACTGGCGCCGAGGCCCCCCCACACCGTGTATTTGGACGTGAACGGAAGGAAGCGCAGCTGCATGAGGCCGTAGCCGTACCGAAGCCCCATCTGAAGCGGTCGCCATGTCTGCATCACGCGCAGGCTTTCCTTTCTCACCAATTGACCTTTAACGAGCGCTTTCATGAAAATCAGTAAATCCGCTAAGGTGCACACGGTTTGGCCACCGGAATAAAAGCTGCTGAGACTGCGATATTGATCCACCTCGATCTTGATATGGTCCAGGTACAAATGCGCGGTCGGGGCTGCGCTTTGCACTGCAGGGAGAGAGAATTGGGACAGGTAGGAGTGATTCATCTGAAGCGGCCTGAAAATGCGCTCATGCAGCACCTCCTCATAAGAGGACCCGGTGATGGACTCAATGACCATCCCCAGCAGATTGTAGCCCGTGTCGGTATAGTACACTTTTTTGCCGGGTGGAAAATGAGGCCGAAGATGCTCCTTGGACCATTCCACCGTATCCCGGGGCGTCCAGAACCGCTGCGGATCGTCCAGCACCTCCTGTAACATGGAAGGTCGATGCTTCGGCTTTTCCTCGAAAAAATCCGGCAGTCCCGAAGTGTTGCTCAATAAGTGCTTGATCTGAATATCCTGTGAATAGTCTTTGCCTTTGTAAATATGCATGCCTTGAATCAGTTCCGGTGGCAAATACTTCGCAATCGGATCGTCAAACCGGGCTAGCCCGCTCTCGACCAGCTGGGTCAGGATGACCGAAGTGAAGGTTTTGCCTACGCTTGCGGTGTGGAATGGCTGATCGGGCGTGGCTGCCACCCCGTCCGTGCTCCCTGCTGCCATCGGCCAATGAATGTTCAGCCGATCCGAATGGACCAGCAGATAGACATTATGCAGACTGGGATCCGAGTTCACTTTATTGATGAGCTGCTGCTCCACCTCTTGCTTCAATGCTTCATATGCCACTTTCAAATTCCCCCTTATCATTCCCGGCTCCCGTCCCGCTGTAAGCGGCCTGTCTTACGCCGGATTACGCTTATCAGTCTTCTCAGTTGCTTCCCTTGCTTTTGCGCCATCGTGCAGCCAGCACGACATCCTCAGCGGCATCGTCAAGAAGCGCCTTCAAATGATCCAGATCCATCTCGGCCGGCAGCTGCCCATTTACAGCCATGATCGACAGACCCGCCTGGAACACCCTCATTTTGAACAAAATCAGCCGCAGCTCCTCTTCGTCAAACTCTGCAAGGTCCGGATCCTGCTTCATATGGCTGACCAGCGCATCGCCCATATCCTGATCATAATTTTGCATATAATCGTTGGGCTTCATGGCCAAATCCCTGAACAATATCGGATATTCCTTGGCAAACTGGAGGCTTGCCGCCCCGATATCACCGAACGGGCTGCCCGTATCCTGCTCTAGCACCATCTGCTTCCCCAGCTCATGCACTCTCTGCACCACGGCACGCTTCAGCTCCTCCACATCCTCAAAATTGACATAGATCGGCGCAATCGAGCTTCCCATCTGCTCGGCCACCTTTCGGATCGTTATGCTGTCCATCCCTTCCGTTTTGGCAATATGGAATGCCGTTTCTACAATTTGCTCTGCGGTAAATTTTTTCTTTGGCGGCATGACTGACACTCCTGTCACAATCATTATATATCACATGTTATATATCTTATGATATTTTATTTTTGGTATGTTGTAAACCCTGGAATTAGAATTTAAAGAGCTGACTTTGGCGTGAGCATCATGTTCACGTCCAAACGAAGGTCGCCGGTCATTTTATGCAGAAGCTTGTTTCCTATGGCATAAGGACCGCTGCGTTCATTCCTACAGAGATATGTAACAAGGCGCCGGTGAACATGCCTCACCAGCGCCTTGATTCGTATGACTTATTTAGAAGATTCTGCCCGAATATAATTCAATATCATCTGGGCTGTTTCCGCGCGGCTGGCTGGTTCGGCCGGTGCAAAATGATTGCCCCGTCCTTGAACCAATCCGATTGCCGCCGCCTCCCTCACATTGAGCAGTGCCCAAGGCGCAACGCTTGCTTCATCGGCAAAAACACTCGCAGACGGCTCGATCGGCTGATCCCCATGCTCCAGCCTGTATGCCCGCATCAAGATGGTAACGATCTCCTGGCGACTGATGCTTGCATTTGGCTCGAAACGGTCTTCCTTACGGCCATTGATCAAGCCTGCCTTCACCATTCGGGCCAGTTCCTCCTCGTACCATGCACCTTCCGCGACATCGCTGAAGTTCAGAGTCTCGGCATCCTGCAGTCCCAATGCTCTGGCCATAATAGCCACGAACTCTGCCCGCGTAACCGGGCGATGAGGCTGATATTGATCCTCGGATACACCCTTGATTAAGTGCTTGGCTGCCAATATTTGAACGGCTTCGGCAGCCCAGTGATGATTCGGAACATCGGTGAAATTGGCATGGTACTCCATTAAAACAAACGTTCCGGTTTGCTTCACCTCAGTCTCCAGCATCTCTCCCACACGTGTTCCGCCCACATAAGTCAAGGAACCGTTGCTGCCTACTTGGTAAATTCCCAGCAAATCAACATGGTTAGAAGCACCGACGGGCAGCTTGATCTTCAGAGGCTGTACAAGCTCAGATAAAGCTTGCGTCTGGCCATCATGAGTCACGACGGCAAGATTTACCCCTACAGCATAGCCGTTAACATTCACCATGTTTCGGTTCGTTACAGATTCATTCAGCGACTCCGTCTGAATGCCAATCACAATTTTGCCGCCGGAAGACGCTCCACCCTGTGTCAAATCCCGTAATTGGCTTAGAATTTCCGTTCCTAATTCAATGGTCAACCGATCCGTTGCCACTTCCAGACGGCTTGATCCGAGAAGTTCGCTAGCATGAAGCGGCAGCTCAATCGTTGTTACGTCGGGACCGATAGCGATCGTCTTCACGCCGTCCGTCTCCGGTTTGCCAAGCTCTTCAGGAGAGATGACCGCTACCGTTGAGCCTGTATCCGGCCTCGGAGCCGGTGCTGGTGTATTTCCTGGCGTCCCGTTCCCTGAACCAGATCCCGGAGAAGTTACCGGCGGGGTCACCGGAACATAAACAACCAGAATAACCCTCTTGGCCTGGAGCAGATTAGCATAGGCTTGGGCGAGTTCGTTAGCCACATGGCCAGCGGTCAGCGACTTGGCGGTGCTGTAAGCAGAACTTGACCTTAATGCAGCGATCGACTCGGCCGTATATGGATCATTGGCTCTCAGCACATCAATTTCGGACAACAGATTTTGCAATTGCATCCATTCCGTTGAAACCGACGCTTCTACCGTCAATTGAACCGGATCACTCATTTTCGAAGCGCTATATTCCTGACCGTCTACAAGCTTTAAATTAGTCACTTCCACTGTATAGATTCCTGCATCAGCTTCAGTGACGCTCTCCATGCGATATACGGCATCAGTAGCTCCCGGAATGGAAGCATTGTCCTTGCGCCATTGATAACGGAGCGTATCCGAACCGGTCGCTTGAACGGTAATGCTGACTTCATCACCGGTTTTTGCCGAATTATTGGATATCGTCACATCTTGAATTTGTGGTTCTGGCACGGAGACAATCGGGTTAACCTGCAGCGTCAGTTGCTGGCTTACCGCTGTAACAGGATGGGTGCCTCCTGGTTCCTTTCCGGTTAGCACTACCCGGTACTCGGTCCCGTTATCCTCAGCATTTGCCGTGAATGTGTAGACAGGAATGCCGTGTGCTATCGGTGACCACTCATCTTCGCCCGGTGCCTTGGCTTCCCATGCCAGCGAATCCACATCTCCCTCTGGAACAACGAACAGCGTAACCGTATCTCCGGTTGTCACGGTCTGGATTGTATCCAGATCTGTTTCAAAGCCGGGAGCGATCAGATCAGCATCAGCCGATACAACCGACACGATGGTTTCGGCTTCCGCTGCTAAACCATCCTCGTTCGTGACGACAACTTTGTACTTGGAGCCCTCCATATCCATCGTGATTGCAGGAAGCGCATAAGTCGCTTCGGTCACCGATATCGGAGTATATCCGCTTCCGTGATCTTCATGCCATTCATAGGATAGCGTTCCTTGGCCGACCGCAACCGCAAACAGCGAACCGCTGCCTCCCTCTCGGAATGCTCCTGATTTGCTCATTCGAACCTCAGGTGCCGCGAGCTTCCATTTCGCTGTTAACGTAACATCTTCCTTGACCGTGTCTGAAGCAAAATCCCACTTTACTCCATTGGCAGTATACCAACCGTCAAACACATAACCGGCTCTGCTGACCGCCGCTGGTTCGGCAATTGGGGCATGAAAAGCAGCTTCCATATGCGGAACAGCAGGCACCCCGCCGTTGGTATCAAACGTTACGATATAACGCGCTTTGCCTTTCAGATATACCGGTTCCGATCTGTTGCCTGCATAGTCCTCCATGACCACATATACGTTCTGGGCAGTCGAAGTGAATTTCAAGCTGGCCTTGGTCGTTCTCCCGCGAATGATGCGGTCTTTATTGCCCACATTATAAGTTGTCGGGAATTCTCTAAGCTTCCCATCCTCGTAGACATACATATACCGCCAATCCCTTGTGTTCGGCATCGGCAAATTCAGCGTATTGCCATCCCAGGACCAGTCCTCGGCATATGGCTCAGCCACCTTGTCAATGAAATTGCCGCTGACCGATACAGGCGTTATATTCGCGGCGGATAACGTCACGATATAGTCGTCACCGTTTATCGGCATGCCTTGGAACATAACAGAGGTCTCCCCTGCTGGTACCGTTATGCGCTCAGATACTGGGGCAGGTGTCGTAATCCAGTTCCGGGACTTCACGCTGACCGTCATATTTGCTGCTGTATTCTGCGGGTTCGTCCAGCTTACCAGGAAGTCGCCGTTCTCGCGGGAATCGACGATGATATCCGATGGAGATTCGGTTAAATCGAAGCGAACTGTCGCAGCCTCACCTTCCCGTCCGTCCGCGCCGACGGCGGCAACCTTAACGACGCCTGAACGTGCTGGCAAGTTTTTGATATAAAAGATGTCATCATACTTCCCGCCCACATATACATCATTCACATAGATGTTGTACTGCTTGACCTTCGAATAGTCTGGATCCATGTTCCATGTGATGACCATTTCCCCGGTATCCGTATAGGCTTCAGCGATCGTCAGTCCCGTCGGCGCTGCCTGCTGGGCGATTGAACCGTCGTAAATCCGCAGCTGACCGATGTTCATCTGATAATCGGCTACGCTTCCCGCACCCGGATCAAACACAAGCCCGAGGGTGGCAATCGATTTTCCGGCATAGGGACTTAAATCAAGTTCAGTGGTAACCCATCCATTGGTTTTCCTACCGCTGTCCGGAACAGGAATGTGAATCACTGTGCTCGGATCGTCCTTCATGATCAAACCGATGCTCATCGTGGAACCATCATCACCCGCGGTTTTGTTATATGTAACCGACAGCTTGGAATCCGCTCCCACGCTTAAATCCGTCTTATACAGTCTCAAGAGATTTTCAGCATCTAATTGGCCGCTTACGACCAGAGAGCTTCCGCCTTCATAAGCCCCGATTTGCTCATAGTCGAACCGGGATGTATCCGCAATGTTATATTCCGGCCCATAATCAAAGTCGACCTGCAGCTTGTCTCCAGCCGTCTCCTGCCACCACTGCCAAGTGACTGGAATGTCCTGGAGGCTCATGTTGGACCATTCCTCCGTATTCGAGACCGCACCGTTAACATAATAGGACAGACCATGTCCTGTATTAAAATTTGTGTAAAAATGCGTATCGCCAATGACAGAGCGTTCAGCAATCACAGATGCCATCCCCGGCCAATAGCGGTTATCCGCATGCACGTCGGAGGCCGTATTGCTGGTTGATACCGCCGTGTGGGTCGGATCGATATTCGGTCCGGACCACCAAAATTGCTCACGAACCTTCGTCATCCATTGGTAATCATTCTCCGCCCGGCGATTTACGGGCCATGGCTGCCCCATATCCTCGTCGAGCCCCGCATGTACAAAATCAGCTCCCAGCGTCGAGATACTCAGTCTTGGCAGACCATTGCTATCCAGCTTGTTTCTCAAAGCCGAGCCTTGAACGCTCTTGAACCGGTCCCTTCCGGCTTCAAGTCCGGCGTAGCCCACATCATAAATGTTGAAGCGCTCTCCGTACGTTTGATTAAGCGTGCTGAGATAATTCTCGGCTGCATTGATTTGGTTATTTCCCATTCCGTAATCAAAGAAAAAGGACTGCGAAACCTGCTCCCCCGTATCTTTGTCATACAAAAATGAAATGTTGTTATCATTAAATGTTCGCGCAAACATGTTTTGACCCGTGGAGGTATTCAGCGAATCATACCACTGTACATATAGCCCTCCCTTTTGCAGCGCTTTCATAAATCCAATGTAATCGGGGATATCCTCAATCGCTACGTTCGGATTTTGCTCCTCCTGGTTAACAAAATACCCGTCATAGCCAAAATAATGTGCCATCTCAATTAACTTCTCTGCTACCGGGTAATTACCGGCCTCATCCTTAACGATCATTTGTTTATAGGTCTGCTGACCGCGATCATTATTGGAGAAGAAGATGCCTGCGAGAGAAAGAACGCCGTTCTTGTGCGCCGCATCGGTATAGGTGGGGTTCGGAATGTTCAGCATGCCGAATTCAAACCATTTTTGCTGCCAATCCCGCTGTGCCAGGTCGTCATAGTACTCCGGAGGCGTATACGCGGTTGCAGTTCCATGCCAGTAAGAGTAAAAATCGATATATTGCCAGAAATTAAAATGATATTGCGCAAATTTATTCGTATATGGCGCGTTCTCTATGAATGCGTTACCATAATCGCCCGCAACATTCATCATCTTTACATCAGGACTCAGGTTTGGATTGGCCTGCGTAGCCGCAAAAGGATCGATCCGCTTCTGCAGCGGTACTCGTGATCTGAGCAGCTCCGCATCGGGATCGGTTTCCGGGCTCCAGTTCATAACATGGCTGCTGGTGTACCCGTGCACGCTAGGCTGGTTGATTCCATGGGCGCTCGCCCCCTGAAAAGGCCACGTATCGCCCGCTTCCGCAATCAGCGGAAAAGTCGATAGCAACATCGCGGTTGCCAGTACGACTGACGTGATTTTTTGAAATCCTTTTTTCTTCCCTCGATCATTCATTAACTGTTCCCTCCTGCAATCATGATCATCTGCCGTCTCTCATCAACGACAGGCTTCTTTCCACTCCCTTCCATATTGGTTTATAACCCAATTTATATGATGAAAGCCTTTTCAAGTAGAGGTCAAATTAAAGATATACTAGACAAATTAAAGAGCTTTCCCGTTGAAGTTCACAAATTTATACCTTGTGAATGCCACATATATTCATAGGAATATATAATTATGATTTTCTTATAAATTATGGTTAATATTGATGGAGACAGTTCAGCTATGTTGTTTATATGCCCACAAAAAATCTGCCTCAAGAATCGGCTACCCAATTCCGAGGCAGATAATTTCACTTGCTTATATACGGTCATTCTTTCGTCTACAGACGAAGAAATCCATCGAGCAGCTCTTGTTCGTTCACAGCAACCGGATCTATCGCTGCTTCTTCCATCGCACATACCGCCATCACATAATTAGGCGGCAGGCGGGTGGCCGTCAAATGGTATGGCTCTGCGGCAGGAGACTCCAGAGTGAAACGGTCATCACCGTTCTCATGCCGAAATGAGAAGGAGTCCAGCGGGATGGACAAGCCTTGCCCCACCGCTTTAATATAGCTTTCTTTCAACGTCCACAACTGATAAAACTGCTCCAGCCGCTGGGCCTCATCCGCCTCCATCAGCCGGTTGTACTCGGCGGTCGTAAAGAAATTTTTGGCGATATCCAGTTCGATCGGTTTGATCTGCTCAATATCAATGCCAACCGGCTGTTGATCAACCGCACACACCACCCACTCGCCCGAATGAGAGAGATTATAATGAAAATGGGGGCTGGATACGAGATAAGGCTTGTTATAAGAGTTCTCACCAAAAACAATATCTTCATTCCGCACCCCCAGCTGATCCATTGCCAGCCTCCTAACCAGCAGCTCTGCCGTAATGGAACGCCTTGCATCCATATAATTTCTGAATTTCTCAACCCGGAGTTGCCTTTCTGCTGACAAATGACGAACCACCTGATCGGTGAGAGACCGGCCAATGCGCGGGTCCAGCTGAACCATGTACACCTCTGGCATTATAAATCCTCCTGAAACATTCCTTCCAAAAAGCGGTCCAAATGCGCCCTCAACGCTTCTTCCTCCCCTTTCGGACAGAACGAGCTGAATTGCAGCCGGTTACCAGACACATACACATTCGTGGTCTTGCCCTCATATGCAGCCCCTTTCCCCTCCTGATTCCCGGACACGTTCATTGGCGGTAAATCAGCACTCTGATCTTGACCATACAGGGCCCTCCGTGTACTTATCTCTCATGGTAGGAGCCAAATAATTCGCAGGTCCGGCTGATGATGTAATCCTTCTCGGCCCTATCCCCGGCCCGGTCTTGCCGCGCCATAATTCAGAGCCCCCGCCCCTGCAAAAAAGTCTAGGTAAGCGCGCCCGGATTCGCCGAAAATGACATCGTTCTTTGCTCCGGTAAACACATCGTTAAACCAGCGGCAATACGAACGGACATTGGATTCATGCATTTCAAACGTTATCAACGTCTACCACCCTCTCGTGATTCGATTACGGTTGCTTCCTGGCAAAGCAATTGATTGATCACTTGTACGATGTCGGCTGTTCGCTCATTCACAAAAAAAATGCGTTCCGCGGAATGAATAGTAGCCGCACGGCCTCCGGGAATACCGATTCCACTCGAGCTTGTGTTCGCGGCGAATGTCGGTCTCGCTGTTAAACAGGCTGACATCGCAGCTGAAGACAGGCAATTCTCCTTTCCAGCTGTACAGCTCTACAGCACGAAGGTCGTTTCGAAGAAGCCGGAACAAGGTCGCAGCAAAATCATCCTCGTTCACCAGCAGTGACGGGATGCCGCCCATTTCCAGCATTTTCGTTCTGAAGCTGGCTTCGTCCAGCAAGTGATGGTTCTTGTTCTCATACAAATGCGGCGGCTTCATGCCGGACAGAATTAGATGCTCCGGCAACGGCAGCCCCCTCGCTTCAAGCGCCCGGTACACCTCCAGCACCACGTAGGCGCCCATGCTGTGACCGAACAAAGCATAGGGCTCCTGATCCGCTTCGATGTGGCGAAGGCAATGTACCGCCATCTCCTCGATGGTCGAGCACAGCCTGTCTCTTGACGCATCGCTTCGCCCGGGGAGCTCGATAGGATGAAGCTTGATTCCCTGGGCAAGCAGCGGCTTCCATTTCAGGTAAGTAAACGAGTAGCCGCCAGCATACGGCACGGTGTACAGCCTCATGCGCTTACCTCTGCAAGCTGTGACAGGGATGAGGCCAAGCGATTGCGGTCTGCGGCCGTTTCGTAGTTATAGATTTCGATCGTCTTGCTATGCTGTCTCAGAAGCCGGGATAGAATTTGCCCGCTTCCAAGCTCGATAAACGTATGAATGTGTTGTCTCTGAATATAGTCGATGGTGTGATGCCATTTAACGGAGTGTTGTAATTGCAGCAGCAGGTTGTCGATGATGGAAAATGCAGTGTAAGGCCTGGTCGACACATTGGCGACGACAGGAAATTGTGGTGTTCTAAGCTGGCATGATTGAAGATAGTTGCCAAATTCCTCGATCATCGTGCTCATCAGCGGGGTATGGTAAGGGGCGTTCCCTATTAATCGGCGAAGGGATCCGCCCATTTTCAGTACTTGTTGCTCAAGAATCTCAAGGTCTGCTTCTCTTCCTCCCACACACACTTGAGACTCGGCATTGAGACAGCTTGTCCAGACTTTGCCGCCACGGCGGCGCATATGCCTGCAAAGCTCCTCAACTTCGGAGATGTTCAGTTTCGTAATCACGGTCATGACGCCCTGCTCTTCCTCCATCACGCGCTGGGCCAGCCTGGACCGAAATACGACAGCAGGCAGCACCTCTTCCAGCGTAAAGACGCCGGCACAGGCCAGCGCGGTATATTCGCCAAGGCTATGCCCGGCCATGACCGCAGGCGTGATTCCAAACTGGCTTTGAAGATGTCTGAAGGTTGCAATGCCAGCGGTAACAATGACCGGAGCGCTGATCGAAATATCCTGCAGGCTCCCGTGATGACCTTCCAAGCAAATTCTCGCGATATCAAGCCCGACGGCATCCGAAGCTTCTTCGAAAGTGTGCCTGACCCGTTCGCTTTCCCTATACAGATCTGTCAGCATACCAATTCTCTGAGATGACTGTCCCGGAAAAACAAAAGCTGTTTTCTTCAAGCTCGCTCACCTCTCCACAGAATCACTAGTGCTATTCAACTACAAAACTATGAAACCTAAGACTTTTCAACCATGTTGTTTATACTATTCCATAATATACCATTCGTCAACATACGTATCATTCTCACATTTTATGATTTTATAATCAATCGTTTTGTGTAAAAAGAACGTAAAAATGTTTTATGCTTGAAGTATTTTTATCCCTTTGCCATAATTTAGATATCGTATTTCTCGATAAAAAAAACTTACAGCATGGGAGAATGGTAATGTCTCGACGAAAAAAGATTCTCATCATCGAAGACGAAAAGGATATCTCTCGAATTCTGGCAGATTACCTGATAAAAAATAACTACGAGGCTGCTGTTGCCGGAAACGGTCAGGATGGGCTTACCATCCTAGACATGCTGGAACCGGACTATATCATCCTGGATATTATGCTCCCGGACATGGACGGCGTCGATCTGTGCCGCAAGATCCGGGAGAAGAACAATGTGCCGATCATGATCCTAAGCGCCAGAGGAAGCGACACGGATAAAGTGCTCGGTTTCGGCTTCGGGGCGGATGACTATATGACCAAGCCCTTTTCCATCACGGAGCTGCTGGCGCGCATCAATGCTTATTTCCGCAGATATGAAAGCGTCAGTACCGTCCATCAGGACCCGGATATTTTGCGTTTCGGGCATCTTGAAATCAACAAAAAAGCGTATATCGCCGCCGTAAACGGAGCTGAAGTGTCGCTGTCTGCCAAGGAATTTGAGCTGCTCTATCATTTAGCCTCCCACAAGAACCAGGTCTTCTCCAAATCCCAACTGCTGGATGCGGTATGGGGATATGACAACTACGGGGATGAGAATACCGTGACCGTGTATATCCGTCGGCTGCGGGAGAAGCTTGAAGCTGACCCGTCCAATCCCGTCTACCTCAAAACCGTATGGGGCGTAGGCTATAAATTCAGTGCAGACTAACCAACAGGAGGCAAGGCGACATGACATTAAAGGGCTGGACGAATAAAACGCTGACCATCGCATGGCTGCTGCTTGCAGCTCTGCTCGGTGGCAGCTTCTATCTGCTTTCCTATGCTCTATCAGACAGCAGGGACGCGGCTCCCCAAAGCGTCATTCATCAAGTGCGCCTGGCCGTCAATCCACTGATGCTCTATTTGGAGCAGCATCATGAACATATCGGGACGCTTGAAGTGCAGACCGAATTAAACCGTCTGGCGACCCAGCGTGAGATCGGGCTGGCTTATGTCGAATTGGACGGGTCTGTATCGTTCAGCTCAAACGCTCTTCCGCCCCTCCCGCAAGATAACATCAACCGTTTTCTGCGCTATGATATGTACTCCGGCCTGCACAACAACGGGCTGTTCCAGATCGCATTTCCTGTCATTGACGAAGGCTCCCTGCGTCAGGTGGGAAATGCCGTGTACTTCCTTCCGGAAGCCCAGGTGTTTCCCGCGCAGTCAGACTATCGGCCCATTGTTGCTTTTGCCGCTATCATGCTCGTGACCCTCTGCCTTATCTTGCTGCTCATCGTGATGAAACGGACCATTCACACCCACTTCATATCGCCAATTCTTGAGCTCAGGCTTCACGTTGAAGCCATCTTGAAGGGCAATTATGAACAACAGCCCAGCTATGCCAGCTTGAATGAAATGGGCGCATTGTATTCGATGTTTGACCAGATGCGAACTGAAATCATGTATTTAAGCATGCAAAGAATCCAGCAGGAAAAAGCACAGAAGGAACTCATCACCAACATTTCACATGAAATCAAAACACCAATTACCACGATCAAGGCCTACATTGACTCCATCCTGGAAGGCGTCTGTTCCGATACGGAAACGATGCTCGAGTATGTCGAAATTATGCGGACGCATACGGATAAAATGGCCAGGCTCGTCGAGGATCTCCTTCTTCAGACCCTGCAGGATCTGGGTCAAATTACCGTCGAACCCCGCGAGCAATACAGCCGGGAGGTTCTCCATAAGATTCTGAAGCCGATTGGCCACTATGTCCGCACGAACGAGCTGACCTACATCGGGCCTCAGGAAATCCCCAATGTATTGATCTATATTGATGCCATTCGGATTGAACAGGTCATATCCAACCTGGTGTCCAACGCGCTGAAACATACCCCGCCGAGCGGCTCGATCCGAATTGATGTTCAGCTTGAAGCCGGCATGCTGAAAGTGATCATCGCCGATACAGGCAGCGGAATTCGTCCGCAGGATATGCCTTTTGTTTTTGAGCGATATTTCCGGGGGAACCCGGGTTCTGCCCCGCAGCGCGGCACCGGCCTAGGACTGTCGATATGCAAAACCATTATCGAGGCACATGGCGGAACGATTTCTTTCACAAGCAAACACGGCGAAGGAACTACCTTCTATTTCACCCTGCCCCTATGTTAATTCCGCCTGTAATACTTTATTAATAACTTAATAAGCCTTCTGCAACATTCTGAAGGTAAAGTGGAGGAAAATAAAATAGGGGTGAGGGTATGGCCAAGACAGCGATTATAACGGCTAAAAATCTCAGTAAAACTTACAACAGCGGCAGCGAACAATATCACGCCATCCGTAATTTGGATCTGGAAATATATGAAGGAGATTTTACTGTCATTATGGGAAATTCCGGCTCCGGGAAGTCCACCCTGCTGTACATGCTCAGCGGGCTGGATAACGTAACGGCCGGCGAGGTTTATTTCCAGAATCAGCGCATCGACAATTTCACCGAGCAGGAGCTGTCTGATTTTCGCTCGAGAAGAATCGGCTACATCTATCAGAGCATCAATCTCGTTCCGGACCTGTCCATTCTGGATAACATTACTTTGCCTGGTTATATCGCCGGACAGAAGAAATCGAATATTAAGAAAAAAGCTGAAAGCCTCATGAAAGCGATGGGAATCGCAGGGCAAGGCAGCCGTCTGCCTGCTCAAACCTCCGGCGGGCAGCAGCAGCGTGCCGCCATTGCGAGAGCCTTGATTAACTCCCCGGATATCGTGTTTGCGGACGAACCGACGGGAAGCCTGAATTTTGAACACGGCCATGCGGTTCTTGACATCCTAACCGACATCAATCGCAACGGTCAATCCGTCGTTATGGTCACTCACGACATGAAAGCCGCTTGCCGGGCAGACCGGCTCATTTATATCCGCGACGGCAAAATTGGCGGCGTCCTGGAGTTTGATAAATACGATGCCCATGATACGCATGATCGGGAAGCGATGATTTTTGCGTTTGTAACAGGGAAGGAGTGATCGCATGGCCGCCATCTGGACGCTTTGCTGGTCACATATCCGGAAGAACAAAATTCAGAATCTGTTCATCCTTCTGCTCATTTTGCTGTCTACGTTGCTGGTGACAACGGCAACGATCATCATTGCCAATACAGGCAATATGTTCTTTGATATGCACAAGAAAACGAACGGCTCACATCAGATCATCATGCAGGAAAAGGGGCTCCATGATCCGCAGCTCGTCCATCAATGGTGGGAAGCCCAAGAAGGCGTATCCGTCTCCAAGCTGCTGCCATACCGGACCTTATCGGGCATCACCTACGATAACCAGAACATTCCGAACGCCTATCTGCATATGATGCAGACGCCGGAGCGCCCGTTTGTGGTGGATGATTTGGTTTTTGCAGAAGGAACAGAAAGTGCTTCGCCGGCCAAAGGCACCGTCTGGGTTCCTACCTCCATGGCCAATGCTTACGGAATGTCTGTCGGGGACACCGTCAGCTTTCATATCGGGTCCGGACAGCTGCCGCTCAGCATATCCGCAGTTGTCGTTGACGTTCCATTCGGCGCACCGTTCACCAATACGTCCCGCATCTGGATGAACACGGACGATTATCAGGAGCAGATCGCTCCGCTGCCTGGACAGGATGCTTACATGACGGGGTTGCGGTTTGACGACTATGACAGAAATGCAGCCTATTGGTCCGACTTTGAAGCCGCGCTCGGCGGGCCGTTCCTTGAGACCAAAATGGAGTTTGAGGCGATCTCCTCCTTCTACCTGATCATCGGTCAGATTGTCGGTTTCATCATGATTTTCCTCGGCCTGGTCATGATGCTGATTGCCTTGATTACTATCGGATTCACCATTTCGGATGCCGTTCTCGCCAATTACAAAACGATCGGCATTCTCAAGTCGCTGGGCATGACCTCCAGCAATACGATTGGAACCTATATGATGCAGTACGGCTTGCTGGCTTTCATCGCCGTCATCCCTGGACTTGCGCTCAGCCGCATGCTGTCCAAAATTGTGATCGGCATGTCGGTCTCCTCTTTGAGCACCAGCAATACGCAGATGGAGATTCGGGGATTGGATGCCGCCGTGCTTGTCGGTGTGTTCTTATTCGCGGTGGTCATCCTGTTTGTGGCGTTGTACGCACGAAAGGCCCGCCACGTCCAGCCTGTACAAGCGATACGCTTTGGCATGTCCGAGGCGAAGAGCAGCAAGTTCGCCCAAAGAATGAATGCCGATGGCACCAGCAAAATCGGGTTTGGCAACCTGCCTGTAATGGCTGTCCTCGGCATCAGAAATCTGATCAAGAACAGAAAAGGCTCTGTTCTGATGCTGATTCTAACGACGCTGGCTTCCTCTGTACTGGTGCTTGGGTTCATCGTTCTCAACAGCATTTTCGGCATTCAGCAAACCGCCGCCAAGTGGGGATATGATTCAGCCAACATCTCCGCCTTGGTCATTAATAAAATGACCTTCCCTCGCGAGCAATTTGAGCAGGCTGTTGCAAACGATCCAAGAATCAAGGATATCGGGTGGCAGGGCAATACAACGGCGATGATCGCCGATGAATCGGCCTCTGGATCCGCGGAGGGCAGCAGCCCGCTAAGCATCTATTTAAGCGTGCTGGACGGCAGCTACGAGCAGATGGGCTTTGACACCGTATCCGGATATAATCCGCACTACAAGAACGAAATTGCCCTCGGCGTCAACGTAGCACGAACGTTAAACAAAACGATCGGCGATACGGTCGATGTCTATATTGAAGGAAACAAGCAGACGCTGCTCATTACCGGCATCTATCAGGCGATCTCGAATTCTTCGTATTCCGCGCGCGTCACCATCGATGCTGCCAGAGCCGCCAATCCGTCCTTTGACCTGCTGGATGTTGCGTTTATAAATCTTCATGACGTGACCGAGGCGGATGGCGTTGTCAGCGATCTTAATGAGGCCTTCCAAGATTCGGCGTCTATCGTAACGCAGCAAACACTGCTCGACTCCGTCTTTACGGAAGCGGCCAACATTATGATCTACCCGATGAGCTTCATCGGATTGTTGTTTACCATCGTCACCTTCATCATTATCTATAGCACATGCCGGATCAATATCCGCAAGGAAAGCCGGAATTACGGCATCTATAAGTCACTTGGAATGACCTCCCGGCAGATACGGACGTCCATTACGCTCGGCATTGCCGCGCTTTCCATACTCGGCGCGCTGCTGGGGATCGTGATCGGCATCTATGGTCTTCCGAACCTGCTGCAGAGTATCCTCGTCGGCTACGGCATTGTGGAGCTACCTATGATCCTCCATTCTGGAGGAGTCGCTGCAATTGCATCCGTGAGTATTATCGCAGCAGCGCTTGGTGCGTGGGGAGCTTCCAAAGTGGTTCAGAAATCCTCTCCGCGCATCCTGGTGGTAGAATAACGGCTGCCTAGCCGTAAATAACAAGGAGCTGATGATCATGAATAAAAATATACAGAAGTTGCTGCTCGCCGCACTTGGTTCCATGCTTGTCCTTTCCGGCTGCGACAGTTCCCAAGGCGAAAGCAGCACAGCCGATGAAACGTCAAGCTCGGCTGCTAAGTGGTATGATCAGATGCTCAGCAACAGCGTGAGAGAAGATCTGAGTGTCATCATGGAGGATGGCATCACGGAAGCTGTGAAGATCGAAAATTCCGTAGGCAACATTGAGGTATCCGCAAGTCCGGATGATACGCTGAGTGTGAAGGCATCACTTCAAACCTCGAATAACCACCGGTACAAGACGATGATGGAAGAAATCGTCAAGGAAGCGGGCATTTCGGTACGGGTAGAAGGTGATCAGATGGTTGTTGTCGCCCACCCCCAGGGAGATCCGGAAACAGACTTATGGACTTGGGCCGAGCGAAAATTTGGAGACTCCAAATTCGGGATCAACTATGAAGTGCAGCTGCCTGCCAAAGTCACTCATTTCGATATTTCGACAGATGTCGGCGAAATCGGATTAAGTGGATTGGATGGCGAATACAACGTATTCAACAGCGTCGGTGTGATTCGCATCAACGAAGCGAACCTGAAGGGCAAATCCAGTGTGCAATCCGAGCTTGGCAACCTGCGTATTCAGCTCGACGGAATCGAGAGCGGAAGCGCCTTGAAAGCCACCACCGATGTCGGCACGATTACCGCCAAGCTTCCCCCGGATGCTTCATACAGCTTAAGAATTACAACGGATCTAGGGCGCGTCAGCGGAGCAAGCAAAGGAAAAAGCGATGTGAATGGCGGCGGTCCACTGATTACGCTGACCTCCTCCGTCGGCTCGATTACGGTAGAATAATCAGGATTACAGAAGCCGCTCCTACCATCGGAGCGGCTTTTGGTTACTTCCACTTTTTTCGAGCCCTTGCATGATTATCCCGTTTGGTCAGGCAGCAGAAACAGACAAGGTTAGTAAGAAGAAACAACCTATGGAGCTTGAGCCATGTAGGGATGCCCAATTTTTCAAATCGAATCAAGCAGATCGTTAGTAATCTCCATCCGCTGCTATTTACTTCATTTTTCTTTGTTCCTCCCTCTTGCTTCTGCTCCCTTCCCCGCTCCTATGCTCCCTGAATGAAAGGGATACTGATGCAAAGGCTGCATCATGACACTTTAATAGAGCACTTATGCTTGCCGTTTAGATTGTTCCCCGGTGGACTGGATTTATGGTACAGTAAACTAAAATGAACTGAGTCAGCGAAAGGAGCAGGACCGTGAAGGAACGGATTCCTGACATTCTTGCGTATATGCAAGCATCTGTCACACAAGATATCACCGTGGAACAAGTCGCCAACCATTTCGGTTACAGCAAGTATCATTTCAGCCGAGAATTCAAGCGTTTGACAGGATTTTCAGCAGCGGATTATTTGTCTTCATTAAAAGTCGAGTTCGCCAAACAGGCCCTGCTCCGGCATGAACATTCTGTGACTCATTCCGGATATGATGCAGGTTATTCCAGCATCGGCACGTTCTCTACCACATTCACAAGAAAAACCGGACTCTCTCCCCGCGAGTATAAGCAGCAAGTCGAAGCGCTTTACAGCGTGGCCAAGAAATGTGAAGAAACGGATGCAACGGTTATTGGCCATCACGAGGCCCCGCTTGCATCGGAAACAAGTCGATGTCTTGTGTCCGTCCGTTATCCCGAAGGCTACCAAGCCGGAGTTACGTTTGTAGGATTATTCCACAGCCCCATCCCCAATCACCGGCCGGTGGTCGGAGTCGCACTCACCAAGAAGCACACGCATCTTTTTGAACATATTCCAAACGGGACCTACTATCTCCTTGCATGTTCGATTGAGAAAACCTTCAATCCGATGCGTTACTTCGTACTGGATGATTGCTTGCGCGGCCGTGTGCAGCACCAAGTGCGTTTCCCCCAGGATCACAACCAAGCCTTTACAATCACGCTGCGTGAAGCCCTCCCGGAAGACCCGCCCATCGTGGTCAATGTCCTGAAGCTGCTCGCAGACTCATTAAAAAACCGCAATGCATGAGAAGTTATTCGCTCGTTTTTCTGTCAGTATGAACTTGTACTTCTATTTACAACAGAAAGGAATGGGATAACGATGGATATCGTCATTACGCCATATCTGATGCTGGACGGCAGGGCCCAGGAAGCCATTCAATTTTACCAGGAGCTCTTCGGTGCGGAAATCATTGGACAAGAGTATTTAAGGGACTGGCCTGGAGAAATGGGGATTGAGGTTACACCGGAGAATGAAGGACGCGTGATGCACGCTCACCTGAAAATCGGAAATTCCGAGATCATGCTGGCCGATTACCTTCCCGGCCAAACTCCGCAGCCCGGCTCTTCCATCAACTTAATGATCGTTGTTAAAGATGCCGAAACCGCGAGAAAACTCTTTTCCCTTTTGCAAAACGGTGGGAAGGAAATCATGCCGCTCCAGGAAACGGGATTTAGCCCGGCCACAGGTCAAGTCATCGATAAATTCGGGATTGAATGGCAGATTGTGACCGATCAACCCTCATGAAGAATTAACGATGTAGCGTACATGTCCACAAGCCCGTCTGCAATGGAGTCTCATCCCCTGTTTAACTAGGTGCAGACGATCTATCTTTTAATGGATGCATGATAAAAAGCCTTCAAACAACAGTCGAGCAATTTCTGTGTTTGAAGGCTTATATAATTATGGAGCCTAAAGGTAAACCGCCTGAAATATAATGCGTCTGAGCATCGAGGGGCAGCTGACTAATTTGCAGCCAGAACAAAGAGCTGTCCTTCCAAGTCGTCCTGTACGATCTGAAGACAGAGCCCTTTATCTTGAACTTTGATTCCTATGCATTATCGGTATGTTACCGCCCGAGTTCACCCACAAAAGTTGTAACGCTTTGCGCGGGAAGATGAGCCCAGAAATTGCGCCCTGTTACATTGAGAGATGTTCCTGGCTGGAGATTGCTATTGCTGCTCGTGATCCACCTTGATACCTGCGAAACCGATCCGTTTTGCAGGACAAAGTTCTGATTGACCCCAACGCTGCTCCGGTTAATCGCAACGATAACGATTTTGTTGTCACCTTTATAAGCTGATACGTAAACGTTGGATTCAGGATTTTTCGTGGCATCCACCCTGACATAGCCGGGGCGGACAAACTTGGAGAAATGAGCCATATTGTAGCCGCGTTTGCTGATCGTGCCATCCTCCTTCATCGGGCCGTAAGATCTGCGGATATACCACCATACGTAAGCTTGAAAATCGCCCTCTACCATCGCGTTGTGGATATGGTAAGACACATCCAGGGCTTCGGGCCAGCGATCCGCCGAGTTGTTGTCGCTGTTCGGATAGTATACCTCCGTCATCCAGAGATCTTTTCCCGCTCCTTTTTGTTTGAATAGCGGATAAGCGAAATTGCTGATCGGGGTCCCGTACAGATGAGCGCCGAGAATATCCATATTGGCAAGCGCCTGGGGATCATTCAAAATCGGATCCGACATATTTTTCAGATACTGGAACGATTCCGGCGCGATGACTCTCGTGTTGATCGATCCGGCATTTTCTTTCATAAACCGAAGCATTTCCTGCGGTGTCCACCATGTCCAGTCATGTGCATAATCGGGCTCGTTTTGGACGGATATCGCATACAGATCGACGCCATTGTTTCTCATGTACGTCACGAAATCGTTAAGATGCTGGGCATACGCGGCATATTTGTCGTATCGAAGTCGTTTTGCGGACACGCCGTTACGGTTGAAGGTCTCAATCATGTCGGCGGGCGGATTCCATGGCGAAGCAAAGACAATAGCTCCAAGAGCAATGGCTCGTTTGGCCGTCTCCAGCTCGCGGTACCATTGATTTCGGTCTTCATGCACGTAGATTCTTAGTATCGAGAAGCCTAACTGATTCGGCCCGTTCCCGAAAGCGGTCTCTCTCTGTGCTGCCGTCAAATCGCCGATCCATGCCGGGTGGTTAATGCCTCCGAAACCGCGAATCACTTGTTTCTCCGACGATACATTCACGACGGCGTCACTAGCTGCGGAAACATCACCAGGTACCGCCATAAGAGACAATGCAATGACAAGAGACAAACATGTACATAATGCTTTTTTAATCCATGAATTCATGAAAATGCTCCTCCCTAATAATTTTTGGTTTCGTGAATCAGAGCGTACTCGGTTGAATACCTATCCAGCTTGTCAATTCCACTCCATCGCTTGCTCCGCTAACAATCGGTTAATCGCCTTAGCTAAACAAACAGCACGCCGAGCGTCTTCCGTTCCCTTCTCGCATTTGACAATTTCGATAATCACAAGCGGAGATTCCATGGTGATTCCATGTTAAATACAATCCAATCACAGGTTGTAAATGATCCTTGGGACATTACAATTTGTTTTAAAAGGAGGCGATCTTCGCTTGGAGCTTGAATATCACCCTCATCTCGTACCGAATGTTTTTCTGTTCGTGGACCGCAAATGTTATCCGGATTGGAGAATTCAGAAGGCCCGCATCGGGTTTCACGATTTGACGTTCGTCGTTAATGGCCGGGCAAACTACTACATTGACGGCAAAAAATTTGCAGTTGAGGCGGGCGATCTGGTGTACGTACCCAGAGGAAGCGTACGGGAAGCCCATACCTTCAAGGAATCTCCCATGCATGCGTATCCTTTCAATTTTTTCTGGGCCGAGCCGCACAATCATATCCGGCTTCCGTTTGGCGTCGTTACGAAGAAATTGATCACCAAGGAGATTCTTGCCTACATCCGGGAGTTCAACCACGTGTGGATGAATAAACAACCGTTTTATATGATTCATGCCCGTGCATTGTTCGAACTCATTCTCCATCGGCTCCTTCACGGCATGCATCGCCAAACGATCATGCCTATCGATCCGCGAATCAAGAAGCTGACTTCCTTCATTGAAGAACACTATGCGGAAGACTTGTCGTTAAACGACTTTGCCGAGCAGTTCAACCTCCATCCCGTTTATTTAGGGAAACTATTCAAAAAGAATACCGGTTCGACCTACAAGGAATACCTGCAGCGGGTACGTGTCAATAATGCTGAAATCATGCTGATGGCCGGCGGCGTTACCGTGACGGAAGCCGCTGAATCCTGCGGCTTTCAAGATCTTTCCTATTTCAGCAAAGTGTTCAAGGAAGCGAAAGGCTATCCACCGTCTGCCGTTAAAAGGCATTGATCTAAAGTCGCTTCCATCTGTAACGCTGTACCTGACTCTTCCCTTCAATACGCCGGGAGGACTGGCCTAGATTCCTTTTGAGACCATGATTACTTTTTCCAAACCGCATCAATCGCCGCCTGGAACGGCCCTTTATATTTCTCGACGACCGTCGATACCGGGATGCCTTCCATGATTTCCCCTATAAATTCGTAATATGGCATGGATGGGTATCCGCTCTCGGTATCAATCACTTTAATGCTCTCACCGGCCAGCTTGGCATTCTGAATATCGTCCTCGTTGCTGAATAAAGTCTCCAGCGTAGATTGTTTCGGATAGTCGTAGATCGAGTCGATATCGTTGATTTTCTCGTAGATATACACCAGACGTTCGGGATGCTCTACGGCGCTTGGAATCGTCAGGTAATTCGGGATCGTATTATGCGAATGATAGCTTGATGCGCTTGGCCCTCTCGGAAATGGGAGAAATCCGATATCGTAATCCGGCATGTCCTGCTTGAAGTTTTCCATTTCATAATCGCTGCCTGCAACCATCAATGTGTTGCCTTGGCGAAAAAATTGGCCCGGCTCGGTCCAGTCTCCCCCTTCCGTTGGCCTCCCCACCGACTCGGTTGCGAGACGCGACAAGAAGTTCAGCACTTCCAAGGTTTTGGGATCCTCGAGTCCTTGTTGATCGAGAATGACCAGATTCGCTTCGTTCGAGGCCATGGCAGGAACCAGCAAGGAAGCGGATGCAAGACCCCAAATATCTAACTTGCCGTCGTTATTGGAATCTTTGTTTGCTTCTTTCGCGACCTGAATGAACGTCCCCCAGTTCCAGTTGTCTTCGTTGACGTAGTCCTGCAGTGGCTTCATGCCCAATTGATTCATTAACGTGCGGTTATAGAAAATGCCGGATGACGCGCCGTTAATGCCGGTCCTGAACCCGTAGCCCCTTCCTTCGTATTGGGAGTACTCGTTCGTGTACTGCTGGATAAATACCTTCTCATTCTTCGTGTATTCATCCACCGGCGCGAACAATCCTTGATTGACCAGCGTCGGAATCATCCATGGCCGCGCTACCCGGATGATGTCGCCGATCGGTTCGCCCGCCACCAGCGAGGCTGTCACCTTATCCTGGTACTCGCCGAAATCCACGACTACGTATTCCATTTTGAAATTATGTTTTTTCATCAGCTCTTCCAAGTTATGTTTCCGTTCAATGTTGTCAGGGTTGTCTTCCTGGATGGACTCGTCATACCAGGACACCCATTTGATGGTGCGGCCGCCCATATCAAAATCCATCTCAGACGTACCGGTTAATACTCCCTGGCTGCTTGAATCGTTTGTCGGCTGCTCGTTTGTCGCTTCCGCAGGCGCGTTGACGGCCTCTTCCGCTTTGTCGGGGTCGACTGTCTTCGCATCACCTCCCAGGCTGCTGCTGCATGCCGTCATGATCACCAGAATCAGACTGCATAACAGCAGACTGATTTTACGCATCCACATGCGCTATTTCCCCCCCTTAATGGCTGCATGAATATGCAGCGCTTTCATTTTGATGCTCACCAAGATCATATAACTGCTTACGAAAACGAACCATAGAGAAACTAAACATGATTTGTAAATATTAAAAAGCGCGTTACCAGTTAAACTGGATACTAATTCTCCTTCTCCACGTATAAAAACCCACTGATCTTTTTATACACAGCGGGTTAAAAAACCGAGAAACTAATCGGAAACCAAAAAATCGTACATGAAGGGCGTGCCCTTTATGTACGATTTGGAAGCAAAATCTACTGTCCTTTGTATCACAAGTAAGAGACTTGAGCTATCACTAAACTTCAGGATGGCCGAACGATAAAGCTTATCCCTTGGATCCCTGATCCATTCCTTGTGTGTCTTTCATAACAGATTCGCCTTCTACATCAATGTTGGGCAAGATACGATCCAACCATTTTGGCAAATACCAGGAACTCTTCCCAAAGATCGTCATGATCGCCGGAACAAGGGTCATACGTACGATAAAGGCATCAACCAGAATTCCAAAGGAAAGTGCCAGTCCCATGGACTTGATGATTGGATCCTCGGCCAAAATAAAGCTGGCAAATACGGCAATCATGATCAGCCCTGCTGCTGTAACCACCGGACCGCTATGTGTGATTCCGTTTTTTACGGATTGGCGTGCATCGCCCGTATTTGTGTACTCTTCGCGCATCCTACTGACAAGGAATACTTCATAATCCATAGCAAGACCAAACAGAATGCCTGTTACAAGGATCGGCAGAAAGCTTAGTACAGGGCCAGGTTCGGGAATGCCGAACAGGCTCGCAAGATAACCGTCTTGTATAACCCATACAATAAAGCCCAGAGTAGCTCCTAGCGTAAACAAGAACCCAATTACGGCTTTTATCGGTACAAGCACGGAACGAAATACGAGCATGAGAAGCACGAAGGCAAGACCAACGATCAGCAGCGCAAACTTAGGCAACGCTTCAGCAAGCTTTTCGGAAATATCGATGTTAACCGCTGTTCCGCCTGTGACCATGATTTCTAAATGGCTGTCCTTATTGATCTGGTCTGCCTTGTCCCGAATTGTCTTTACAAGCTCGGTCGTACGAATATCATGTGGACCCGTCTCCGGCAGCAAATTGATGATAGCCGTCTCCCCCGAAGGACTTGGAATGGCTGGCGATACACTTGCTACATTTGGCAGTTCTTTTATATATGCCGTTGCCTTTTCAATATCCGTTTGAGCATCTGCACTCCCTTTAGCTCTTGCCACAATTACAAGAGGTCCATTAAATCCTTCTCCGAATCCCTCGGCTAGCAGATCATAGCCGCGGCGCTCCGTCGTATCGGTAGACTTCAAGCCATTGTCTGGCAACCCAAGCTCCATGTGGAGAAACGGTACGGTGCATGTGATCAGAATGGCAATGCATAGAATGGATGTAAGCCAAGGCTTTCTCGTTACGACCTTGCCCCAACGACTACCGCCGACCTTCTCCTTTTTACTCCCTGACCATCTCCGAAGCCATTTATTCTCACGTGAAGGACTGATCCGCTCCCCTGCAGCTCCCAATACGGCCGGTACAAATATAACGGCGATCAATACTGCGAATAGTACACTAACCGCTGCGGCGAGACCCATCATGGTAATAAACGGAATCTGTACAACGGACAACCCCACCAGAGCTATGATAACGGTTAATCCCGCAAATACAACCGAACTTCCGGCCGTAGCATTGGCCTGCGCAATTGCCGTATGACGGTCGTATCCTTCTGCCAGTTGCTGGCGATACCTGGAAACGATAAACAAAGCGTAATCGATGCCTACGGCCAAAGTGAGCATGACGGCAAGCGTAATCGAGAAAGATGACATCGATATAAAGTTGGAGCCGATGATGATGGTCATTAATCCAATGCCAAGACCGATGACGGCCGTCAAAATCGGAAGACCAGCAACAAGGAACGATGTAAAGGTGAATGCCAGAATCATAAAGGCAATCAGGATTCCGATTACTTCAGAGATTGCACCGATTTCAATTTCCGAGAATGCCACGCTGCCTGCGAGCTCTGTCTGAATCCCTTTCCCGCGTAAGGATTCCACAATTCCCAGAACATGCTCTTTTGAGTGCTCTCCAACCTCGTTTGCCGGCTGAACATACGTTATATCGGCATATCCGATCTTTTTGTCTGGGCTTATCGTCATTGCGTCGTATGGACTCAACACGGATTTTACGAACGAATCCTTTTGGACGTCCTCCAAAGCCTGAAGAATCCATTTCTTACTGATGTCTGATTCAAGGGTGCCATCATCGGCTTTAAAAACCAACCTTATCTGACCACCGTCATCGGACGACGGAAATTCTTCTTTTAAAATGTCAGCGGCCTGGTCTGATTTGGTGCCAGGTATGGTCATCTCCCCCGTAAAGGAAGTTCCCAGGCTAAGCCCCAAGGTCGCGAGCAATATAAGCAGTGCGAATCCTCCAATAATTACCGATTTCCTTTTCCTCGCAGACCATGCACCGAGGCGATATAACCATTTTGCCATAACTCTATTTCTTCCCCTTTCATCAAGCAGTAATCGAGAGGAATTGCCTGCAGGACAACCTCTTTACCCGATCATATCGAATAACGGATCAAAAAAAATCGTACAAAAGGGCATGCCCTACATGTACGATCGGGAAGAAAAAATATGGACTGGTGGTCATCATACATCCAATTCGGAAACTTCCTTGTCATATTCTCGTTCCGTTTCTTCATAATGAAACAAAGGATTCCACACTTGTGCAAAGAAGGGATCTACGACACAATAAAAAAATCGTACGATAGGGTCTCCTATGGTACGACCAGGCAGATAGAGAAGTATGGGCAGACCAAGGCTAAGTGCGATGTCTTACAATTGAAGAATTCCTTTTTCGATTGATACAGCTACCGCCTCCGACCGCGAGTCGACTCCCAGTTTGTTATAAATATTGGTTAGATGAGCTTTCACCGTTCTTTCCGATATTCCCAAGTCCGAGGCGATTTCCTTATTTCGCGCCCCTCTTGCTATCGCTTGTAAAATGATTCGCTCTTTCGGAGTGACCTGGTAAGATGATTCGGGCACTAATGAGGATTTCCGATCCTGGCGGAATGCAAACACTCTTGACGTAATTTCAGGTTGCAGCAGCGTCTCGCCACGCAAGGCAGACTGGAGCGTTCGAAACAAGTTATCTCTGCTTGTATCCTTCAGCAGATATCCTTTGGCGCCTAGGGCTAGAGCATTCATCATCAGCTCGTCCTCATTATAAGTCGTCAAGATGATCACCGGTATTTCCAATTGGAGCTCTTTCATCTTTTCCAGCGTGCCCAGACCGTCCAATCCACCAGGCATATTCAGGTCTAACAAAATGATGTCCGGCTCGGCTTCCTTGATCAGGCCTATCGCCGACTCTCCCTCTTCGGCTTCGCCGATGACTTCATACTGCTCATCCGTTTCCAGAATCATTTTCAATCCTTCCCGTACCACCCAATGGTCGTCCACAATCAGTATCTTATGTTTCATGATCTTATCCGCCTTCCGATTCCTTTTTCTGTAATAAAATCTGAATACAAGTACCTGTTCCCGTATTCAGAATGTTTACATGCCCGCCAATCAACCGAACACGCTCCTTTATGCCGATAAGCCCATAGTGTCCCGCTTGGTTACCGATGATGTCCGGATTAAATCCGATACCGTTATCCCGAATCGTCATACGGAAGTTCCCATCGGTAGTGTCTTCCATTTGAACGATAACATCGGTTGCCTCGGCATGCTTTGCGATATTCGTTAATGCTTCTCGTAGTACATAGAGAAGATGCTCCATTGTCTTCCCGGACAAGCGCATCTTAACGGCATTATTTAGCTTTACTGGAGTGCCTGTTGCAGAGGAAAATCGATGAATCTCACTCTTCACTGCATCCTGCCAATCAAGTTCAGGCAGCGTCCGAGCACGCAAATCATCAATGGCATTCCTTGCATCAGCCAACGTTCGTCTGGCCTGACTCATCGATTTATTAACTATTTCCTTGGCACGCTCCAAGTTCCCTCTATTCAGATGCGCTTCAGTCGCTTCAAGTTGCATAATGAGCCCCGCCAGCCCCTGTGCAAGCGTGTCATGAAGATCTCTTGCCATTCGTTGCCTTTCGTTGGCGATAGTAAGTTGTTCGACTTGATCATGAGCTTGCTTTAAGTCCTTCAGAAAAAATTCGGTCCGCATCCGAGATTCAACTTGCCTGTAAAATAATATTGCATACGATATGATGATAATGGTCATAAAGATCATCAACGCAATGAATAACAATATATCATTGGACCACTGCGTATTTAAAGTAAATATGCAAAAACAAGCGTACAGAATCCCGAAAATCATGGATACAATGATTAACCTACGATAGATAGCCAAGCACTGACCAATTAATACGGGTAGCAGCCCGATCAACAGCGCTGGCATACCATCAGGCATCAAAAGGGCTGTACTGAAAATTAAAACGCCCTGGACGGTGACGTAAAGTAATCGAGAGACGGATACGACGACCTTCACATGCCAGTACAACAACACATGGACGGCAATCATAACAAGGAAATAAATGGTCGGAACAATGACAGGATTGACGATCGTCTGCAACGTTATGGTTGCTGTGGTTACGAGAAGAACCCACAATACGATAGGGATCCTTGCGGCCGTTAAGGTAGTTTCTTTTCCAATCCAATTAGCGTTTAACTCCATTCTCTTCTCCTATCTTCATGATATATATCTGCAAGTTCTTAATGTCAGTCTTTTCTATGATAGGGACAATCCTTCCACACGAACATGAACCGCAGCAACCGTAAGACCGCTTAATTGTTCGATAGCTTCGCGGACGTTACGCTGTAAACCATGGCATACCTCGTGGATCTTCAACCCGTGTTGAACAATAATTCTCAGTTCAACTGAAACCGTTGCATCTGAGATTTTTACTTGAATTCCCTTCATCATCCTTTTGCCGCTTAAATGCTTAACTGCCCCGTCCACAAGGCCAGCGGTCATCGATACAATACCATCTGTTGCTTTCGCTGCTGTTCCGGCAATCTTCGAAATAACCTGATCCGTTATGTTTATTCTCCCTATGGATGTGTGCAATGTCATATGAGTACCCCCATCTGAATATGGATTGCAAATTAATCGGTTGTGCCATTCACTGTGATAACCTTCTTTATTATTCATTATACATGATCGATTCGGACTAGATATCGTACATAAGGGCAGATTACGTCGTACCATAGGGCAATAGTAAACGAGATACGAGTGAAAAGGAGTGTCGCATCTGAACACGCCTTCGGGATTCTATGCGCGCGCCGAGGCTACATTTGCCAAATTTCTTTTGCAAGCCCGACAACAGTCTGAATCATTATGCCTACGGTGCGGTGGTCAGTTGGCTATTCGAAACCGTGGCTGGCATAACCGTCCTCCCAAAAAGAAACCCGGTTCATACTTAAACCACAACAGCGGAATTGAAATTGCAGAACGATTCCAGAATACTGCAGCCGGGAAGGCACGAGATCCTAGCGGCAGTAAATTAAGAGGTACTCGCCACTGCGAACAAAATGAATAGCTGTCATAAAAAACATACAAAACGACTCGATATTTTCATTCGAGTCGTTGTTTAGGCTTACAGCAAAAGCCCACATTCATTCAATTGATTTCGCTGCCACGCCTTGTACCGACCTGCCTAAACTTGCGGCGATACCACCGCGGACGATCCGCTCTTGCGGGACATGCTGCGCTGGGCGGCAATCAGCTTATAATAGATGCCCCGCTTCTCCATCAATTCGCGATGCGTGCCGATTTCCGCGATCCGCCCCTTGTCGAGAACGACAAGTCGATCGGCATTGCGCAGTGTAGAGAGACGATGCGCGATCGCGATCGTCGTGCGATTCTTCGTCACCCGCTTCAGTGCCTCCTGGATGGCCGCTTCCGTCTCGATATCTAGCGAGGCCGTCGCCTCGTCCAGAATGAGGATTCGGGGATCGTTCAGCACGGCGCGGGCGATCGCTATGCGTTGTCGCTCGCCTCCCGACAAATTGTTCCCGTTCTCTTCGAGCCTCGTGTCGTAACCGTCGGGCAAGTTGATAATAAAATCATGCGCGTTGGCGATTTTGGCCGCCTCGATTACTTCTTCCGGTTTCGCGCCCGGCTTCGAGTATTGAATATTCTCCGCAATCGTCCCGCTGAACAGGAAGGTCTCCTGCAACACAACGCCGATCTGCGAGCGCAAATCCTCCTGCCGGATCATCCGGATATCGATGCCATCGATCCGTATCTCCCCTTCATTGACATCATAAAAACGGGAAATCAGGTTGATCGTCGTCGATTTGCCCGAACCGGAATGACCGACAAGACCGATCATTTCCCCCGGCTTCACGGTGAGGTTGATTTCCTTCAGAACAGGCTCATACGATCGGTAACCAAAAAAAACGCCCGAGAACTCGATCGAGCCCCGAATCCGGTGCCCCACTGCGTCCTTTGCATCGATGACTTCCGGCTGTTCGTCGATCACCGAGAATACGCGATGCATCGAAATGACGGCATTCGCAATCCAGCGCGGCATGAACATCAACCAGGAGATCGGCCCGAATATCATTGCCGCATAGGCACTGAACTGGATCAGCTCGCCTACGTTCATTTCCCGGCCGATAATCATGTAACAGCCGATCATGAGAACGAGATATTGCCCGATCTGAATCAAATAATTTGAGATAGGCGATAAAATGCTGTACAACTTCTCGCTCTTGATCGCGGCAGCGGCGAATTCACCGTTGTATTCCCGAAATCTGCGGATCTCCCGCTCTTCCTGGCCGAACGCCTTGACGACCCGAATGCCGCTCAGGACATCATGAAGGAACGAGTTCGCCTTGTCGGAGATGCGCCACTGCTTGTGAAACAGCTTGTGCAGCACGTGTCTCCAAATATAGTAGTGCAAATAAGCAACGAATGGCGCCGGAAGCAGCACGATCAGCGCCAGCCGCCAATCCGCCGAAAAGAGCAGCGTCGCTGAAGCGATCAGGATGATCAGTTGGTAGATGGCCGTCGTGCACATCTCCTGAATCAAATGACGGATGCGGTCCGTATCGGCCGTCACCCTGTTCATCAGGTCACCCGCCCGCTGCGACGTCAAAAATCCGAGCGACATACTCTGAATCCGATCGAATACCGTTTTGCGCAAATCGGCCGCAATGCCCGAACTGACGCTGGCCATGATCCGATTTCTGGCGATGCCGAGCAGCTCGCCGAAGGCCAGGGTGAACAGCATCCCCGCCAGCGCAAGGATGAACACTCTAACGCTCGCTTCTTGCCCGGCAGGGGGCACCAGCGCAGCGTTGACGAGCAGCTTCTGGAAATAAGGTCCCGCCAGCGCCAGCGCCGAAGCGGCGATCAGGACGCCAAGACCGAGCATCAAGCTACGCCAGTGACTTCTCGATACAAGAAGCAGTCGTTTGAAAGCGGCTGCTTTGCTCATACAGCGGGGACATACCCGCGTACCCGGGACGAGCGATCGCCCGCATGCTGCACAAACCGGGTCCGCTTCGTCATGATAAATCCGGACGGGGCGACTGGCGGCCATGTCGTTCAAGATTTGGGCGATATAGCCGTACCTTGCCGCATGCTGCATCGTCACCCTGACGATGATTCGCTTCGTCTCGTTCTCCGTGGCTTCGAGCACCGCATTGCCAACGAACGGCATCAGCTTGTAATCGCTGGCCTCCGCGATGTCCCCGTGATCCCGCACCTGGCCGTCTTGCACATACGCCCACCTGCCGCCGCCGATCGCCAGATAGCCCTCCACCCGCCGTCCTTCCAGCGACAGGTCGGCCGGGACGCAATAAGCGATCTCCCCTCCGACGATTTGGCGTACCGCCGCTAGATCCTGATCTGAGAGCGTGAAATTCAAATTCATCGATATTCCTCCGTTGCCGTCGTTTACATTCTCATTTCGATCATTCGGTATTCCTTGTCGCTCAACTGATCCACCTGCGGGATGACGAAGCGGTTTCCGTCGACGTCGGTGATCAGCAGGCGGTTCTCCGCCGCGAACTTGACGTTGCCGCTGCCGTTTCGCACCGTAAACCGGCAAAGCCCGGCCGTCGTTGCTACTTCCCAATAGGAATAGCCGAACTCCTCGCTTACGGCAATAACCTTCGTAATTTCCGGCGTAAAATAACGAATCTTCATCTGCCTTTCGATCAGGGAAGCCGTCCCCTGTGGAAAATCGTCAAGATGGCGGATCATGCCGATCTCCTTGTTGCCCGCCGTTCGAATCGACAAGAATGAGCGCTGGTTCGTATGCGGGAAGGAGCAATGCACGTATACCGGCGAATGCATCTCACCTCCGGTCCGGACCGACAGCATGCGGCCGCTTGTCTCCATAAACTCCGAATTGCCCGGCGTTAAATATCGGATGCCCGCTGCATCCGCCAGCTCCATTCCCCGATGTTCTTCCATCCTCATGCGATGATTTCCCCCTTCATTCTGAGCGCTTCATCATGTTTGCGGACGAGTTCCCGATAGATGCCCTCCGTCGCCATCAGCTCTTCGTGCGTACCGGCTTCGACGACAACGCCTTTATCCATCACGACCAAATAGTCGGCTTGCCTTAGCGTGGACAGCCGGTGTGCAATCGCGATCGTCGTCCGTCCTTTGACAAGCGAATCGAGCGCCTGCTGGATATACAGCTCCGTCTCCGTATCGAGCGATGCGGTCGCCTCGTCGAGAATGAGCACCTTCGGGTTGTGCAGCACGGCTCTGGCGATCGACAGCCGCTGCTTCTCCCCGCCGGACAAGCTATAGCCGCCCGTACCGACCTCCGTATCGTAGCCGTCGGGCAGCTTCTCGATGAAATCGTGCGCGTTCGCGATCTTGGCTGCATGCAGGATGTCCTCAACCGAGCAATCGGGATCAGCGTATGCGATATTTTCGGCGATGCTGCCCGAGAACACATAAACATCCTGAGAGACGATCCCGATATGACGCCGCAATGAAGCTGTCGAAAGATCCTTGACATTGACGCCGTCAATCCGAATTTCTCCCTCGGTTACGTCGTACAATCGCGACACCAGATTGACGAGCGTCGATTTCCCCGCACCCGAATGGCCGACGATGCCGATCATCTGCCCCGGCCTCGCGCGCAAGGACACTTGTTTCAAAATCGGTTTGTTCGGCTCGTAGCCGAACGTGACGTTATCGACTTCAATATCGCCTTTCATCGCCGGCAACGTAACGGCGCCAGGACGCTCTGCTACATCCGGCACGGCGTCCTGGATCTCGAAGATACGCTGCGCCGCCGCCATACAATTGGACCACCAGCCGACGATATTGTTCATGAACTGAATCGGCCCGTACAGCATCATCATATAGTTGACGAACGTCAGCACAGTGCCGAACGACATCTGGCCTTGCATCACATACCAACCGCCGAACGCCCAAATCAATATCCCGCCCGCTTGGGTCAGAAAATTGAGAATCGGGAACACCGTACCGCTCAATTTGTTGAAACGCTGTTCCGCCACGGAAAATGCATTATTCGACCGCTGAAAGCGGCTGATCTCCACCTTTTCTTTACCGAATGCCTTGACGACCCGCGAGCCGCGAACCGAATCGCTGATGATTGAATTCAGAACGCTTACCTTGCGGTGTCTCCGCCAGGACAAGCGCCACAGCTTCGGAAACGCGCTCCGGACAAGCCATAGTACCAGCGGCATCGGCAGCAGGCAAATCAGCGTAAGCCGCCAATCCATCCACAGAAGCACGGCGGTGATGCCGATGATGTTCATCGCGTTCACGATGAAATAAGAAAGCCCGTCGACGAAAAAATATTGCAATTCCTGAGCGTCGTTGTTCACTCTGGTCATCAGATGGCCGGTCTGCCTGCGCATGAAAAAATCGAGCGATAACCGCTGCAACGCGGTAAATACAGCCGTTTTCAAATCGAAGGCGACCTTGGCCGCCAGCTTTGCGATGATGGTGCCGAACAAGATTCCGAATAACAGCGATAGCGTACGGAATGCCAGAATGATCACAATGACGAGGCCGATCCGCCCCGCGAAAGCCCCATTGCCGGCAAGCGCCTGATCAAATAGCACCGTGCCTTGAAAATAAGGAATGACGAGACCGGTCACCGAGTTCAGCAGCATAAACAACACGATAAAAAAGATGGACAGCTTGTACTTGCCTGCAAATGAAAGCAAACGTGCGAAAACGGCATGTCTTTTCATGCATTTCGGGCAGAACGGCCTGCCTTCTTCAGGGTAGATCAATCCGCATGTCGGGCAGGAAGCCCCATGCGCTTCCTCATCCTGTTCGAAGGCCTCAATGGGCTCGTTCTTCTTCATTTTGTCGAAGGCTTGCGCAAATCGGACAGCCTGTTTCATATGACCGCTTGTGAATGCGCCGATCACTCGCTCCTCCTGCTCCTTGGCGACGACCATGCCGGAAGCGACCAGATTGACGATGGTCAAGGCTTCAAGTCGTTCAAGGGGAATGCGCTCCCATGCCCAATCGACGGAACCGTCTTGCACCAGCTTGCCAGTGTCCTTATGCCGGCCGGCTGCATATCCCGAAAACGTCTTCTCCTTCGAAATGCCGCTGCTACGGAAGATGTGGAGTGATTCCCGGGACAAGATGAGATAGCTGTCCGCAAAGCCGCCGTCCGGCAACCGGTCGCACTCCATCCAGTACACCAGATCAGCGGCTTTTGTACCGTTTCTGTCCAGCATGGACATGATTTCCTTCGGCAATATCGTCATGTTTTTACCCTTTCGTTCATGGCTGAAAGTAAAAAGCCCGGCCAATAAGGCGCAAGGCTTCCTTCTTACATTAGTTATCTTTAAATAGGAGCTGCGAAAAATGATACAAATCGTTCTTCCATACGGGCCAATCATGTCCGCCGCTTTCCTCATACCACACATGAGGAACGCGATGCTCCGATAAATACGCATGTGTCCGATCGCTAATCGGCTTAAGATTGTCTTCATCGCCGCATGACAGCCAGAGCAATTTGAGTAATGCCGACGCTTCTTCCGGATCCGGGACGAGCTGTTCCGGTGATTTCGTGTTGGGAGCCGGGGAAAAAGCGCCGATCCATGCGAAACGGTCGAGATGCTTCAAGCCGATATTTAACGATTGCCCCCCGCCCATAGACAACCCCGCAATCGCACGGTTTTCCCGGCCTGTCGATACCGAATATCGTGACTCGACGAAGGGAATCAGATCATCAAGCAAATCGTATTCGAACGTCTCGAACGCTTTCACTTTGTCCGGATCAAACAGGTCCCCTTCCGCCCGATCGTTCGGCATCGCACGGCCATTCGGAAACACGACGATCATGGGCGCAAGTTTCCCTTCCGCATATAGATTATCTAGGATCGTCTGCGGATCGCCATGACGGTACCATTCGGTTTCATCACCTCCGATGCCATGCAGCAAATAAAGAACGCTGTATACGTTGTCTTCCGCGTACCCCGGAGGCGTGTAGATCATCGCCTTACGATCATTGCCTACCGTTTCGGATGCATATTCCACCGTTTCGATTTTCCCCCTGGCGATATGTTCCCGATGCCGGTCGTATCCGGCCGGAGCCTTCTCCCTCATGTTCCTCTCCCCTTCAGTACATTGGTTTGGCACCGGGCGATATCCAATCAAACACACCGCCCGGCAAACTATGTCCTAATGCTATCACTCAAATGTAGTCACTTTTATGCAATCATGCTGTTTAATTCACCTTGACCAGCTGCCATTGCTGATGCAAATCCCCTCGATAAGGATTCTGCTGGAGCTTGGCTCCGTCTGCGGACGAACCACCCGCCACTTCGACGGCTTTATTGCTGTTGGCGTTAAGGATGCTCCAGTATCCGTTGCTGAGCTTGATCAGACGGAATCGCTGCGCTTGATTCCCATAATCCTGCATGAGCTGTATTGCTTCCCCGTTGTTTGAAGAACCGTTTCTAACATCCATCACCTTGCCGTCGCTCGAACTGACGCTGCGAAGCCGGTATACATTGTTGTATGCTCCCATATCGTCCGCAACCCATCGCTGCGCCGTGGCGTTATTGTCTGGCCATTGCTGCAGCTGCAGCGAATTGCTGTTTTGTCCGCCCGGGACGTCGATCACCTTCCCTGAGGCACGGTTCACGATTTTATAGGTTTCTCCCGATATAATACCATTCCATATGCCGTTCCATGGATGAAGCTGCGCACGTTCGTAATACCATTCGAAGATAAAGCGGGCCATGCCGTCCCGTGCCGGATCGCCGTCGAAGAGCAGACCTGACGTCGGATCGGCAAACGTGCTTCTTGGCCCCGGCTGCAGAAGAAAACCGTTCATGTGGACCGCGATGCTGACGTTCCCGGCTGTCGTAAATATCGCTTTGGTGTTTTTGCCGAAGCCTTTGTTCGAGCCGTTGAACAGCTCCCAGTACTCCGAGTCTCCCGGCAACCGTTTGAACCAGGTCGTTTCCGTAATATTGATCGGATAATTGTCCGCGCAAGGCTTAATGTTGGTATCCCATTGCTGCTGGAGTATCGAGCCGTTATCCTTTGCTCCATAGCCCGGGTACCAATGCACGGCATATCCGATGTTGTTCAGCGGATCGGTTAGCGGACGCGTGGCGCATAACTGATAATATTGATCCCATCCAAGGCCGGCGGCCCATATCACGTTATCTGCCCCTTGACTGCGGATCGTGGAAATGATGGAATTTTGAAAATTGCGCAGCGAGTCCCAAAACGCCGGAAAATCGGGATCAGACGGGTGTCCTCCCCAGCGTCCATTCGCATAGGACAGCACCGGCTCATTGATAATCTCGAACATGACGTTGTCTGCGCTTTTAATCGCCGGCTGTGCCGCAAGATATCCCCAGATTTGATTGAATTTCTCGAGATTGGCTTGCGTCGTTGCCTGATTATCCTGGAGCGTGAAGTCGAGGCCTAGCGTAACGTAGATTCCCTTGCTCTTAGCATACTGGATATAAGGCACGACAACATTCTGCGTAAAGGACTGCACGCCCGCAAAATTATACGTTCCGGCCGCCACGTCGCCCATGTCTTCGCGGTCGATAAAGAGCCTGACCTGATTCATATACCAGCCGTGATTGTTGCCGTACTTCGGAGACGTATCGGAGAATGTGTCGGTAATATCCTTTAGATATTCCAAAATGGCAGCATGGCGATTTCCTCCATTCCGGTTCAGGTAGTAGTTGCTTCCCTGATACGTCCAGTACGAGCCCCCAGGCTGGTGCCATCCGCTGAGGACAACGGGCTGCCCCTCGCTGTTTACCAGCTGATTGCCGCTGACGCGAAGCTTGGACATCGGCATGCCCGACCATGCGTCAGCAGCACCGTTAGGGTGCCCCAGCGTTATCGGCAGCAGGAGCAGCACGGCCAATAACAACTTAAGCGTCCATCCAGTTCTTTTCATACATCGATCAACTCCTCTTCATTTTGTTTACGTGCTCTACCGCTCGGCTTTTTCGTAACGAAAATAATCGAAGTCGGCATGGCCGCCGGTTTGCCTGGTCGCATAATAATAAAGCCCGATGCGATAACCCATAAAGTGATCCAAGGTATACCGCATGTTCAGCTCACCGCCGATCGGCATCCAATCAGCCCCGTCGACAGAATAATGAAAGGAGGCCACATCCTTGCTATTCTCAAAATCAAAATCAATTCTCAAATGTACTTCCCTGCCGCGGTACCGAACCGTTTCCAGCTCCTTCTCCCTGCCGTCCCCATCGTTCACGCTCATCGCTATGAACTTGTCGCCGTTCTCCGCGACCTTGACGCCGACGGTGCCGAAATGGCTTTGCAGGGCAACAAGCCCTGCATGATCACCGGGCTTCATACGCCCCGTGTCCAATAAGACAGTCCCCGTGCATGCCGGCCCTTCCGTGCGCTGCGTCAGCGTATTCCGGGCCTGCAGCACGCCCGCCGGTGCCAGGCTTCCTGTTGTCAGCCTTAGGAAACCGGGACGTTCGGTCACGGACCATAACCGATGATCCGGGTTGTGGTTCCATTGCCAATTCAGAGCCAGCTTATTCGATTCGTATTCGAATTCATCGCTGATCACGAGCGGCTTCGCAACGGCTTGCGGCAAGTCGACCTCAAACCGTTCCGGCACCTTGCCTTCGATGCCGAACACGGGCCAATCCTCCTCCCAGGTTACCGGGACCAGGCAAGGGATTCTCCCGACGGCATCATGATCCTGGAACAGCATCGCGTACCACTTGCCATTCGGCGTATCGAACACCCCCCCTTGGGCGATTCCCTTGTTATGGTAGCCGAGATCGTCATCCAATACGATTTTTCGTTCATAGGGGCCCAGCAATTCCCGTGACCGGTAACAGATTTGTCTGCGCCGGCCGCTGCCGAACCCTGCCTTCGGCCATTCAATGAACAGTAAATAATAGTAACCGTTGATGTGGTAGGCATGACAGCCTTCGCAGCGCAAGCCGATGCCCTCCGTTTCCGTTTCAAAGAGCCGCTGGTGGATTCCGTCCGGCTTAAGGGCATCTGCATCGGCGGTCAGCTCGGTGATGTAAATATCCCCGTTACCGTAGATCACGAATACCCGGTCATCCTCAAAAAGCAGGCCCGGATCATGCCGCAGTCCATCAATGACGGATCGTTGCCACGGCCCCTGAATAACATCGTCCGTGCGGTACACATAAAACCGTCCGGTATCGTTGCTGGAGAAGCAAACATAAAATTCCCCCCGATGATGGCGGAGGCTGGCTGCCCAAGAACCTTGCCCGTAGATATTGCTGCCGCCTTCCAGACGATGGGCCTCGTTGTCTTCGAACGTATCGTATACGTAACTGACGATCTCCCAATGCATCAAATCCTCGGACCTCATGATCGGACAGCCCGGCATGGAATGCATGCTGGTGCTGACCATATAATAGACGTCCCCTACCCGGATGGCATCCACATCCGGCACGTCCGCCCATATGACCGGATTCGTGATCTGCGTTTTGTTCATCTGATGGATTCCCCTTTCAACCTATGGCGACAGCCGAAATACGACTTACGAACGTATCTCTTGGAATGTTCTTTCGGGATTGGCTTCCTTGAGCAGATTCCAATAGGATTCCTTCGGAAGATGGTTCTCGTCGAAGACGAACGGCCAATTTTTACGGCCCCTTACCGGAAAATGATCCAGCCAGGTATAATCGTCCGCCGCTCCCCAGAAGGTTACGGAAGCGATGCTGCCACTGTACTCCTTAAGCAGCCGGAACAATTGCCCGTAACGCTCCGCCTGGCGCTCAAGCATTTCTGCCGTCGGCGCTGCCAGATCGGTCCGCTTATCCTCATGTGCAAAAACGGATACGTCAAGCTCCGTTACATGCAGCAACATGCCAAGGCTTGCATATCTCTCGATGGCCCTGCGGATATCATCAAGCGATGGAAACTCCAAATTCCAGTGGGCCTGAAGCCCGACGCCGTGAATCGGCACATCCTGCTCCTTTAACGATTTAAGGAGCGTGTAAATCTTCTCCCGCTTCTCGGGTACGGATTCGTTGTAATCGTTATAAAACAGCAGCGCTTGCGGGTCTGCCTCGTGCGCGTATTCGAAAGCCTTTGCGATAAAATCCTCCCCGATTGAAGCAAGCCACGGAGAAGAACGAAGAAGTTCGCCTCCGCCGTCAGCAACGGCTTCGTTCACGACATCCCAGGCATGGATGTCTCCACGGTAACGGCCAACCACCTCATGGATGTGCGCTTTCATCCGCGCCAGCAGCAGCTCGCGGTCGGCCTTGCCGCCGGAGCTGTCTTGAAATACCCATTCCGGCGTCTGATTATGCCATACGAGGGTGTGTCCTCTCACCGACATTCCGTTTGATTTGGCAAACGATACGATCTCGTCGGCTTGCTCGAATGTGTACACCTCTTCCGATGGGTGCAATCGCTCGAACTTCATTTCATTTTCCGCCGTCACGCTGTTGAAATGGTGTGCCAATAAATCCTTTTGGGTCACCATCGTGATCGGATTCACGGCAGCGCCGATCTTGAAGCTATTGCCGTAAGCTTCATGGAGCTTGGGCAGCCTTTCCATGCTTCTGCTCATCACTCGTCTCTCCTTATCAACGTTATTTCGTAAGCGACATAAAGCTATAGACATTAAATCCATAAATGTTAGCCCGGCTATACGGAAACGTCCGCTTATCACTCAGATCTTGCCGCCTTAACAACGGCCCAAAACGCCGGTTTAGGCTGATGCTGTCGGTCGAATAGCAAAGGCGCATTGGTACGTGCGACCGGAAAACCATGAAGCCAGGTATGGTCGTCGGCGATACCCCAAAACACGACGCCGCTGAGAATGTCCTTATTCTGACGGAATGCCTTGAATAACTCGCCATAACGATCAGCTTGCAGGTTCAGGATATCTTGCGGGAGATCTTGGCCGTAATCACTGCGGTCATTCCACGCATAAATGCTCATATCGAGCTCAGTGACAAGATTGTCGAGGCCCAGCTCCGCGAATTTTCGCATCGAGGTGATGATGGAATCCACCGATGGGCCATAGATGTCAATATGCGTCTGATGTCCGACCCCGTCGATCGGAACACCTTGCTCCAGCAAATTTTTCACAAGCTGAAACAAAAGGTCCCTTTTCACAGGGTTATCCGTGCCGTAATCGTTAATATAAAGCTTCGCTTCGGGTCCTCCGGCTTCCCGGGCCGCTCGGAATGCCGTTGCGATGTAATCAGTACCGGCTATTTTATACCATTCGCTCGCGCGCATTCCGTCCGGATCCCCCGGTTCAATGACTTCATTCACCACATCCCAAGACGTAATCTCGTCCTTATATCGGCCGACGATCGTCCTTACATGGGTATCCAGGCGTTTCAGCAGCAATTTTTTGTTCGCTTCCTGGCGCTTGGGGTCTGTCTCATCCACCATCGGCTTGCCTTCCTCATCTTGGAAAAACCATGCCCCGACTTGGGTATGCCAGACCAACGTATGAAAACGGACCTGCATGTTGTTCTCCTTGGCAAATTCCACGATCCGGTCGGCATTTGTCCATATAAATTGGCCTTCCGACGGCTGGATTGCATCCGGCTTCATGACATTCTCCGCCACCAGCCAGCGGACATGCTTCTTCAGCAATTCCGATGATGGACCGCTCGTCTGGTTCGGTTCGATCGCGGCGCCGATTGGAAAATCCTCCTCGAAGAGTTCATGCAGCGAGGGAATATCTTGCGATGCGGACGGCTGTGCCTGCGGCTCAGTTGACGCAGTTTGATTAGTGCCGGCAGGGGGTTCGGCATTCAGTTTTCCGTTCGACGCATCCGAATCCCCTGTTAGCTCCACTGCTCCTTCCCCCGGTTTTCCTGGGGCCTGACTTTCGGCGGGGGGCTTGTCACGGCTGCCCATTTGGGGCAGGATTAACAGGACAACAACGGACGCGGCAACCGCAGCAGCCACAGCCGTGGCCGCCCATCGGCCGCGTTTAGGCATGCGATGCAAAGCATGACCTCCTTTCCACTTCAAGCAAGTGATAGGGATCCGGTGTCGGACCCGGCCCGAATAAATACAACTTCATATTAGCGCTTACAAATTATTGAAACAACCTGCCAAATTTGGGATCGTTCACCCGTCCAATCTCCGGTTGCCAATGTTCCTTGCGCATAGACAGGCCCCGTATTTTTCAGTAAGAAGTAAATATCGGTTAGAAATATAAAAATCGGCACATTGTGATCCGGCTTTCCGTTCCCCATAATGTTATCAAACCGTATGAAAGCGTTATTACAACGAAGTTGGGGGGAAGCTTTGTGCACGATGTCCTGTTTGTTGATCTGCAATCCCATGATGAAGCAACACCGGGAATCCGGCCGGATTGGAATGCGTTGAGATGCTCGCGGCGCCGCTGCGTCAGGTCCGCCTCGTCCGCCATGCAATTCATTGCTTTGGAGCCTTACACCTTGGTGATTATCCATGCGCTTGGCTCAGATTCCGAAGGTATGGAGTTATGCGCAAACATCCGGTGCGTAAGCCAGGTTCCCATCATTATTACCGGAGGCAGCACGGAGTTTTATTGGACCCGGAGAGCCTTGCAGCTGCAAGTTAACGATTATCTGCCTGCACCGTTCACGGTCGAAGAGCTCAACACTTGCTTGCGGATGATTTTGCCGGCACCCCCTTCTGGTGACGGGCATCCGGATAATAGATGGTCCCAAGTCCATGCGGAAAAGGAGGATCAGGTCATTCAAGAGGTCAAGGCATATTTGAAGGATTCGATGTATCAAAACATCACCTTAAAAGAAATTGCCGAACGGATGCATTTCAACTATTCCTACTTGGTGCAGAAATTCAAATTCCACGAGAAGATGACGTTTAACGAATATCTGCTGCAGCAGCGAATGGAGAAAGCGAAATTCTTGCTGACGCATACCGACATGAAAATATACGAAATCGCTGACGCAGTGGGGTACAACGATATGGATTGGTTCTATAAAAAATTCAAGTCTTATGCTGGTATAAGCGCTAACAATTATAGAAAATTACATGGCTCCCGTACGGTTCCGGTTCCCGTTGCCTCTGGCCAGCACTAACTTGTACGTACATTTTTACCTGAAGCACTTATAAAAGGCGCCGCTTGACTCGCGAGCGCCTTTTTAGCTGGCTATCATCACGTTATGAATGGACGGGCTGTATATATGCAGTCACAGCTCAAATTGCCATGCTTCGAAGTCAAATAACTTCTGATCCTGCTTTCCGGTAAATACGAAGTATAGATGATGAATGCCGGATGCGCCTGAAACTTCAATGGATATTTCCTGACGCTGTTTCGCACCGGATGCTGGCGGTACGTTCACTGTGCCGATCCGTTCTCCTTCCGGATGGTCCAGCCGAAGCTCCATGCTTCCTCCTCCTTCCACTCCCGAGACCCAAGCCGTAAACGCGGATGCTCCTTTTCCGAAATCAACATTGGCCACAGCGATCCAATCCCGGTCGTGGATGTCCGTGACCGCCAATATCGGGCTGTCCTGCGAGTCTTCAGCGGCAGTAGACGGATTGACTTGAATTCCGGCATTCCATGCCATCGTTACTGCCTCCGTTCGCTGGAAGGGATTGTGCAACTGGACCCCCTCCACACCTTCCATATCAGCGTCTATCTCTCGGATGGTACCGTCCGTCTCGAAATAAACGCGGTTCAGATGGGTGGAACGATAGCCTTTCGGAATCCCCATGGACTTTGACAACGTTTGGGCGTGATAGGCAATATACCAGTTTTGTTGAAACTGAAAGATGGCGTGATGATTATTCCCTCCGACCCCGAAGAAATGCCCGGGATTTTTCAATATGGTCCCTTGATACGTCCATGGGCCCATCGGATGCTCACTGACCATATAGGCGATTTCGCCGGGAGGGGGACTGTTCTCCGGCCGCGTTCCTTCCGAGAAATTGGAGCAGTACGTATAGTAATACTTTCCGTCAAATTTGTTAATTCCTGAATCCTCGAACATATAAGGAGCCGGAATCGTGACGGCTTCGCCAAGCACGCTGATCATATCGTCGCCCAGCTGCATGACGCGAGCCGTGTTCGGCATTTCGGCTTCGCCTTCCGGAATGCCGCCGCCAAAGTAGATATAGGCTTTCCCGTCATCGTCAACGAGCACGGCGGGATCAAACAGCCACGTGACACCTTCCACGCCCGGCGTGTTTCTTGTGATCAGCGGCTTTCCGATCGGATCCGTCCACGGGCCAACAGGGCTGTCGCTCGTCAGCACGCCGATGCCGCTGGCATTGTTGGCAAAATACAAGAAGAAGCGGTCCTCGCCGTCAATCACCTTGTGCGCGGCCGCTGGCGCCCACGATTGCGTTGCCCATGCGGCAGCGCCGGTCGGTCCTGCGACCTGGATTGCTCCGTGATCGGTCCAGTTGACCAGGTCCGAGGAAGAGATGACGGACAGCTTGTTGATCGTGCTGTAGCTGTTGTCCTTGACATTTCCTTCACCGTCATATTCCAATGTGTCGTACGTGTTATATAAATAAACACGTCCGTCAACTGCCAGTGCATAGGGATCCGCACCGAATTTATGGGAGACGACCGGATTCCCGTTCGGAGGAATCTTGCCGATTGCGGCCGCATACGCCTCCCTGCGGGTGCTGTTCGCATCCCGGCTCACAACATTGCCTCCTTGATCCATCATTTCAGTTCCTGTTTGGCCGGCTTTAATTTCATTACTCATCTTGTCACTCAGCTCCTGATTAAACATTTTGGGATCGTCTTGGCCACGACTCGCCAGGCTTGCAACAACAACGATAATGCAAGCGAAAGCAAATACGGCAGATATGACCAGTAACGTCTTTCCGGGCTTCATCCTGAATACGCCCTCCTCCATCGTTACTTGGTGACCTGTCATTCCGATCTGGTCGGTCCCATCACGGTCGACATGAACGAAATTGTTTTGTAAAAAGTGTACCTTGGGGTAAGCGGGGCAACAACCGGACATTCCATCTGAAAACACCGGGCAAATGATAGGTTGCCTGCCTATTTTGCGAGATGGTCCCGGTACTCCTGCGGCGTTAAACCCGTCGCCTTTTTGAAGAAGCGAGTAAAGGAATGGGCGGCATCGTATCCGACTAATGGCGCCACGTCCCTTACCTTCAAATCCCCTTCCTTAAGCAGCTCCTTTGCTCGCCGTATTCGGCACTTTTCGATATATTCCGAAAGATTGATTCCCCGTTCCTGCTTGAACAAACGCGAGAGATAGGAGGGATTAAAAAAATAGCGTTCGGCCAAATGCACAAGGGTGATGTCCTGATCCAGATGCTCCTCGATATACTGGCATAACCGATCAATGACATGCGCCGTTTTGCCTCGTTCATCCAGGCGCTTGAAATCGAAGATATCTTCGGCCGTTCGCCTCAAATACCGAAAAGCTTCCTTCATGGAATCATGACTTTCCAAATCCAGCAGTTTCCCCCGTTCACCGGTAGGGTCCTGAAGCTCAAGCCGGGTCAGCTTGGCATACAGCACAAGAGCGATAGAGTAATAGGCTTGTGCAGCATGCTGATGATGATCTTCTCCGTTCAGCACGAATTCCGACAACTGCTCCAATTCCTTCATGAATTCGTTCTCCCTTCCGGCCTCCAAATGGGCTTCCAAGATGCCCGCCTTATGGCTCGTCTCCACTCCTTCTTTGCAGTGAGGCGCCTGGGAAGAGTCAACTTGATCCTTCAAGATCATCGGAATCCCGTTGCCCATCTTTAACTGCTGGAGCCTTCGCAGTCGTTCATACTGCGGTGTTACGTCCTCCCACCGGCAGGGGTTGCCGCTTATGGTGAACGAAATGGCAAGTCCTAGAGAATCCAGACAGGCTTCCTGGATCAGTTCTAGCGTCCCTTCCGAATAAATAACAAGACGATCCACGGATGGATTCTCAGACCGCGGCTGGAGCATCCATAATAAATCCCCATGTTTGTCTAGGACACCGATGCTTCGGACATGCTCATCCATAAAAGAATTCCAAATCAGCCTCACCGAGCGGTGGTCGTTTTTCTTTTCTACATACGCTTTTCCTGCTGAATAAGCTACACGGCCAAGAGCCAGCAGCACAGGGAGCTCCGGATCCAATCCGATGTTCAAGGCCCGGAAATCGCTCCGCATGGCTTCCTTGTCCTGTCCAAGCAGGCTGCTGTCCGCGACGAATTGCCGGAAGTATTCTCCCTGCTCCATCCATTCCAGCGCTTCGGTCTGCACGCGGGATTGCATGAGCCATTCATTCATCCGGTGGCCGCTCTCGATTTCATGAATGACTTCCTTCACGACCTCCATGACCTTATCGAAGCCTTCCGTCTTCAACAAATAGCGGACATTCGGCATCTGAATCGCTTGATAGGCGTAATCGAAATCGCTGTAACCGGTCAGAAAGATAATTCTGCACCTTGGCCAGAGCGCCCGGATGCTCTCCGTCAATTCCAATCCGCTCATGCCCGGCATGCGTATGTCCGTCAGGACGATGTCGATTCGCGTGCGCGACATCCAATTCAGCGCTTCCTTGCCGGAGTATGCCCGGCAAACGTCAAGGTTCTCGGGCATCCACTGATGAAATACTTCGTACAAACTGTTCGTAATAATCTCTTCATCGTCGACGACCAGCAGTCTATACATGTTCATTCCCCTCCGTCAGCCTGATTCGAATTTGGACCCGCAGTCCGTTCAATGGACTCCTTGATAAGACTAATCCGCTGCTTTCCCCATACGTCAGGGCAATTCGCCGATGGATGTTGATAAGTCCCGTCACTTCAGGAGATTCGGCAGATTCAGCTGTGCGTTCAAGCCGCTTATTTATCATGTCGATATCGTTATCCGTCAGCCCGTTCCCGTTCTCTTCAATCACGATGGAAGCTTCTTGGCCATCCAGATGAAACGACACACGCAGGAAGCCTTCTTCCTGCATCTTTTCGAGGCTGTGCTCATAGGCGTTTTCGATAATCGGCTGAATGATCAGTCGCGGCACCTTGATGGCCTCCATTTCCTTCGGCAGCTCGCCGAATTCTACGCGGATTCGCCTTGAGAATCTGAGCTTTTGAATCTCGGTATAAATGCGGGAATGCCTCGTCTCTTCCAGCAATGGAACGTTGTCCGCATCATTGCGGGTAATGAATCGAAAATATTCTCCCAGCATGTTCGTGAACAGCTCGATTTGCGTGACATCCCCCGTTTTGGCCAGGGAGCTCAGGATGAAGAAGCTGTTATATAAAAAGTGGGGATTGATCTGGGATTGGAGCTGTTTCAGCTCCGCCCTTTGCATCATGAGCTTGTGCCTGAAATTCTGGTCAATCAGATGCTGCAGCTTGATGAGCATCTGATTGAATCGATCGTACAAATAGCCGAACTCGTCCCTTTGTCCGTGCCTGATCCGGATATTAAACATGCCATCCTCCATTTTTCTGAAGCTCTGGACAAGCAGAAGCAGTGGTTTATGAACCAATTTGTACGTCGATACGGCATAGATGGCGATGGCTAAGAAGGTCGTGCCCGCAAACAGCCAAGCCCACACATAAAATTTACTTAACGGCCGCTTCACCGCCTCAGTGGGCAAGTACGTGAACACGGATAGATCCAGCTTGTCGGAATACGCCTTGTCGATCAGATACCTGCCTGTGCCGATATTCAGAATTTGACCATTCGCATGTTGGATGGCCTGCATGGCCTCTTTCATTAAACGATCCGCCTCTTCATGGCTGGCCAGGGCAAAGCCGGACGGCTCGGAGACGATAAAAGCCCCGCTTTCCGGATATACGCTGATTTGCATCAGGGATTCCCTGAGTTTGCTCGCATCCAGTTCGATCTGAACGATCAGAAGCGGCTCTTCCCCTTTTCGAGCCCCGTATTTGGCCGCCACAAGATGGAACGTATCGTCGATCTGCAGCAGTCTTTGATTGCCGCTCGCCTCACCTGCATAAACATCGTTATACCGTCTCGAGTCGAATGTATTCATCGCGGTCATGGCCGAAATCGTTTTATCCATACTGCGGATATGAATGAAAACATCTTTGATGTAGACACTGCTGTTTTTGATGGAGACCAGCCGCGGCAGCAAATAATGCAGACTTGCTTTTCTTTCGACCGTGCTCATCATATCCCATGTCAGCACCATTTTGTTCAGTTCACCATCCTGCAAAATATCGTATTGCTGAATTTCCAGCCATTCGATTTCCCGGTTCAACCCGTCCAGGTAGGCCGAAAGCTGCGCTTGCGTATTTTTGGATACTTCCTGGCTAGCGTATTGGTAACTCCAGTTATATAGATAAACGCCGAGTATGATAAGCGGAAGAATGACGAAGAGATAGGTAGCGACCAGCCGAATAAAGATGCTATTACGAATGGAATTAACAGGTAACTTAAGCAATTAAACTCCTCCGATGTGTGTGAATATGCATGTTAATTTGCCGCCTGTCAGCCTCTAAGGCCAACCGTGCGGGTGTGGCTCATTTGTTATGGACGGCTTTTTTTGTCCTCATGCCATTGATTCACTTCAGCCGTAATGTCAGCACCGCCAAGCCGATACCATTCCTCCACGAACCGGTCGAATTGTTCTACGGGCTCGCCGAGTATGATATTGACGAAATAATCATGCTGAAGATTGTCCAGAATCGTTTGTTTTTCAATCATCGTTTCAGTCGGCGCGCCGGCAAAAGCATCGAACAACAACTGATGGTTATCCTCGTATTGGTCGAGAATACTCATCGCACCGGACGGCCCGTAGATCTTCTCCCAACCCCAGCCGGATTCGCCGTCTTCTTTCTTATCCAAATATCGATCGATTCGACCTTGTATGAATCCGGGCTCGCCCTGTAACTGAGACGTCGTGCCCTGACGACGCGCTTCGGCGATTTGCCGGTATGCCTTGAGATTTTTATCAGCAGGGAAAGGAGTCACGGGAGATAGGCCCCACACGGGCGAGGAATTGTTGTAGTAAGTCCCGTAATCGGCTGTTTTGCCCCAATTTTTTTCAAGATGCAAATTGAACATTTTGAGAATCGCCTCTGGGTGAGCGAAATCCTTCCTTACGGCGTAAAAATAACTTGTCGTAAATTTAAGAGGAACCCTCCTTGCCTTGCCAGAGTCAGTAACAATGGGAAAGGCCTGCCACTCCGCATCCGGATCGCCGCTGCGGCTGGACTGAAGCATGAATGCTCCCCATTGCTCGCCATAGACCATGCCGATCTTCCCATCAGCAACGAGCTGTTTAGCTTTGCTTCCGTTTTTAAAAATGAATTCACTGTCGATTTCATGATTGCGATACATATCCTGAAGCGCCTTGAGCGCCTGTTTCACTTCAGGCTGAATGCCTCCGTATACGAGCTTGCCACTCTCGTCTTCAAGCCATATGTTCGGGTAAGCTCCATAACCGGCCATGAATCCGGTTAAGCCCATGATAGGATCCCACAAATAGTGGGTAGCTGCTATTCCATAGGTGTCTTGTTGGCCATTTCCGTCGGGATCCCCTTCTGTAAACGCTTTCGAAATTGCCAGGACGTCATCCATTGTTTTCGGTGGCAACAGCTCCAATCGGTCCAGCCAATCCGTTCGAATCCACAGAAACATCGCCTTTTCAATGGAGGAATCGGTCTCCGGGATGCCCATCAGCTTGCCGTCGATCATGCCGGATTCCAAGGTACCGCTCCCTTCTTGACGGTGAACTTGCTGTGTTAACGGCGAAGCATATTCCTTGTAAACCTGCGTCAGATCCTGAATCAGACCGGCATGGCTCAATTGCCTTAGCTGCTGGGCATTCACCTTAACGATATCGGGAATGTCTCCTGAAGCCAGCATAATATCCAGCTTCTTGTGGTATTGTTCGCTTCTCACAGCCCATTCGTATTTGATTTGAATGCCCAGAACTTGTTCGTACAACTGACTCCATCGATTGTCCTCCAGCGTTTCATCCGGCAATGCCTTCAGCATATCTTCCAAACCGTCACCGATTTCTCTCACCAGCGTGACTTCGATCGGCGGATGATAGGCGCTTAATGACTTATCGCTGTATACGCCCTCTCCCGGTGTTCTCCTATCCGGATTGGGGTCGATACCGCCGTTTTGGTGACAAGACGCCAGTGTGGAACCAAACAGTAAAGCACTTAGCACGACTTTGGAGAAGTTCTTTACGATGATCAGCAACAGAAAACACCCTTTCCTATCGATTAATTGTATTATTATACTTTAAAGGCCAAGGCCCACAATAATCATTTTTTTACTTTCTATCCCAATATTGACTTGTTGTTTCGTTCAAATCCCAATATATTCCACCCTCTTAAACCAACCCTTTGATTGTTCGATAAATTCGATCGAGCCCTAAAAGATAAGATATCTGCAAATAAACAACAGCCAACCCCAAGGACAGATGGGGCTGGCTGCGATTTTCATATATTAAGCGCAAGGAACTCTTTTACTTGAGTGTTGGCTTCGGTATTTGGGCTAACGATACGTAATAGATTGGGGAGGGATGACGATCAACAGCATAGCAACGAACAACAGCCAATTTTATTGCCAAGCCGTATAATCATCCGTGATTTAACCCACGATGCCCGTACGCTCGATACTTTCCACGAAATAGCGCTGAACGAACAAATAGATGACGATCAAGGGAAGGATGGCCAGCAAAATGCCGGTATCCTGCACCATACTCAAATAAAAAGGGTCCGCCTTTGACGGATCGCTGCCCAGCATAATGGACAGATTGTACGGCAGCGATGACAGCTGGGTGGACATGACTTTGCTTGAAGTCAGATACGTCGTCGTGTAGAAGCTGTCGTTCCACTGCCAGACGAAGGAGAACAACGTCGTGGTAATGATGGCAGGAATCGCGTTCGGCATCATGATGCGGGTAAAGGTGGTTCCGACGCCCGCGCCGTCAATATAAGCCGCCTCCTCCACCTCCTTCGGAATGCCGCGGAAGAATTGCCGGAAAATAAAAATGTACAAGCCGGCTTTAAGCGAATTGGCGGTCAGCGAAGTCAGAATGAACGGCCAATAGCTGTTCAACAGGTTGACGGACTTGCCGGTGAGGAGCGGAATCAGGCCCATCAGCGTAAAATCCTTCAGATTCAAATAAATCGGGATGAGAATCGTGGTTGGGGGCACCAGAATCGTCAGGACAACACAGGCGAACAAAAGCTGGCTGCCCTTGAATTTCAAACGGGCAAAGCCGTAACCCGCCAGTGCGCAAGAAGCGGCCGTCAAGACCGTCGTCGTCGTCGACAGCGCAAACGTGTTGAACAGCGTTTCCCAGTAATCCATAATGCGGATCGCATCAAGGAAATTGCTCATTGTGAAATTTTCCGGAATCCATACGACGACCGGTGAATAAAGATCGGCCTTGTCTTTGATGGCCGTCGAGATTTTTTGCAGAATCGGATACAGAATGACAAAGGACAAGCCAGCGATCAATGTTAAACGTATGAAAGACCAGAGCCATCGTTTCCAGCTTTCGAGCGATAGCCACCGAGAAACCGACATTGCATTCACCTTCTTCTATTCATGGTAAAAGACCTTCCTGGATACAAAGTACGTGCTGATCAACAGGATGATGGAGATGGCCAGGAAGTAAATCCAAGCCATGGCTGAGCTAAGTCCGAAATTGAATTGGACGAAGCCCGTGGTCTTGATCAAGTCTGTCAGCTCATTTCGGGAGAACGAGTCGATAATCGTATAGATCATGTTGACCAGAATCAGCGGGCTGACCATCGGAAACGTGATTTTCCAGAAGGCTTCATAACCCGTAGCTCCTTCCATCTTGGACGCTTCGTACAGCTGGGGGGATATCGTCTGTATGCCTGCCAGGAATATAAGGATCTGCACGCCGGATTGGCTTACGATCTCATAAATACGATCCACGGCTCCCGTTAAATAGTTTACGATCGTCTCGCTTACGCCGGCCTGAAGCATCAATCGTTCGAGTTCAAAGCTTCCCAGTGCATTAATCAGCCCGCCGGAACCGGCATTCTGATCATTGATCGCCTGAACGAGGCTGCTGCTTTCCAGGGTCAGAATGACCCCGGAAGCAAGAATGACGGGCAGGAAGAATATCGATCTGGCAAAGGAACGACCAAGGAACTTCTGATTCAGGACGACGGCCAGAAAGAGACTGAAAATAACGATCAGGGGCACGTTCACCGCCATGTTCACGATCGCCTCGGTCAGCATCCGGTTAAAGCTGGTGTTGACCGTAAAGGCAGTCACGTAATTTTTCATCCCCATAAACGTAATGCCGATGCCTTCGGAATTTGCCGTAACGGTGCTAAAACTGTAGATCAGGGAAGTCAGCAAAGGGATCAGGAAGAAAAAGATAAAGCCGAGCAGCCAAGGCATCACATAAACAATGCCCCATAATGCCTTCTGTTTCCCATAGCTTCGCTGCTTTTGCCCAAATCGCTGGGTTATGGATTTCATGGCGCTTCACCACCCGTCACATAGCTTTCGGCTTCAATGGTTACGCCATCTATCGTCACCGGTGCACGATTGTAATTCACGATGACGTACACGCCGCTCTCGTATGTCGTCTTGAACACGCCGTCAGCCAATTCGTCATGCCCGACGATCCGCTCATGGCGAACCTTTTTCAGAAATGCATTGACTTCCTCGTAGATGCGGGCGGCCTCGTCGATCCATAACGCGTAATTGGCAGAGAACAGTTCGTTATGCTCTGTGTCCTTTATTTTATGATTAGGTTCATAGAACCATTGAAAATACACGCCAGCACCATACTCCAAACACTTCAAAATATATGGCTTGGCATCGGTATATGCGGACAGGTTGTAAGGCGCTCCCGTGTAATCGATATGCCCGCGGACAACCATTTGATAGAAGGGGATTTCCGCGTCTTCGATTTTAAAGCGGCTGCTAGACATGGGCGCATGGGTGATATCGGTTAAGAAAGGCAGCGCATAAGCATTTCCTCCGTCAGCCATGACCTGAAGATTGGCATCTGAAATCTTGTTCAGCGCATCCAGAGACAACTGCTCGGACTCCGTACGGTCAATTTGACGATGCTTGCGAAAATCGCTGTCCAGCTCGGCGGCAAGATCACTCAGCGACACGCCAATAGCGCCGTATTTTCCATAATCCTTTAAGAAAGCTTCCGTGTAGCTACCTATGAACCGCGGTGAAACTACATAAGCCGGCGAACCGGTCCGATCCCGCCGATTCAGCGCCGGATTGAAGGAATAGATCTCTGCGGGGATGCCTCGCAGCGTTCTGGACGCCTCCTTCGCCTCGTTGAACCCGGAACCGGACAGCGCGGTAAGGATGGCGACATCCGGATACAGCGTTACCCCATTCTCGTTCGCATAGGATAACAGACGCCGGAGTCCCTTCTCTCCCCCTACCTGTTGATCAACGGAGACGCTGTCTGGAACCTCATGAGCCAGCCCCTTGTTGAACCAGCCGCTATACTTCAATTTGATGTCATGGATGCCTCGCTTGCCCATCTCTGTCAGAATGCTTTGCGCTTGTTCGAACGTCGTGAGCGGCTCCAGCGCCCGATACGGAATTCCTGCAAAATGCTTTTTCTTATAAATGCTTCCTACAAGCTGCATATAGAACGGCATATTCTCTTCATTTCTCTCGGCAATTGCCGGGAGGCCTCCCTGTTGCTCCAAGTAATTCCTGTAATAGGCGGCGAGTCCCGGATAGGAAGCCGACTGCTTGCCTACAAACGCATACCGGACCGAAAAATCGCTTCGCATCGGATCCTCCTGGAACTTCGGGAGCGAGCGCTGCTGGCCGTTCGCATCCAGGCTTAAGTCGCCTTTGTTGATTACCGTGAACGCCGGGTATACGTAGTTATAGCTGTTCAGTCTGCCGCTGACGTCGGCATGGATCGTCGCGGCCGGAGCCCCTTCCTCGATGATGCCGATAAATGCCCCGCCTTCACGGATGATACCGAACACCGGCAGTCTGACATCCTGGCTGCTATCCGCCGTTTCAATCCCGCTCATCGTTCGGTCCATTCCGTACACGCTCTGCTGGTAGGAAGGGTACCGCGTCTTGCCGTTATTAAAATGGATCAGTGCCCCAGATCCGTCTGGAACAAGGATTGAGCCCTTATCCTCCGCCCCCCCTGCACCGAAGAAGCTAAGGAACGAGACCGTATTCACTGGATATTCAGCCGGGAAATCGATGCTGGAAACCGGAAGCTTGGCGATCAGACTGTCGCCGTCCAGCGTATATTCGATCGAGGCATGAAATACCCGCGGTTCAGGCTTGGTCTGATCCAAATGGTTCTCCTCGATGTCCACCAGCAAATCGTCCTCGGTATATCCGGCATCCTCAAAGGCTTTAAGCGCACGTTCCAGCTGAAGACCTTTGAGCGCGCCGTCGGACCGGACATACACCCCTTGCTCGGCATCTTCCGTGTACGCGATTTTCAGCGTTCGCTGGCCGGCGCTGTCCAGCTTGCTTAACAGGTTCTGTTCAAAACGGGTCTTGCTGATCTTCTTGGGCATGTCGTCCATCGTTTTTTTGTCCGTGCCGAACCGGTAGTTAACGCGAACGCCGTTTGGGATTTCCTCCATGCCGATTTGCTTGTAAGCCGCGCTGTCGGCGTGCGAATTGACCGAATTTATCTGTCCGAAGCTGTTATAAAAGTCAAGCTTCAACTGAGAGGACAACAAGCTTTTGTTCACGCCCGCGGCCAGCGGATCCGACTCATGGCCAGGGGGATTGCTGTGCCAAATTTCGCCGCTTGCCTTATGCACGACGGCGATCGCCCCCGTCTGATCGTCCGTTAGCAGCTGGAGCTGATCGTTCTCGGCAATACCTTTCATGCCTTTGACGCTCGGATTGACGAACGATGACTTAAGGGCTGCTCCCGGCGTGAAGCTGTTGGCGGGCCCATTGCCTTCATCGCCAGCTGCCTTTTCCGGTCCTTTATCCGTACAACCGGCCATCATCAGTGCTGTCAGCACACTGGCAGCAAGCAGCATATATTTAGCGAAATTGCCCATCCTTCCTCCTCCTTAAGTTCTCATGACCAATTCTTGATAGATGACGGAAATAAAGGCCACGATCTGTTGGACCAAGCTGAAAAACAGCAAACTGATAAAAGCCATAAACCCCATGGCAACCAGGGTCAGCAGCATAATTCCGATCGTTTTGGACGGAGAAAACTGATGCACCGTCATATTGCCGACAAACAGCAGATAAACGAACCAGAGCACCGCAACGGAGTTGGAAAAATAATAGAATGCGGTCTCTTCCAGAGAAACGAGATTGCTGAGCCAAATCCATGGAAACTGTATGATCACGAGCGGCAGGAGCGCGAAGCAGGTCGACGTAAAAATTTCGACGAATTTGCCCTCCCCATCCATCAAGGTCGTAAGCGACCAGTTGGCCACGCACCAGAACAAGAGCGGCACGATCACGTATACAATTTCCATGACACTGTTCATGCTCTCAGGATTGTACACATGGACTAGAAAACCGCTGTACTGGCTCCTCAAAATGTTCGTAACGGCAACCAGGAACAATACGCTAAATGAAATGATTAACGTGAAATTTCGGCTGCGATCATATTTCAGGTCCCAATAGCCCTCAAAGGGATGAACCATGAGACTTAGGGGAAATCGAATCCATTCCCTGCTCATGCGGAAGCCCCCTTTCTTCGTTCCTTCACATTCCGAATCCTGGACACGGCAAATATCCCGGTTCCAGCCAAGAACAGCATGGTCATGATCAACGGAAAATGTTCCCTCATGACCTCTTTGCGGTATAGCAGGAATGCTTTCGAATAGTTTTTCTGATCCAAGCTGCGTTTGAAATGCACCATGGCACCCTTATAATCGCCTTGACGAAGCAAGGCTTTGCCGATCCCCGCATAGGCGAATTCCAGATTAGCATTCATGGCGATCGTTCGATTAAACAACGCAAAAGCGGTCTCTTCCTCGCCACGATAATAGCTTTTGACGGCTTCGTTCAGCGTTCGACCGTATTCAGTCGTTCGGAAGACGGTAATTTCGCCAAGCGCCTTATCCAGCACAAGAAAATCCTCGCCGATTCGGTCAATGGCCACCGGTGTATGAAATTGACCCAATTGGTTCCCCAACCCGCCAAATACATACATCAGATGTCCGTCCCCGTTGTAAGTGAACACCCGTCCCCGCTTGCCATCGAGCACGGAGTAAATCTCGCTGTCGGCAACATCGATGTCGATAAGCCTAGAAGGACCTTCGCTGCTGACGTAAAGAATGTCGCCCTGCGGGTCGGAATACCCCGTTCTTCTTAAAATATCGCTGCCTTGCGCATTAAGCTTCTTAATGTTATTCCCCCACTGGTCCCCGTTCGTGGCATAGATGAACCCTTCCGAGTCAATATCCAGATTCGTAAACTCCGTAGGCGTAAACATGACCATCTGGCTGCGCTGCGCCTTGGTCGAGATTTGCTTCCAGAAATACTCGATCGGATCGATATAAACGCGATTCGCGCCAATGAAGGAAGTAAACGCCCCTTCGGCGTCGAATTCCATGAACCCGTCAAACACGCCGGCAGCCATGACATAAATTCGCTGCGCATGGTCCATGACGATCCGCACAGGTTCGAACCTAAACGAATCCTGGAGTAGCTCCGACTCCGGCGAATCGATAATCTTGATCAGTTCAAAATCCGAATCCAAGTGAACCACCCTTTTGTTACCGGTGTCCGCTACGAGCACCTCGCCGTCATCGGTCACAAAGATTCCCTGCGGTTGCAGGAATGCATCCGGCTCGCCCTCTCTTGTGAAGGAATCCACAGCCGTTACCAGCTTTAGATCATGGTCCAGCACAACGATCCGATTGTTGCCGGAATCCAGTACGTATACGCGATGATCGGCGGTGACGTGGAGATCGCTCGGCTCTTGAAAAGCTCCCGTCCCCAGGTCGGAGCCGCTGATCCATTCAGTCGCTACATAAGCGGCCGGCGCTGCCGCAGCATCGCCCCAATAGGAATAAATATAGGAGTCCGAGGCGCGCTTGGCGCTTACGTTCCCCGCTCCTGCCCCAACCCCCAATAAACAGCAGATCATGATGAGGAGAGGCGTCTTCAGTTTGCGTTTCATCAATCTGACATGCCTCCTTTCTAGTCCTTCATCCCTGAAGTGGCCATCGTTTGCATGACACTGCTCTGGGATATGATAAAGAGCGTGATGGGAACGATCATCAGGAGCAGTGCAACGGCCGCAGCAACCCCGGCTCTAGCGATTCCGCCTTCCGTAATCTGTCCGAGCGCGAAATGTAACGTCTTCAGATGCTCGCTGTAAATGAAGCTGCCCCCATCGCTGCCCCAAAGTGCCGGAAATTGTAAAATCATTAGTGTCAGCCAGGCAGGCTTCACGTTTGGCATCACAATGGACCAGTAGATCCGATATTCGCTGGCCCCGTCGATTTTGGATGCCTCAAGCAGGGCATCGGGAATCTGCTCCATGAATTGCTTCATCAGAAACAGCCCGAGCGGAAATGCCAAGGAAGGCACGATAATGGAAGCATGCGTATTGATCCAACCCAGCCAAGACATGACCATATAGTTGGGAATCGCCGTAACATGAGGCGAAAACATCAAGGCAAGCACCACTATGGAAAACAGCGCCCTTGAGCCGGGAAAGCGGTATTTGGCCAGCGGATAGGCTGCTGCAGACGCCAGCAGGATATGTCCGGCCGTGCCAATGATGGTGATCAACAGCGTATTTGCGAAATAACGCGATAAGGGGACCCACGAATTCCCCATTAACACCATCAAATCCAGGAAATTATCCATCGTCGGATTGTTTACGAAGAACCGTGGGGGGAATATGAACAATTCGTCCAACGGCTTGAATGCGTTGTTCACCGCGTAAATCAAGGGCAATGCCATGAAGGCTCCGAACAAGGCGAGCAGCGAAAACAGCAAAATGCTAACGGGCAAAGAGCGGTTCAGCGTTCTCGGCAGCCGGAAATATCGAATCATTTTCGCAGCCAACGTTACTCACCTATCTTTCTCAACATTTTTTGCGTTAATTTGTTGGTCCCGACCATCAGCAAGAACAGGAACGTCGCAATGGCCGAGGCGTAGCCCAGTTCGAAGCGGATCGTGCCGAAATCCATCAGATGGGTAACAATGGTATGCGCCGCATAGTTAACGCTCGGAAACCCGGCTAGCGCGATGGAGATATCTGCGACGGCAAATGCGGTTGTGATCTGCATGACAGCCCCGAACATCAGCTGCGGCCTCATGGACGGCAGCGTAATATACCAGAGCTCCTGCCAGCGATTTTTGATGCCGTCCATCGCCCCGGCTTCGATCAGCGACTTGTCGATCGTTTGCAGTCCGGCGATAAACGCCAAGAAACTGGTGCCCAGGCTGAGCCAAAGCTGTACGATAATCACGATCCATAGAATATAGTTTTCATTCAGGAGCCATTGAATCGGTTCCAGGATAAAGCCGGCCTTCATCAGAAACCCGTTTAAATACCCGTAGCTGTCACCGGAGAAGATGATGAGCCAAATGAAATAAACGTTGCCCGATATCGAAGGCGCGTAAAAGACCAATGTCATGAACGCCCGCACTTTGGGCGACAATTCATTAATGATCCATGCGAATACAAAACAGGCGATATAACTGACGGGACCGGTGATGACGGCAAACATCAGCGTATTTTTCAAGGCGATCATAAAGATATCATCATTCAGAAACAGCCTCGAATAATTTTGCCAACCGACGAACCTCGGAAATTCCAGCATGTTAAAATAGAAGAAACTTAGGGCAAAGGAAAAGACCACCGGAATGACCGTAAACAGAAAGAAAATAATCATATACGGACTCATCAGCAAATAATAGTGCTTGCTGCGCTTCAACTCTTTTGTGAAAGAGACCCAACGGCTGTTCTGCTGCATATTCGCTTTGGGGCTCTTTACGGTTTGAATTCCTGGTTCAACTTGCATCGACTACCGCACCTCCCCTGTTAATATGGCAAATTGAACTCCTTCCGCTTGATCTCAATTTCATCGTTAATGTACAGAATATAATCAGATAGGGCTTCGCGAGGATTTTCGCTGGCATTGACCACTTTCCTGAAGGCATTGTCCAAATGCCGGCCCGTGAAATATCCCCCTGGCACTTGCGGAATGCCTCGTACCCACCGCCACTGGTTATCCAGATTCCGATAATCCTTCACCGGCCATGGCAGTTCCTCCAGCGCTTCGATGTTGGCCGTTGGATAGCGGGCAGCCTCTCCCATCAAGCCTTCCATCTCTCGGCCATACGCAATTTGCGTCTCCTTGTCGGTCCACCACTTCAGAAATTGCCAAGAAGCCTCTTTGCTCTTTGAATTTTGAAGCAGCATGACGGCGGTCGTATGGCTGGCAACTTCGTGGTTTACGGTGCCGTCTTCGCGTTCAGTGCCCGGCACGATCGTGAAATCCCACAGCCCCTTTATCTCGGGGGCCATCACCGTCAGCATGTTGTACGTCGTGTAATCCGCAATCCCGATCGGCATCTCTCCGGTGCGGAAACGGTTCGGGAAATCCGCTTGCAGCGGGAACTTGTAGCTGGTATAGAACTGCGTCCACTTCTTGAAGGCTTCCATGGAGATGTCGGAGTCGAGCGCGCTCCTCGTATCGTTATCGCGATAGAACTGCCCACCGTTCTGATACAGCAGCATCGCAAACGTCGCATTCGGGACTAGACTCGCATTGGCGGCTTCAAGCGGTAAATAAAATTCCATGTTGTGCTTCTGAAGCACGGAAATCATGTCATAGATTTCTTGCCAGGTCGCGGGCGGCTTCAAGCCAAGTTCCTCCAAAATATCCTTGCGATAGAACAACATCGGGAAGGTCTGCTGCTCAGGCAAGGCGTACACTCCACCGTTATATCTATAAGGCTCAAGCCCGCTATCGCGGAATCGGGTGACCACCTCTTCGAAATCATCGAATTTCGTTAGATCAGCTGCAGCGCCCCTCATCGCGTAATTGACCGGCACGTCCTCGCCGATTTGCATGGCGACATCCGGACCTTCTCCGGCAAGCGTGGCTGGCAGAAGGATATTTCCCGGAACAAGCCGGAGATGCACCGGAATGTCCGATTCAGGCGTAAACGTGTCGTCGATCAATGCTTTCAGTACTTGCGCCTGATCGCGTCCTGTCGTCACCCAAACGGTGATGGCTTCTTCTTCATCGCCGGCGTTGCCGATCGTGTCATAGTCTTCCGTGTACGAAGCCACGTAAGCGCCTAGCTCATGGCCCGCAACCTCGAGTAACGACGCGTCCGCTTTGGGCAGATTACGATCCGGCGAGTGAATGATCAGATAATCGAGCGAGATGGGCTGCTCTTTAATCTGCAGCATCCAGGTTCCCAGACCGCCTACGTTCACTTTATACGTATCCAAGCGCTTGGCGACGGTTTCGGGATTTTCGGCAAGCTCGTTCAGCTGGTGCACCATCGAATGCAGGACGGCTACCTTTTCGCTTCGCTCGCCCGTTGCTTCTTCCAGATAATCGGCAACGCTCTGAATGATTTCGGCCTGCTCGGTGAACACCTCCACCATATCCGGAATCCGCTTCTCCAATTGATAATCGCGGAACGGATCCGGCGTATTGGAGGTGATCATTAATATTTTGCGGTACATTTCGTTCAGCTCCAGCACGCTGGATTCAATCGTCTGCAAGAGCGGCGCGATCTCGCCGAGAGACACCATCATTCGAATTTGATGCGTCCCTTTAGTGAAATGGAATAAATAAGGTTCTTCCTCGCCCAGCACGTTCATTTGCCAATCGCGATCATAATGAAAGCGGATTCGTTTCATTTCCTCAAAGGGAAACTCCCCGTTGATCATAAGACTTCGGGTGGCAAATACGCCCCGGAGCTGGTCCTGCTTTTGCTTCAAGGCGATTTGGTACAAACCTTCTTCTTCCACCTCGAACTCCCATTCGATCCATTGCCCCGGCAGCTTCCAGTTAACGCCTCCGATGGTGTTGATTCTGATTTTGGAAACGTCGTACGGCACAACGGTCGGGCTGGATCTGTCGGATGTAGGATACAAGGTCGGCGACGATTTCCGCTTGGCATCCTCCGCCTGAATCAGAATGTACTGACCCCGGGTCGGTTCCAAGCCCTCAGACTCATATTCATTCGCCAGCTCCTCGTATGTTTTCAAGGCATGCTCCTGGTACAGCTCGATATAATCAATGGCCATCGGCTCCCGCAAGGACGTTAGCGTAAGCTTCTGCTTGCCCTTGTCAAAATAAAAGGAATATGGTTCATCATAGTAGCCGTACCGATCGGAGAGCGGCGCAAGCTGCCAGGAAGGCTGCTCGATCTGCCTTGGCCGCAGATCGTTTCCGCGGTTATCCTGTCTGATTTCCTCGTCCCGGTTTCCCCATACCCTGTCGAATAGTAGGATATCTGCTCCCTTGAAAGGCACCTCGTCATTGATAGAGAATTGCCTTTCGATTGCCGAACTCTTCCCCTCTATTGGATAGAATCGGATCCGGACATGGTATAAGCCCGGTTCTTCCACGTTTACGTCCCATGAGATGGAGCCAACCTCTGGCGTGATCACGGACTTCCCTTCGGAGCCGTGTAATTTCTCCGCGATCTCGAATCCTTCCCCAGAGGTTGATGCAAAGGACTCGCCTTCGATGCGAACGATGCGGTCCGGACGGCTCGCCGATACATGGGCCTCTAAATACTGGCTGTACCCGTCCTGCCCTTCCGTTTTTATGACCGCTTCAAAGTCGGAGGTCGCTTGAACGAAGCCTTGGTTTGTCGATTTCGAAGGGTAGAAGGCCCATAGAGACAAAAAAAATAGGACAATGACAAGTATGGCGCTGCCGAAACGCTTGTTCCTGGTGTTCAATTTCTCTCCCTCCCATACGGTTAATCCATCCAATGACAGTCCCGGCCGCAGCAATGCGCTGCGCAGGGACGTTCACCTCTCGGGTAATGTTCAATGTCAAGGACCATATACTTCGTCAATGGCCGCTTGGAAGGTTGACTTGTACTTCTCAACCACGGTAGAAACAGATATCCCTTCATTCAGCTCGCCGACGAAATCGTAGTACTTCAAATTCGGGAATGTATTGTGGTCAAGAATAATCATGTTTGGCGCCACCATTTTGGCGTTATTTAAATCGTCTTCGCTCGAGAATAACGTTTCGTAAGAGGCTTGGTCCGGATAGTCGTATACGGATTCAATGTCGTTGATTTTCTCCCAGATATAAAGCAGCTGTTCCGGATTTTCGACTGCTTTCGGAATGGTGAGCGCCTGGAAGAGTGCTTCGGCAGAGTGGTACTCCGTTGCGTTCGGCCCTTTCGGAAAAGGTACGAAACCGATGTCGTAATCCGGCATATCCGTCTGCATGCCGCTCAACTCGTGGAGGGCACCGGCGTACATTAATGTATTGCCTTGACGGAAAAATTGGCCTGGCTCCGTCCAGTCGCCGCCCTCGGTTGGTCTTGCTAGTTTCTCGGTAGCAATACGAGAAATGAAATGAAGAGCATCCAGTGTTGCAGGATCTTCTAGATTTTGCTTATCTTCTTTGGTCAGACCCGTGTTGTTGGAATATAAGGCATGATCCATAAGCGAGGAGTTTGCTAGCCCCCAAGTGTCCAGCTTGCCATCGTTGTTCGTATCTTTGTTGGCTTCTTTAGCCACTTTTATGAATGTTTCCCAATTCCAGTTATCTTCGTTCACGTACTCTTGAAGCGGCTTTAAGCCAAGCTGGTTCATAAGTGTACGATTGTAAAAGATGCCCTGAACCAGATTTGCTTGATTTTCGGTGAATCCGTACCCCCTGTCTTCATACGTGTAGTATTCGTTTGTAACCTTTTGATTAAAGGCGACGGGGTTTTTGGTGTATTCGTCGATCGGCCAGAGCAGATCCTGTTTAACCAAGGTAGGCACCGTGTAGGTTTTGCCAAGGCGAACAATATCACCGACCGGTTCACCAGCGAGCAAGGAAGCAGTAACTTTCTCTTGGTACTCGCCGTAGTCGATGGCCACGTACTCCACTTTAAAATTATGCTTTTGCATCAGGTCTTCAAGATTCTTCTTGCGCTGGATATTGTCCGGGGTATCCTCCGGAATCGTCATATCCCACCAAGAGACGATTTTGATCGTCTTACCGCCTAAATCGAAATCCATTTCCGGCGTTCTGTAGACTTCATCCCCGCCGCTGTTTTCCGTCTCGTCCGTTCCCTTCGACGTCTCGTTTTCAGTGCTGCTATTCGTGCCCGATTCCACGGCTTCTTGAGTGCCGCTGCTCGGGTTGTCCGAGCCACCGCTGCAGGCTGCAAGCAGCAGAACCAGTCCCAATAACAGAACCATTAATTTGCGAACACGCATCTTTAATCCCCCTCAACGTTTGATGTTTGGTCCAGATTCACCCAAAGTTTAGCGCTTACATTTCCATGCAACAACCTGGGGAAATCGAGATATTCTACCCCTGAAACGCTAGAAGACCGTCCCCTGCAACGGCTTGTCCGCCAATCTATTTCAACCCAGCTTTGCAAGAAGTAAAGAACGGTTAGGAATGCAAAGAAAAGCACATTGTGGAAAAGGGGGGCCGGACAACATAATGTAAGCGTAAACATTTTGATGGATATTCTGCTTTTCGCATTATCTGGGGAGGGAGTCATTATGTCTAAGTTACTGTATATCAATCTGGGCTGCTGCTCCGATGACATGCTTCGCCTGCAGGATTGGCGCAAATGTGGGATGAACATGGAAATCTGCGATGATGATTATGAGGCATCGCTGCGCCAGATTGAGGAGAATGGCTATTCACTGGCGGTTATCAACATGACCGGCAGCCCCAAGAAAGGGTTGGAGCTGTGCGGTCGAATCCGGAGGATCAGCCGATTACCCATCATTGTTGTTGAGGATACCATGGAATTTGCCTTCATCCGCAAAGCGCTGCAGCTGCAGGTAAGCGATTACGTACCGAGCACGTTGCCGGCTGAGGAACTGGTGAAGAGCGTAGCTGCTGTTTACGCGAACCAACGCCGCACTGAGGATGACGTGATTCACAGAGTCAAGGAATATGTGGGGAAGAAGCTTCACGAGAATATTACGCTTAAAGACATTTCAAGCAAATTCCATTTCAACCGCTCCTATCTTGGCCAAAAGTTCAAAAACCATGAAAATATGAGTTTTAACCAATATTTGTTCATTCAACGTATGGAAAGAGCGAAAATGCTGCTGGAGCAAACAGATCTGAAGATTTACGAAATTGCGAACGAGGTGGGATATACTGAAATCGACTGGTTTTATAAACGATTTAAATCCTATACCGGCGTAAGTGCCAACGAATATCGTAAGATGGTCGCCTCCTAATCTGCCAAGCCAATGCAAATTAGTCCTTGGGTTATCCAAGGACTGCTGTCTGACCATACGCCTGGTCGCAATTATTATGCTCCATCCCGGCTTAGCCTGAAGGTTCGGTATTCCTGCGACGTCAGGCCGAATGAACCGATCTCACCGATTTCCCACTGATGTAAGACACTTTAAGAAACCAAGTTCTAAGTTCTTATTAAATTCGGAAAACAAAAAACCCTTGAATATCAAGGGTTTTCTTATTATGGAGCCTAGGGGGATCGAACCCCTGACCTCATCGCTGCCAGCGATGCGCTCTCCCAGCTGAGCTAAGGCCCCGTATGTTATTCATTTGCGAATTCAACGATACCCGTTTTCTTCCCGCCTGAATAATATACCATATAGCATCCTGGACATGCAATAGTTTTTTTTCAAAAAAATCAGCAGCCAACGGGAGCTGAATCGCGGACGAGCTTAAGCTTAACACGGCGGCTCCGGGCAGTTCTCGGCATGAAGCAATTCCGCCTGCCTAAGACTGCCCTGATTCTCTGCTGCCGCATATTCAGGCAGCTTACGCACCTCGGTTCCTCTTCTTCTATACCTCGGTTTCGTCTGTTCCCTTGGACAGCAGGCTCTTCAGTTCCTTCATAAACATGTTGATATCTTTAAACTGACGATACACCGAAGCAAAGCGGACATACGCCACCTCATCCACAGGATATAGCCGCTCCATCAGCAGCTCGCCAATCTGGCGGCTCTCGACCTCTGCAGCCGCAGTATTGCGCAGCGCCTGCTCCACGTCGGATACAATTTTATCAAGTTGATCCACCGACACCGGCCGCTTCTCACAAGCACGAATCAGACCGCGCAGCACCTTCTCCCTGCTGAATTCCTCACGGCTCCCATCCTTCTTCACGACAATGAGCGGCGTCTCTTCCACCATCTCAAAGGTCGTAAACCTCCTGCTGCACTGCTCGCACTCTCTGCGGCGGCGGATCGACTTGTTCTCATTCGCCGGACGGGAGTCCAGCACCTTGGTCCCTGCATGACTGCAATACGGACACTTCATACGCTACACCACTTCCTTATATAAAAATTACCAATAAATGAAAAGTCATTTTAGGTTATGAAAATCCGAAACCCGAGACATAATACTTGTACCAACCCAAGGAGGTGAACTAACAATGGCACAAAGCAACAGCTCCAACAACCTGGTTGTTCCTCGCGCAAACGCTGCTCTTGAGCAGTTGAAGTACGAGGTGGCTCAAGAACTTGGTATCTCCATCCCACAAGACGGCTACCAAGGTAACATGACTTCCTACGAAAACGGTTCGATCGGGGGATACATCACCAAGCGTCTGGTAACCCTGGCCGAGCAACAATTGGCTGGTCAATTCTCCGGTCAATAATCGATTCTTCCTTTGACAAAGTGAGTGTTGGGAAGGCTTGAGCATTCAAGCCTTTCCAGCGCTCTTTTTCATTCAGAACTCATCGTATATGCTCGTATACTGATTATAATAATAAATGACTCGCTGTACATAATGCCGGGTCTCGCCAAAAGGAATGCTCTTCACATTCTCATAGCTGCCGTCCCAGGTGCCTTTGCTGAGCCAGTTCTTGACGTTCCCTGGCCCGGCATTGTAGGCCGCAATCGCCGCTATCGGATTGCCGTCCATTTGCTGGTACAGATTTCTGATGTACCAGGTGCCGAGCTGGATGTTGACGTCCACCTCATGCTTGACGTTGTCCAGCGAGCTGGCCGGCAGCTTGGCCATTTCCATCGCCCAGTTGGCCGTATCCGGCATCAGCTGCATAATGCCGAGCGCGCCTTTCTTGGACTCCTTGCCCGGCTTGAAATTGGTCTCCACGCGGATAATCGAAGCAACAAGGAAAGGATCGACATCATAATAGGACGCATGTTTCCGAATCTCATCCTTGTAATGGATAGGATACAAGAGCGACATCCAGTTGGACGTCAGAAACAGCAGGGATAAAAAAGAAATCAACAGCAGAAGCAGCACTCTCTTTTTCCGGAGCCACCTCATGCCTCTCTAACCATCCTCTGCCATAGCTTGTCCACCTGCTGCTCGGTATCCGCCAATGTCCCGCTGTTGTCGATCACGATGTCAGCCAACTGCTTCTTCTGCTCAATGTCGAGTTGGCTGCTTAATCTGGCCTCTGCCTGTTCCTTCGATATTCCGTCACGTTCCATAAGACGCTGAAGCTGCACTTCCTGCGGCACATATACGACCACAATCGTATTCAGGTACGGGTACTCCTCCCTCGCTTCCAGCAGCAGTGGAATGTCCACCACCACAGGCTGACCGGGATGCTCCCGCTCATAGGCTTGTACCTGCCTGCGGATTTCCTGGCGGATGGCCGGATGGGTAATGTCATTCAGCGCCTGCCGCTCGCTCGGATTGTGAAAAATAATCTCGCCCAGTCTTTTACGATTTAGGCTTCCGTCCGCCAGCAATATCTCTTGTCCAAAATGAGCAGTCACCGCAAGCAGAACCGGATGGCCCGGGAGCATCACTTCCCGGGCGATAACATCGGCATCAACGAGAAGCGCTCCCTTTTCGACCAGCATCGAGGACACTGTGCTTTTTCCTGTTGCGATTCCCCCGGTTAAACCGATATTCATGACTTCACCTCATAACAGCTTCATTATACCCATGATGATTAATAAAAAAGCAGGCAGATAGGAGATATACTTCATACTCCTGCTCGAAGCGAACCGCAGCCCGATCTTCATCCCCAGCAAGAGAAAGGTGCCGCTGAAAATAGCCACGATCACCGCTGTCCCAAGCGGAGAGAAACCAAGCATCGCCGCGCCAAGCCCTGCGCCAAACGCATCCAGTGACAATGCGATGCCGAGCCACATCGCTTCCCATGGCGATATGCTTCCCGAGTCATCCATATCCGCTCGCGCCGGGCTGCGCAAAATCTGAATGACGATGCCCAGCTTCCGGATCTCAAGCGAGAAGACCGCCTTCTGACCGTCTCCCGGCTCACTCCGCTTCGCGGGTATACCCGCTGCTGTTGCTGGAAGCTCACCGGAAACGGATGCTTCACTGCGCTCCTCCACTTCCTTATGAAGCACCAGCGGCGGCTCGGACTCGGAATCGCCTGCTCGTTTGATCTGCTGCCACAACGACCAGCAGCCTAACAGAATGAGGATCACAGCCCCGATGACGGAGGCTGCAAACGGGGAAAAGAACCGTTGTAACAAAGCGCCTGCCTGCATGGAAATGCCGAGCACAAGTCCCGAGCATAGCGAAATGATCAGTACGGATAGCAGCGGGATTCTCGTTTTGCGTAGACCATATGTAACCCCGGCCCCGAATCCGTCCAGGCTAAGTGCAAAGGCAAGCAGTACAGGTGAGAAAATAAGACTGAGCACCCTCTTCCCTCCCTTGAAGGCCGCGGCATCAAGATCAAGCCGCCTCTGTGATGAACAGCGGACATCCTCACGCCTTCGGCATATGTTCATCACAGTATATGGCTTTCGGAAAAGATAGGTGCATGCCTATATTTTATCTTAGCGTTTGCGCTTCATCTTGCCAGCTGAAACAGCTACAGTCCCCAGCGGCTGGCAACTCGGACAATAATGCGTGCCCCGGCCGCCGACCACCGTTTTGTGGACCGGTTTCCCGCATGAATGACAGGGCTCATCCTTTCGCCCATAAATCTTCAGACGTTGCTGGAACATCCCCATTTCCCCTTGACCGTTCACATAGGACTTGATGGAAGAGCCGCCGGCTTCCACCGCTTCAGTCAGTGTGTCCACAATGGCCTGGTGCAGGCGGTCCAGCTCAGCCTCGCTCAAAGTGTGGGCAATGCGCTCCGGATGGAGGCCTGCCCTGAACAGAGCCTCATCCACATAGATATTTCCGATCCCGACGATGTATGCCTGGTTCAGCAGCACCGCCTTGATTTTGGTTTTCTTCGTGCGGATGATGGCTTTGAACTTGTCAGCGGTAAAATCCGGGTCCAGCGGCTCAAAGCCCAGCTTGGCGAGAGGAGGATGCTGAAACTCCTCCCCCGTCGCAAACAGATGCATCGTGCCGAACTGGCGCACATCCTTATACCGCAGCTCCGTTCCGTCTGTAAAATGAAAGATCACATGGGTATGCTTCTCCACAGGCTCCTCGGCCCGGTATACCCCATAGCGTCCTTCCATCCGCAGATGGGAGACCAGCACAAGCCCGTCCAGCAAGATCCGCAGAAACTTCCCGCGCCGCTCCACTCCCTGGATCGTATGCTGCTCTAGCATGAACGCAAACTGCTGAATGTCGTCAGGACGCTGAATAATGCGCGGCAAATTCACGGTTACGCGTTCTATATGTTTTCCAACGATAAGTTGATTTAATGTTCGTTTGACTGTTTCGACTTCCGGTAGTTCCGGCATGATGACTTCACCTCATTCTCCATTATACCGGATGCGAACCTCTAGCGGGGCAGCGGTTTTTGGAAAAACCAATCACAAGCCTACAGCGTGAACGGCCCTGAACCAAGCTTCCTCCTGCCGGCGTCAATCTTACTTGGCCTCGTACCAGTTGCTGCCGTAGCTGACATCCGATTTCAGCGGAACCGACAGCTTGAGCGCGTGGCTCATGACTTCCGGCACCAGCTTTTTCATGACTTCAAGCTCATCCTCCGGCACCTCAAATACCAATTCGTCATGCACCTGAAGCAGCATGCGGCTCTTCAGCTTCTTCTCCTGCAGTGCCTTGTCCATCTGCACCATCGCCAGCTTAATGATATCGGCCGCTGTGCCCTGGATCGGCGTATTCATCGCCGTCCGCTCGGCAAAGGAGCGAAGATTGAAGTTGCTCGCATTGATTTCCGGCAGATAGCGTCTGCGTTCGAGCAATGTTTTCACATAACCTTCCTGCTTCGCCTGCTTCACGATCTCATCCATGTAACGCCGAACACCCTGGAACACTTCAAAATACTGATCGATGAAAGCGGCCGCTTCCTTCCGGGTAATGTTCAGGTTCTGGGACAGGCCGTAATCGCTGATCCCGTACACAATACCGAAGTTGACCGCTTTGGCCGAGCGGCGCATGTTCGCGTCCACCTGATCCTCACTTACACCGAACACGTCCATCGCTGTTTTCGTATGAATGTCCATATCATGAATGAAGGCTTCCTTCAGCCGCTCATCATCCGATATATGTGCCAGCACCCGCAGCTCAATCTGGGAATAGTCTGCTGCCAGAATGCTCCAGCCGGGCTCGGATGGAACAAATACCTTTCTCAGCTTCCGTCCTTCCTCTAAGCGGATCGGAATGTTCTGCAGGTTCGGATATTGGCTGCTGAGCCGCCCGGTCGCAGCAATGGTCTGGCGATAATACGTATGCACCTTGCCGGTGCGATCCGAAATCTCCTTAAGCAGCCCTTCCACATACGTTGATTGCAGCTTGGCTATCGTCCGGTACTGCAAAATTAACCGCACGATATCATGATACGGAGCCAACTTCTCCAGCACCTCGGCATCGGTCGAGAAGCCGGTCTTGGTCTTCTTGATCACCGGCAGCTGCAGCTTGACGAACAGGATCTCCCCCAGCTGCTTCGGCGAGTTCAGATTGAACTCGGTTCCGGCAATTTCATAGATTTGCTGAACCAGCTTCTCGATCTGCGATTCGAACTCACGGCCAAGCTCTTTCAAATCCTCCACATTGACGGCAATGCCCTGCTTCTCCATGTCCGCAAGAATCCGGGACAGCGGCATCTCCAGCTCATGGAACAGCGGCAGCATCCCGTTAGCCTCCAGTTCTTTCTCCTGGATCGGAACCAGTTCGGAGACGGCCAGGCACTTTCTGGCCAGATTCTCGCTCAGCACCGCTTCATCCGGCACTTTGTATTTCGCTCCTTTTCCGAACACCTCTTCATCCGCCTGTAAATAGGACAGCCCGTATTTACCAGCAAGCCCGCTCAGGCTTTGATTCGATTCGGTCGGATCGAGCAAATAGGCAGCCAGATGTACGTCAAATGCGGCCCCGGCAAAAGCAATGCCCTGCCAGTGAAGCGCCAGATCAAGCCGGTGCAGGTCATATCCCCGCTTCGGCACTTCGCTGTCAGCGAGCCAAGCACGGAGCGGTTCCGCTTCTTCGGACTTCAATACCTCAAAGGGAATGTAGAACTGCCGCTGCTCCGTCGCCAGTGCCAGTCCGATCACTTCGGCATGATGAGGATTGTCGCCATGGGTTTCCACATGCAGCACCTGGACCGAATCCAGTGCCTCTTTAACTTCAGCCAGCTCCCCAGCATGAACTACGGTGACGTTCACCTGTGCCTGCTTGGCGGCTCCTTCTGCTGCATCTGCGCCAGCATGCGTGCTGAGATCCAGACGTTCGATCAAGGACTTGAATTCAAGCTTCGCCAGAGCCGGCCCCGCCGTCTCCTGATTCAAGCCGTCAAATTTCATGTCGTCCAGAGACAGCTCCAGCGGAACCTCGCGATAGATGGTCGCCAGCTTCTTGCTCAGCACAGCGGAATCCGCATGCTCTTCGATCTTCTCCTTCATCTTGCCTTTCAGTTCATCCGTCCGCGATATGACCTGCTCTACCGTGCCGAACTGATGCAGCAGCTTCAGCGCCGTCTTCTCCCCAACGCCCGGAATCCCGGGAATGTTGTCCGAGGCATCGCCCATCAGCCCCTTAAGATCAATAATCTGCTCCGGTGTGAGGTCATAACGCTCCTTGATCTGCTCCGGACCGAAATATTCGATTTCCGTCACGCCCTTGCGTACGACAGCGATCGTGGTATTACCGGAAGCCAGCTGGAGCATGTCCTTGTCCCCGGACACAACCATGACCTGGCGGCCGGCCTCATCGGCCTGACGGGTAATTGTACCGATAATATCATCCGCTTCATAACCGCTGATCTCAAATTGGGATACGCCGAGCCCCTTCAACAGCTCCTTCAGCAGCGGAAACTGACCGGACAGCTCCGGCGGGGTCTTCTGGCGTCCGCCTTTGTAGTCCTGGTAATCCGCGTGGCGGAACGTTTCCTTGCCCGCATCAAAAGCGACCATCATATGCGTCGGTTTATGCTCTTCGATAAGCCTCAGCAGCATCGTAGTAAAGCCGTAAACCGCGTTCGTCTGCTGACCGCTGGCGTTAGTCAACGGCGGCATGGCAAAAAACGCTCTGTAAATGATATTATTTCCATCAATCAAGATCAGCTTCTCCATATTACACCTCGCACCAATATAACTTCCTCCACCCATCATAACATAGGTTTGCCATATTTCCGAACGATCAGGACCAGATCGAAGCCCGCGTCATGATGGATACGTTAATAAGCCCTCTTAACAAAAAAAGAAGCTGCCCACCCTTGATCTTATGATCGGTGATGGCAGCCTCTATAAGTTCATTTACACACAGCTACTGGTTCAAGTCCGGACGATGTCCGGTGACCAGATATACCGTGCTCTCGCCGATGTTGGTGGCATGGTCAGCAATCCGTTCGATGTAGCGTCCTACCATAATCAACAGCATCGCCTGATTCGCATGATCCGGATCGGATGACAGATGCGAATACAGCTCCTTCAGAATCTTGCTGTACAAATGGTCAACCTCGTCGTCATCCTCCGCCATTTTATAAGCAAGGTCCGTATTCTCGGTCAGATAGGATTCGATGGATTCCGATACCATCGCCCGTACCTTATCCGACATCTGTGGCAGATCAACCAGCGGCTTGATCAGCTTCTCGCCTTGAAGACGAATGGTTACCTTGGCCACGTCACGCGCCAGATCCCCCATACGTTCCAGATCGCTCGCGATGCGGAATGCAACAAGAATTCGACGAAGGTCTTTAGCTACCGGCTGTTGAGTCACAATAAGACGAGTTCCGATATCCATAATCTGCTCTTCCATCGCATTCAGCCGCACGTCATTGTGAATGACATGCTGCGCTTTCTCTGCATCCAGACTCTTCAGAGACTCAACAGCAGCAGCGAGCGCTTCTTCCATATGCCTGCCCATATCCCGCAGTGTGGTTTTCAGCTCTTCGAGCTGCTGATCAAACTCAATTCTCCGGATCATGTGTGCTCCTCCCAACTGTCACTATAATAATTGATTAGCCGAATCGGCCCGAAATGTAGTCCTCTGTACGAGGGTCCGAAGGCGTGGAGAACAGCACGTCCGTATTGGCGGATTCCACCACTTCACCGTTCAGGAAAAATACCGTTTGACCCGATACGCGGGCAGCTTGGTGCATGTTGTGTGTGACCATAACGATGGTGTATTTGCTCTTCAATTCCTGCACCAGCTCTTCGATTTTCAGCGTCGAGATCGGATCAAGCGCCGATGTCGCTTCGTCCATCAGCAGAATATCAGGCTGAACAGCCAGCGCGCGGGCAATACACAGGCGCTGCTGCTGACCGCCCGAAAGACTGAGCGCCGAACGCTTCAAGTAATCCTTCACTTCGTCCCACAGCGCCGCTTGCTTCAAACTCTGCTCCACGATGCCGTCCAGCTCAGACTTGCTCTTAATCCCGTGCAGACGCGGACCGTAAGCGATGTTGTCATAAATTGATTTCGGGAACGGGTTCGGTTGCTGAAACACCATGCCTACCTGCTTGCGCAGTGCCTCGACATGTACCTCATCACTATATATTTCAGTGCCTCCGATTTTAATACTCCCCTCGATCCGCGTCCCGGGAATCATATCATTCATCCGGTTTAGGGTACGCAGCAGCGTAGATTTACCACATCCGGAAGGTCCGATAAACGCTGTAACTGTTTTTTCGGGCAAATCCAGATCGACGTTTTTCAGCGCATGATACGTGTCGTAGTACAAGTTCAATTTATTTATCTGAATGATGGCTTCCATATCTTGTTCATGTCTCCTTTTTTACTATTAGGATACGCCCATCGGTTTACAGGTTCTTCGAATACTTGTTCCGAATCCACACCGCAGTAATGTTCATAATGAACAGCATGATGAGCAGCAGAATAATACCCGACGCAGCCAGCTCATGGAATGCCTGGCTCGGCCTTGAAATCCAGTTGAAGATCTGGATCGGCATGACGGAGAAGGAATCCATCAGATTCTCCGGCAAGAAAGCCACATACGTCAATGCGCCAATCATGATCAACGGTGCGGTCTCCCCGATCGCACGGGACAAGGCCAGGATAACCCCGGTCATAATGCCCGGCATCGCCGATGGAAGAACCGATCTTGATACGGTTTGCCATTTTGTTGCTCCCAGTGCAAACGAAGCATCACGGCGATTTTTCGGAACAGCCCGGATCGCCTCCTGAGATGCAACAATGATAATAGGTAGAACAAGCAATGTCATCGTCAGGACACCGGACAGCAAGCTTCGGCCCAGACCCATGCCTCGGACGAAAATCGCCAGACCGAGAATCCCGTATATAATGGAAGGAACGCCCGCAAGCGTACTGATGTTCAGCTGTATCAACCGAATCCAGCGGCCGCGTCCCGCATATTCCTCCAGAAAAATCGCCGCGCCGACACCAAGAATGAAGGAGATCGGCGTCATAAGCAGCAGCAAATAAATCGTACCGACAATCGGTGACTTCATACCTGCTCTGTCAGCAGAACGGGACGGGTAGTTGGTGAACAAATCAGGGGAAAGCCTGTGTACCCCGTCCATTATGATGGTGACAAGCAGCGCCATCAGTACGATAATACCGACGCTAGTGCATGCCAGGAAGAGCAGATGCAGCGCTTGGTCACTTCGGCGTCTCCGGGTAATTCCCTTGCTGTCGCCCAGATTCAATTGTTCCATCCTAGTACTCCTCCCTGAAGCGGCGAGCGACCCACTGCGCCAAAATGTTGAGCAAGAAGGTAATGACAAACAAAGTCAGACCTACTGCAAAAATCGTTCCATATTCGATCGTTCCGCGCGGAACGTCACCCATGCTGACCTGGACGATATAAGCGGTCATCGTTTGGATGCTATCCAGCGGGTTCATGGTCAGCTGCGGCGTAGCGCCCGCTGCAACGGTAACGATCATCGTCTCGCCAATCGCACGGGAGAACGCCAATACGAAGGATGATACAACACCGGAAAGTGCAGCTGGCAGCACAATTTTAAGCGCAACCTCAAATCGTGTGGCACCAAGTGCATACGCACCATTGCGCAACGTCTTCGGAACCGCGCGCATCGCGTCCTCACTGAGAGACGAGATCATTGGAAGCACCATAATGCCGACCACGATTCCCGCACTCAGTGCGTTGAATATACCCATACTCGGGAAAAATTTTTGAAGGAATGGCGTTACTGTTTCAAGTGCAAAATAACCATAAACAATCGTTGGAATACCAGCTAGTACTTCCAAGATTGGCTTAATAACCTCCCGAACCCGGGCAGGAGCGTATTCATTCAAATAAATCGCGCATGCCAAGCCGATAGGCACTGCGAAAACGATCGCAATGCCTGTAATCAGCAATGTGCCGCCCAATAAGGGCAGCACGCCGAATTCTTTAGGAGGGAGAATCGGACTCCATTTCGTTCCTGTCAGGAAGGACCATATCGGCACTTCTCTGAAGAACACAATGGCTTCCTGAAGAAGCGTATATACGATACCGATGGTAGTGACAACCGAGAGCAGGGCACAGATCCCTAGAATAAACGGAATGATTTTGTCAGAGATCCGTGTCTTGCTTCGGCGAAAGGTCATGTTCTTTGTCGCTACTACCTCGGTCGATGTTTTGTTCATTCTCCTCTTCCCTTTCTATTCCCCGCTTTTAAATGCCTTCAACCTTATTGCTCAAGCTTGGCCAGTTCAGCTGTGTACTCATCATCTTGCAGAGATACGAAGCCTGTTTCTCCAGCCAGTTGACCTGCATTTTCAAGGTAGAAGGTTACGAAAGTTTTCACTTCAGGACGCTCAAGTTCCTTCTTGCTTACGTAAATGTAAAGCGGACGAGACAGCGGTGAATAGCTGTTGTCTTTAATTGTTTCTGTGCTTGGTGCAACTGTTGCAGTACCGTTGTCAATTGGAACCAGCTTCAGGTTGTCTTGGTTCTCTTCATAGAAAGAGTAGCCGAAGTAACCTACGGAGAACTTGTCACCAGCAACACCTTGTACTACAGCATTTGTATCCGCACTGAATGTGATTTGGCTATCGTTTCTGCTCACTTGAGCTTCGCCGTTGATTGCTTCAGTGAAGTAGTCGAATGTACCATGATCTGTACCTGGGGAGTAGATTTTGATTTCCTCTGCCGGCCAGCCTTCACGTACGTCAGCCCAAGTTTTCACTGTGCTATCTGGCTCATAAATCTTTTTAAGCTCATCTACAGACAGCTTGTCTACGAAATCATTGTCTTTGTTTACAACGACAGACAGTCCGTCGTAAGCAACCAGGACTTCCAGATATTCAACGCCGTTTGCTTTCAGATCTTCAGCTTCGCTGTCTTTGATTGGACGGGAAGCATTGGAGATTGCGATCTCACCAGCTGCAAAACGTTTGAATCCAGCACCTGTACCGCCTGTTCCGATTGGAACGCGTACGTCAGGGTGTACTGCACCGAACTCTTCAGCGATAGCTTCAGTCAATGGATGAACCGTACTTGAACCGTCAATTTCAATTGTTCCGGACAAAGCTTCTACTTTAGTTTCTTCGCTTTGCTGCGAACCATTGTTTGCATTATTCTCTTCAGTTCCGCTGCCCGCAGTAGAACCACCGTTGCTGCCGCCTCCGCATGCTGCGAGAATTGTGCTCAGTAGCAGCACCAGAACCAGAATACCTGCAGGTTTACGACCCCTTTTTCTAAACAAACCAATCCACTCCTTCAAAATGATTGTAATCATTTCCTTCGACTTACATATTAGATCATAATGCTGGTTTGTAATTGCAGTTTTTCAGAAATGTAAACTCTGTGTAAAATATTAAATTCATAGCTTGTAAGTTTTAACTCTACCGGATTGGCGCTTCCTCTACGTGTCCGCCTATCTCGAGCAGCTCCTGCTTCACACTCGATATGCGTGACGTCGTTTCTGCTGCCAGCCTATGTACGCGTTCCCCGGACTCCTCCACCGTGCGTGCAGCTTGTCTAAGCTCGTAGAACATCTGACTCCCCTCGGCCACGTAAGTCTCGCAAGCATTCAGCTCCTGAAGCGCGCTGGCAATGGCCTGCGCGGTGTCCGCTGCCAGCAGCTGAATATCGCCCAGCAGATCGGCAATATCTCCCGACAGCTTGCGCGTCTCCTTGGCAAGCACCTGCACCTCGCTGGCTACAACTTGAAATCCTCTCCCGTGTTCTCCGGCATGCGCCGCTTCAATCGAAGCATTCATTGCCAGCAAGCTGCTGTGGCTGGCCACTTCAGCGATCCGGGCGGTAATGGAAGAAATGCTGTTCGCCTTCTCTGCCAGTTCGGCCACCTGTTGTTCTCGTTGGGCCATGTCACTGACGAGCTGCTGATATGTCGTTCTTACTTGTTCCAGTTTCTCCGTGCCGGAAAGGGACCATGATTTCATTTGCACGGTTTCCTCTTTCGTGAGTGCAGCGGCCTCCGACACTTTTTCAAGCGATTCTTCCATATTGCTCGTATGGCGGAAGCTCTCCTGCAAAATCCATTTGCGCTTTCGCTCCGCATCCGTCTGAAGTTCGCTCGATAGAATCATTAAGTCACGGACTGTGAGCACCCCAACCAGTCGACGCTCTTCGGTAACAATGACACAATCATAGAACTTGGCATCCGGACGCTCGAGCGACAGCTTCAGCAGCTTGTCCACTGGATCATTCAGCTCAGCCATAGCGGGGCTGAGATCCGCGAACGTGCAGGCAGGGCGTGAATAGAAAAGATCCGCCGCGAATCTGCCCATCATCCGCTGGTAAAACGCATCTCTCATAATAAGACCTGCGGGCTCTCCGTTTGTCTCGTAAACAACACACGGTATCGCCTTGTCCCTGGCAAACACTCTCAGCACCTCTTGGCAAGTCTCGGTCTCGCTGATCACAGGAACACTCCGGCAGTATGGAAGAACGGACAATGACTGCACCTCTTCTTGTTGTATAACTAATACATGAGTCTCATCAATCGGGTCTTTGGTTGGAAGCAGCGTCATGCAGCTCCACTCCTTTCACTAGTCCTCAAGACGCATCTTAACGGAGGAATGTTAAAAGAATATGCATGGTAAGATAACGTATTGTAAACCAGCCCGGATCTGGCCAATAAAAAAAGCCCCTCATCATTTAAATAGAATGATGGGAGCCTTTTTTCGGATTAACTACTAATTTATAGCCCACTCCTCGAATGGAGTCGATGTGCACAGATTCAGGGTCTAGCTCCAACTTTTTGCGAAGCGAGCTGACATGCACGTCTACCGTACGCTGGCCGCCGATATAATCGAAGCCCCATACGACGTTCATCAGATCATCCCGAGTCAATACAACCCCCGGCTTCTTCGCCAAATATAGCAGAACCTCGAATTCCTTCGGACGCAGGTTGATGCTCTGTCCGCCAAGTCTCACTTCATACTTGTCCGGAAAGATTTCAAGCTGTCCGAGTGAAATCACGTTGCTCTGATCCTCTTTAATCTTCACCTCTTCAGGTTGACCGGACGCTCTGCGCATCACCGCCGACACTCGTGCGAGCAGTTCGGATACGCCAAACGGCTTCGTAATGTAATCGTCTGCCCCCATCTTCAGCCCCTGTACCACCTCTTCTTCGGCATTTTTGGCCGTTAGAATGATGATCGGCGTGGTAATTCCCTTACTGCGCAACTTTTCCAGAATTTGAAAGCCATTCATCCCCGGAAGCATAACATCCAGAAGGATGAGATCGAAGCTTTCCTGTGATGCTCGTTCAAACCCAACCGTTCCGTGCTCTTCCACTACGACATCAAAACCTTCTTGAGTCAAGTTGTAAGATAACAGACGCGACAATGTGGGCTCATCTTCAATAACAAGCAAACGTTGAGTCAAAGTTACCCCCGCCTATTCTATAAATTTATCATTCACATGTTGAAGTATATCAACGGAATGTTAAGCCAGTGTTAAACGTTCACATCTCGTTCATTTCTTGCAGAATCGGAAGCTCGATCATAAAGGAACTGCCCACCCCGACTTCGCTGTCCACACTGATTCTGCCATGATGCTGCTCTACCAAATGTTTCACAATGGACAAGCCCAGCCCCGTTCCGCCTGATCCGCGTGAACGCGCCTTATCCACCCGGTAGAAGCGCTCGAAAATGCGCGGCAGGTCTTTTTTCGGGATCCCGATTCCCGAGTCCTTCACCACAATCTCGATCATATCATCCTGGTTGTCTCCCCCCGGCTTCTCGCGAGCCGTCACCTCGACCTTCCCGCCCTCCTGGGTATAATTAACAGAATTAGAAATCAAATTGACGAAAATTTGACGAAGCTTGTCCTCGTCCCCTTCAAGGAACAGCTCTTCGGATACATCCACATCCAGCGTAATCCGTTTCTTCTCGGCTACCGCGCGCATCATTTCCGTAATCGTATCAAAGAAACTGGACAGATGAATCGGAGAATAGTCCATCTGGATTCGTTTGGATTCAATTTTGGATAACTCTAGAATATCACCGATCAGCCTGTTCAGCCGCTCGGACTCATCATAAATAATTTGCAGGAACGAACGGGCGGTCTTCTCGTCGCTCACACCACCGACCAGAAGCGTCTCCGTAAATCCCTTCACGGCAGCGAGCGGCGTCTTCAGCTCATGGGATACATTCGCCACGAATTCGCTGCGCATGCGCTCCAGTCTGCGAATGTCCGTCACATCCTGGAGGTGGAACAGCATGCCGCGGTAGGAGCCGTCCTCCTGCACCATCGTCACCCCGTCCATACGGATAATCGATTCTGCAGGATACAACGTCCGCTCTTCCCGGAAGCTGCTTCTGCTTGCCATCCCATCCTCAATGAGCTTGGTCAATTCATAATGCTGGCGCAGCTCGCGATACGATTTCCCGGTTACAACCTTCGCCTGAACGCCCAGCATCTCCTCGGCAGCGCGGTTGATGAGCACAATGATGCCTGCCTGGTTAACCATAATGATGCCGCCGGTCATATTGTTCAATACACTTTGCAGCAAATCTTCGTTGTCGCGGATCGTGCGCAGCTGGGTCTGAAGGCTGTCCGCCATTCCGTTAATGGCCGAGGCGAGATGCCCGATTTCATCCTTGCGCTGGATATCCACCCTTGCATCGTATTCCAATCTGGATATACGCCTTGCCACTTTCGTAATTTTCTCCAACGGGGACGTAATCTCCCTCGACACCCGGTAGCTGACAACCGCTGCGATGACAAACAGTACAAACAGTCCGGCTCCCATCATCATCCAGCCTTGCCGAATACCCGAATCGACCGCCTGCAGCGTAACCGATAACCGGATGTACCCGTCATACGCCGTACCCGCCTGGACCGGCAAGACGACATATAGCATATCCTCATTCAACGTGCTGCTGTAACGGACTGCACTTCCCTGGCCTTCCTCCACAGCTCTCAGCATCTCTTCACGGTCTGCATGATTGTCCATCGTCCGCGGGTCCATTTCTGAATCTCCGATGACGGTCCCGTCATTTTTGATAAACGTCACCCGGACCTCGGAAATTTCCCTCAAGCGGAGAGCGAGATCCGTATAATAGTCGATGGCCGTGTCGCTGTTCATATCGGCAAATTCCATCGTTGCCTGCAGCAATTTTATTTCCCGGGTCATATTTTGTTCCAGCATTCGAATATGGGAATCCTTGAATACCTTCACCATAGCCAGTCCAGCTCCCACCATGGACAGACCGATTAACGTTAGTATGATTAATGTCAGCCGGTTTCGATACTGCTTCATTGCCCACTCCTCTTTCTCTCGTTAGTGTTCTGTCATCGGGATGCAGCTTTCCTTCATCAGCCATTGGCGCTAGGAACTAATTCGCCGCTTCCAGGCGCCTTCCTGCTCGGCTCGACCTCCCTTGTTCCTTCGTCTGCTCCACCAGGCATGAATCAGCGTAGCTGCCGGCTGCTGGAACATGATCCCGAGTACAACTGGAATGGAAGCTTGCGGAGAAAAATAAGCGGTTGCCAGCACCATGCCAAGTGATATGTTCCGCATGCCGGAAGCATAGGTTACCGTAATCTGCAGCTCCCGGCTCGGTTTCCGCACAGCATATGCGCCAAAGTAACCAAGAGCATAACAGATCATGATCAGCAAGATCACAGCCGGAATGACAATCATCATTTCCTGTTTCATCCCGGCCGCATGCGGGGCGATCGAGGCCGCATTCAGCAGCACGACCAGCATAAAGAACACCTTCGATATCGGCTGGGCCACCGGCGCTGACCACGCTTTAATTTTCCCTTTCGAGCATTCATATAACAGCACGCCGACCAAGGTAGGCAGAACGACCATCTGCAGCAAATCCACCATCAGCCCCTTCGCATCCCAATCCATCGCAGCATTGCTGAAAAAAGCTCCCATCAACGTCGGCACAACGATAGGACTCAGCATCGTATCCAGGACGACCAGCGCCAATATGAACGGCACGCTTCCGCCGGAGGTTCCTACCCACATCACTGAGGAAATACCGAGCGGAATAATCGCAAACAGCAGCAATCCGATGGTGTAATCCGACTGCGGCCCGAACACGGCAGCTCCCAGGCCATATGCAAGCAGCGGTGCCGCAGCGTGGGCGATGAGCAATGTCAGAATGACGGCCAACGGCCGCTTCATCACGTCCCGCAAGTGCCTGACGCCACATCCAAGTGCCATCACAAGCGTAATGTAGCCGAACAGATACGGGATCCAGCCGACATAAGCGATCAGATGATCCGACAAAAGCCAGCCGAGCACCAATGAGCCGGGAATGAGGATGAACGTATATTTTTCAAACCAAGCAGCAAAAGTTAGTCCGTATTTCCTCACGTGTTCCTCCTCGCCACCTGCCGGTGTGCGAAACTCTTTCATTCGTATTTGTTTCTCATCATACCTCCTTCGCCGGCCTAACCGCAACGAAAGATTTAAACGCCTTGACCACAAACTTGATATCGTCTTGGAAAAACACTCGGGCATCGTTAATTCCTTGGCAACACCATATCCTGACCTTCGAAAAAAAGACTTAATAAAAAAAACACCGATCGCCTACTGACAGCAATCGGTGTTCGTGGTTATAAATCCAAGCGCGTGGCTATTCACGCATCGTTGATTCAGCTATCTCCTAATTAAAGGAATACCGGCTCTTTAAACATCTCCAGCTTGGCGGCCGAGTCTTTGTTCACATCAGCGTGCAGACTGTTGCCGTGAGAGTCCATCGTCACGATGGCTGCAAATCCGTCAACCTCCAGATGCCACATCGCCTCCGGAATACCAAACTCCATGAAATCGACGCCGTTCACCTTGCGGATACATTTGGCATAATATTGCGCCGCTCCGCCAATGGCGTTAAGGTATACCGCGCCATGCTCCTGCAAGGCCTGAAGCGTCTTCGGCCCCATTCCGCCTTTGCCAATGACCGCACGAATGCCAAATTTCTTCAAAATATCGCCTTGATAAGGCTCCTCCCGAATGCTCGTTGTCGGACCGGCGGCCTTGACATGCCAGCCATCCTCATCCTTCAGCATCACTGGTCCACAGTGATAAATAACCGCACCGTTCAGATCAATCGGCGCATCATGGTCCATCAAATATTTGTGCAGCGCATCGCGGCCAGTATGCATTTCCCCGCGGATAATGACCACATCGCCGACCTTGAGACTGCGAATCTGCTCCTCGCTGATCGGCGTCTGAAGCACGATTTCACGTCCGCTGGATGCTGTGCCAGCTGCATCTGTCGCAGCCAGCTCCTTCTCCGTCTCCGGATTCATGCCTACTTCATGCCCGGACTCATACAGCCAGTCGGTAATCTCGCCACTGTCTGGCTGGATCAGGACGCCCTGACGGCGGAAGGCCCAGCAGTTATAGGCAACCGAGACGAAAAAGCTCGCCGGCAGCCGGTTCATCGCGCCGATTTTGCAGCCAAGCAGCGTGACTTCACCGCCAAAGCCCATCGTACCGATGCCCAGCTTGTTGGCATTGTCCAGAACATACTCTTCAAGCTTTCGCAGATCCTCATTCGGATTGACATCATCGACATTCCGGAACAGCTGCTGCTTCGCCAGCTCATATCCGGTTGTCCGGTCCCCGCCAATGCCAACGCCGATAAAGCCGGCGCTGCACCCTTGACCCTGGGCCTGATAAACCGCATGCATGATGCATTTGCGAATGCCGTCCAGATCCCGTCCCGCTTTGCCCAATCCTTCGAGCTCTGTCGGCAGGCTGTACTGGATGTTTTTATTCTCGCAGCCGCCGCCCTTCAGAATCAGGCGCACCTCGACCGCATCCTTCTCCCACTGCTCAAAATGAATGACCGGGGTGCCCGGGCCGAGATTATCTCCACTGTTGGCCCCGGTTAGGGAGTCGACAGAGTTCGGACGCAGCTTGCCATCCTTGGTCGCTCTCACAACGGCGGCGCGGATTGCCTTCTTCATTTCGATTTGATTCGCCCCGACAGGCGTATGTACGATAAAGGTAGGCATGCCGGTATCTTGGCAGATCGGAGATACTTCCTGCTCCGCCATTTCGATATTTTGCGTAATGGTGGCAAGCGCCAAACCGGCGCGCGTTGCGGCATCCTCTGCGGCTTTTCCGCGAAGAACCGCTCTTCGCACATCACCCGGAAGGTTCGTGGAGGTTTCTACGATCAATTGGTACATGCTCTCTTCAAACTGCCTAATCACTTTAGACTAACTCCTCTCTCATGACCAGAACCTGGTGGCTGTGATAATAATCATACCTTATTCTAGTTCTATCATATCATATCCCTTCTGTCATGAAAGGGTTTACTTAAAAATTGATTATCCGAACATGCCGCTTGCCGCCGAGTAGTATAATCGGTTGAATCCGACCAGAAAAACAGCGGGCATTCGCATGCCCTAATGCATGCCGCCCGCTGTTATGTCCCGTGTTATAATCCCGGTTCGTGTCCCTCAGTTCCTCGTCAGGAAACGATTCCGCTGCTTCGTTAATCTTTACCGTGAATCTTGACCGCTAATCTTTACTGCTAATCTTGACTAATCCTAACCGTTCGTCTTACCCGTTGATCACTTCGCCGCCGTTGACATGAATGACCTGTCCGCTAACGTAAGAGGAATCGCCTGATGCCAAGTATACGTAAGCAGGTGCGAGCTCTTCCGGCTGGCCCGGTCTCTTCATCGGCTGCGTTCCGCCGAACTCGCTCACCTGATCCGCCGGGAAAGTGGACGGAATGAGCGGCGTCCAGATCGGCCCCGGAGCTACGGCATTGACACGGATGCCCTTCTCTACAAGGTTCATGGACAGGGAACGCGTGAACGCAACAATCGCCCCTTTCGTCGACGAATAGTCGAGCAGCTGCGGGCTGCCTCGGTATGCGGTAATCGAGGTTGTGTTGATAATGGTACTCCCTTTGCCCAGATGCGGCATGGCCGCCTGAGTCAGATAGAACATCGAGAAGATATTCGTCTGGAACGTGCGCTCAAGCTGCTCCTTCGAAATATCTTCAATCTTCTGCTGCGGATGCTGCTCAGCTGCGTTGTTGACTAGAATGTCCAGCTTTCCGAGCTCCTCCACCGTGCGCTTCACGGCATCACGGCAGAATCCGTCATCGCCCACATCACCAGCAATCAAAATGCATTTACGCCCTTCCTGCTCGACCTGGCGCTTCGTCTCCTCCGCATCCTGATGCTCGTTCAAATATACAATCGCTACGTCAGCGCCTTCCTTGGCATAGTGAACCGCCACCGAACGGCCAATGCCGCTGTCTCCTCCGGTAATGAGCGCCACCTTGCCCTCCAGCTTGCCGGCAGCTTTATATTCACTTGTCTCAAATACAGGCTGTGGATTCATTTCCGTCTCAACGCCCGGCCGGCGATCCTGATGCTGCGGCGGCAGCGTTTGCTTCCCGTTGTTCTGTGACATTTGCTTATCTCTCCTTTCAGGTCAGTATCGGCCTTTCATAGGATGTGTCTGTTTTGGCTCTTTATTCTTGCCGGAGCCTTACGATATGATAATTACCACAGTTTCCGCTTGATCAAACGCCATCCCCCGGAAGGCTTGGCCCCTGGCTTATCCCGCTTAACCCGCTCATCCCATTCGTCCGAACCCCATGTTCCCACTACCAGCTCTATTGCGAACATTATATATGGCGGTCCAATATAAAAAACCGGACCAGCAAGGGAAATCCCCTTAGCCTGGTCCGGTTATCGTCTGAAGAACACGGCCTGTCTATCTAACCTACAGATAAACAGCAGATCAGCCGCGCTTCTCACGCTTCATGCGCGCTCTTAAATAATGTTGTCAAATACCATGAAGAAAATCATAACGAGCAGCAGCAGCGACAGCACCGCACTGAATGTGCCGAGCTTGCCGATGTCGGCTTTCACATCACGCTTCTCCCGAATTCCTGCGAGCGCGTTCTTAAGCGGCTTGCTCATGATGCCCCCAACCGCGAACATCGCAAGCAGCAGAACCGTTACTACCGCCATCCACACGTAGGTGTAGTTGCCCTGGGACATCATGTATCCCCCTGTCAACAGCTGAAGCACCAAACCATACTGTGCAACCCGATTCGCTACATGAATAGTGCTAATTGCCCCTTCTTGTGCACCTGAGGACAGCTTCTGAATACCGCCGACAACCAATGGCAGAATCAAATAAAATCCAAGCGCTGCCGTTCCGACCATATGCAGAAAAAATGTCACATTCCACATGAATAAATTCCTCCAACATCGTTAGTGTGATTCATGTCACTTTCTTGTCATTATCGCCTTATATTATACTGGACAATCTCTCCAAAGAAAAGCAATCCCGCCCCGAAACATCGGGACGGGATTGGATTCTAGGCAATTTTGTGAAATCGCATTCGTTATAACGTCACTACAGAAGTTACACTTCTCACCGATTCGGCCGATTTGTCGAGCGCTGCCTTCTCTTCCGGCGTCAATTCCAGCTCGAACACTTTCTCGATCCCATCTCCGCCGAGAATAACAGGCACGCCCATAAACAGATCCTGATAGCCGTACTCTCCCTCGAGCAGCGCGATGACCGGCAGAATCCGCTTCTTGTCCTTCAGAATCGCCTCGGTCATCTGGACGAGAGAGGCAGCCGGCGCGTAATAGGCACTGCCGTTGCCCAGCAGGTTCACGATCTCGCCGCCGCCTACCCGCGTGCGCTGCACGATCGCCTCAATGCGATCCTTCGGAATCAGCGTGTCGATCGGAATGCCGCCAACGCTGGAATAGCGGACAAGCGGCACCATGTCATCCCCGTGGCCGCCGAGCACGAATCCGCGCACATCCTCAACGGATACATTAAGCTCCTGGGCAATAAACGTACAGTAACGAGCAGTGTCCAGAACGCCGGATTGTCCGATCACCCGGTTTTTCGGGAACCCAAGACTATGGTAAGCCACATAGGTCATAGCATCCACCGGGTTGCTCAAAATGATGACCGTGGAATTCGGCGCATGCGTCTTCACGTTCTCGCATACCGACTTCACGATGCCAGCATTCGTGTTGACCAGATCATCCCGGCTCATGCCCGGCTTGCGGGCTACGCCAGCCGTAATGATGACGATGTCGGAATCCTTGGCATCCTCATAGCTGGATGTTCCGACAATATGGCTGTCAAAGCCTTGCACCGGGCTGGCCTCAAGCATATCGAGCGCCTTCCCTTTCGTCGGATTCTCCAGCTGGGGAATATCAAGCAGCACGACGTCGCCCAGTTCCTTCTGAGCCAGCATCAAAGCCGTTGTTGCTCCCGTAAATCCAGCACCCACTACCGTTATTTTCTTACGAGTAATTGCCACGAAGCTCTCCCCCTTACAGGTTATTAATGATCTCGTTTGCAAACTCGGAGCATTTCACTTCCGTTGCACCTTCCATCAGACGTGCGAAGTCATACGTAACGGTTTTGTTGTTGATCGCTGTTTCCATGCCCTTGTAGATCAGGTCAGCCGCTTCCTGCCATCCGAGGTGCTCAAGCAGCATTACGCCGGACAGGATAACAGAACCCGGGTTCACCACGTCCTTGTCGGCATACTTAGGAGCCGTGCCGTGAGTCGCTTCGAAAATAGCATGTCCTGTCACGTAGTTGATGTTCGCGCCTGGAGCGATACCGATCCCGCCGACTTGAGCAGCAAGTGCATCGGACAGGTAGTCACCGTTCAGGTTCAGCGTTGCAATGACATCGAAGTCTGTCGGACGCGTCAGAACTTGCTGCAATGCGATATCTGCGATCGCATCCTTCACGATGATCTTGCCAGCCTCTTCCGCTGCCTTCTGGGCTGCGTTCGCTGCATCTGTGCCTTCTTTTTCCTTGATGATGTCATATTGTGCCCAAGTGAACACTTTATCTCCGAATTCAGCCTCAGCCACTTCATAGCCCCAGTTCTTGAAGGCACCTTCGGTGAATTTCATGATGTTGCCTTTATGAACGAGCGTGACGCTCTTGCGGTTATGCTTGATTGCATATTCTACCGCAGCGCGCACAAGGCGCTTGGAGCCTTCGGAGGATACTGGCTTGATGCCGATACCGGACGTTTCAGGGAAGCGGATTTTGTGAACACCCATCTCGTCCTGGAGGAACTTGATGACCTTCTTCACTTCTTCCGTGCCTTCCTTGTACTCGATGCCTGCATAGATATCCTCTGTATTCTCACGGAAAATAACCATATCAACCAGCTCCGGACGTTTAACAGGGGAAGGTACACCCTTGAAATAACGTACCGGACGCAAGCAGGTATACAGGTCAAGCTCTTGACGAAGAGCAACGTTCAGGGAACGGATGCCGCCGCCGATCGGAGTCGTCAGTGGGCCCTTGATAGCCACGATATATTCACGGATCGCTTCCAGTGTATCGTTAGGCAGCCACTCTCCGTATGTATTGTATGCTTTCTCTCCGGCAAACACTTCATACCATGCCAGCTTTCTGGAACCCCCGTAAGCCTTCTCAACCGCTGCATCCAGCACGCGCTTGGAAGCTTTCCAAATGTCGCGACCGGTTCCGTCGCCTTCGATGAAAGGAATGATCGGGTTGTTAGGCACCTGCAGCTTGCCGTTATCAATTGTAATTTTCTCGCCTTCGGTTGGTAATGCGAATTTCTCCAGTTTCATGAGTATGAGTTCCTCCTTCGAATATGTTGATTCAGAAGCATGAAAGGACATAGAGAAAGCCGCCGTCGCGGTTTCACCGGCGTTCGAGCGGTCTTCTCCTGTCTATTGTACATGAAAACAGCGAATTAGCGAAGTTCTACCGGCACATACTTCTGATCCGTCAGACCCGTGTATTCTGCACGAGGACGGATAATGCGGTTGCCGTCGTATTGCTCCAGGATATGGGCGGTCCATCCGGACACGCGGCTGATTGCAAATATCGGTGTGAACAGCTCTTGCTCAATGCCAAGCTGTGTATAAACGGATGCGGAGTAGAAATCAACATTCGGTTTCAGCCCTTTCTGCTTCGTCACCGTCTCCTCCACCAGCACCGACATTTCATACAGCGTCAGATCGCCCTTCATCTGACCCAGCTCGCGGGACATCTTCTGAAGATGCTTCGCGCGAGGATCGCCATTCTTGTATACCCGGTGACCGAAGCCCATGATCTTCTCACGGTTGTTCAGCTTCTCCATAATATACGATTCTGCACGATCAAGCGAACCGATCTCATTGAGCATCTTCATAACCGCCTCATTGGCTCCACCATGGAGAGGCCCCTTCAAGGCGCCAATAGCTGAGGTTACGCCCGAGTAGATGTCCGACAGCGTCGCTACCGTTACCCGAGATGCAAACGTCGATGCGTTCAGCTCATGATCCGCATGCAGCACCAGCGCCTGATCCAGCGCCTTCACGGAAGTCTCCTCCGGATCTTCGCCCCGCAGCATATACAGGAAATTCTCGGCGACAGAAACCCCGGCTTTCGGAGCCACAGGCTCCTTACCCTGCCGAATGCGGGCGATTGCAGCCACGATCGTTGGCAGCTGAGCCTGAAGTTTAACCGCTTTCTTCTCGTTCGCTTCACGACTCATGTCGTCGCTTGTTTCATCATACAATGCCAGCGCCGATACCGCCGAGCGAAGGGCCGCCATTGTGTTGGCATCCTTCGGATACAGCTTCAGCTGCTGAATGAGCTCATCCGGAATGGCAGCGTAGTCGCTCAGATCCTGCTTGAGCGCTTTGAGCTCTTCGGCATTCGGCAGCTTGCCGAACCATAGTAAATAAGCCACTTCTTCAAACGTTGCGTGCTCTGCGAGATCATCAATATTATATCCCCGATAAGTCAGAACGCCATCAACGATCGAACTAATCGAAGAAGTGGTAGCTACAATGCCTTCCAAACCCTTGGTAGCTGTCATGTTTCATCTCTCCTTTTATCGTTAGATAAACTGATTGGTGACGTCAATGAAAACATTTTCATGAAGTCGGATGAAAAAAAGCAAAAAAATAGTGCCTATGCTCACTTCCTGAAGCTGACTGTAAAACCTTCTCATATCATACTGGATTTTGTCTGATAAGTGAACATAAGATGGAACATTCATCACATCAAAATTGTTTATCGTATTCATAAACATTTTTTTGAAATCACTTACAATTCCATTATAACTGTGACATTTGTCCTTGTCGAATCTTGAAAAAAGATTGTTTTAATCTATTAGCCTTATGGATGGATAAGCTGCATACGTATATAGAAGTCGACCTGTTTCCACTTGTCCTGATGAACATACAAGGAGCGTGATCTCTTGGAACGATTGCTGCTTAAACGCATCGGCAGAGGGCTCTGGGTCATCTCCTCTATTTCCCTTGCTGTGTACGCCATCTATATGCTGCTGCCGCTGCTGTACCCCTTTCTTCTTGCCTGGCTTGTCGCTTATGCCATGAACCCGTTTGTAGGCCTGCTCCAGCGCAGGCTGAAGCTCCCTCGCTGGCTTGCAGTCACGCTGTCGCTGATCGTCTACGTCGGAAGCGCCCTGCTTATCCTGACTGCAGCGGTGACGAGGCTGGTCAAGGAGCTGATCGCCTTGACGCAATCGCTGAATCTGCATATGGATTCCTGGATTCAATGGGTTACAGCCTGGACCCAGAATGAGAGCTTTCAGAGCATTGTGAATGAAATCAGCCGTTTCTATCAGAACAACCCTAATTATCACGATACAATCAACCAAAATATCAGCAAAACGACCGAGACGCTCGGCACAGCGGTTACCGAGCTAATATCCGGCATTTTTAACGGCATCCTGCAAGTGATCTATTCCTTGCCGAATCTCGGCACCATTCTGATCGTGGTGCTGTTGTCCGCCTTCTTCCTGAGCAACAGCTGGGAGCGGCATAACCGAACCTTGCTTAAGGCCGTGCCCGACATGGTCCGCAAGCCGATGTCCACCATTGTATCCGACCTGAAAAAAGCGCTGTTCGGATTCGCTAAAGCCCAGCTGATTCTCATCTCCATCACCGGGGTTATCGTCGTCATCGCCCTGTATGCGCTCGGCGTTAAATCCGCGCTTGCGATCGGGCTATTGATCGGGCTGGTCGATCTTCTGCCCTATTTGGGTGTCGGAATCGTCCTCGTCCCCTGGTCCGTCTACTGCTTCATGACCGGCAATCTCCCTTTGGCCATCGGCCTGACCGTCCTGTACAGCGTCATTCTGATCGTCAGACAGATTATGGAGCCGAAGGTGCTGGCCAGCAGTGTCGGACTGGACCCGCTTGCTGCGCTGTTCGGCATGTTTGTCGGCCTCAAACTGTTCGGGTTTCTGGGACTCATTATAGGTCCGGTGTCCCTTGTCATTCTCGATGCCTTTCGAAGGGCGAATGTCTTCCGGGACCTGCGAAACTACATTATTGGCGGAAGGGTGCGCTAATGGGTGCATATCCCAACAAAACAAGCCAGCCAGAGCATGCGAACATGCTCGGCTGGCCTTGCTATTCTATCCCTTGACGGGGAAACCATGATTCTTGTGATCCAGCAGATTCATCCGCTAGCCGCTGTATCCCGCCATAGCGATGCAGCTTCACAGCCCGGCCTATGCGATTATCTGCGGAAAATCGTAATTTTGCCGTCTTTTATATTTTTCATCAGCCATTTGAGCAGCAATAGTTTGTACAGAGGACGGGTCAGCGGAAATACCATCGTGAAGCCGATAATATCCGTTACGAATCCAGGCAGAATCAGCAGCATACCGCCGAGAAATATACAGAGCCCATCCGCCATCGATGATCCCGGCACCATCCCCGAGTTCATTCTCAGCTTGGCATCCTCCATTGCTTTGCGGCCCTCGAACCGCATCATGGCTACACCGATGGCAGAGGTCAGGAGCGTAAGAAGCAACGTGTTCATTCCCCCAACCTGCTCGGCGACATACTGAAAACCGAATATTTCAATGGCAGGCAGGAAAATGATAGCCGCCAATATCCATTTCCACATAAGTGTTTACTCCTTCCTCCCCAAAAGGGTGTTCCTTAATGCATCATACAGCTTTGGCGAGCTTTTATCCAGTCTGGCCGCTTTCCACTCCTGATTCAGCCATACATGCCGGGTCGCCCCGGAAGCCAGCAGCTCCCCTGGAAGCTGTGCCGCACCCTCTTCAAGGAGCGATTGCACCTGAGCGAGTTCCGCCTCGTTTAAGTTGCGGACTTCGTACTCATAGTTTATTCGCAATGGAGAAAATGAACTCATGCGCGTGAACACCGTAACGACATCGTCATATTTGGCGGGCTTCCGATAACGGACATCCAGATCGACCACCGGCAGCAGCAACCCTTCTTCTTCCATATCTCGGTACGAATAGCCCAGCTCCCTGATCATTGCCGTTCTTCCGATCTCAAACCAGTTCAGGTAGTTGGCGTGGTATACGACGCCCATCTGATCCGTTTCTTGATAACGCACCCGAATAGAGATGCTGAACCAGCGGCTCAGCTGTAGTTCCGATGAAGCTCCCACGAGATGCAGCCCCCTTATCTATGCAAAAAGCAATGGCCCGATACTCGTCCATTGCTTGTTTGCTCTATATGCAAAATCTAAATTGTAATCATCGATTGCGGTTCTATTATTGTGCAGGAACCTGTTCAACCTTCAGCAGGTTCGTCGAGCCGGAACGACCGAGCGGAACGCCAGCCGTGATAACAACCAGGTCGCCTTCCTTCACAAGACCGGATTTGATGCCGCCTTTAAGGGCATATTCGAACATTTCGTCCGTGGAAGTAGCGGTTTCGCCTTTGACCGGGGTTACGCCCCAAGTCAGGGCAAGACGTCTCAGCGTTCTCTCCTGCGTAGTTACAGCGATAATTGGTGCTTGAGGACGATATTTGGACACCATCCGTGCCGTGTGGCCGGACTCTGTGGACGAAATAATCGCTTTGGCATTAAGATCCAGCGCCGAGATGGCCACCGATTGGCTGATCGCCTCGGTTACGCTCGTTTCCTGAGCAATGCGCTGCTTCAGGAACATCTCACGATAGCTCAGTGCGGACTCCGCTTTTTCAGCGATACGGGACATGGTGAGCACCGATTCCACCGGATATTTACCAGCAGCCGTTTCGCCAGACAGCATGATCGCATCGGTTCCGTCGAAGATAGCGTTGGCCACGTCACTCGCTTCAGCGCGTGTAGGACGCGGGTTGCGCTGCATGGAATCCAGCATTTGTGTAGCTGTAATGACAGGCTTGCCGGCGAGGTTACATTTCTCGATCATGCGCTTTTGTACAAGCGGCACTTCTTCTGCAGGAATCTCAACGCCCAGGTCCCCGCGGGCAACCATCAGGCCGTCGGACACCTCAAGAATCTCATCGAGATTGTCCACGCCTTCCTGATTTTCAATTTTGGAAATGATTTGGATATGCTCTGCGTTGTGCTTTTTCAGCAGCTCGCGAATTTCAAGCACGTCGCTTGCTTTACGAACGAAGGAAGCCGCGATAAAATCGATGCCCTGCTCGATCCCGAAAATGATATCGTTGGCGTCCTTGTCGGTAATGCCCGGAAGCGAGATGGACACGCCAGGAACGTTCACGCCTTTTTTGCTCTTAATGGTTCCGCCGTTAACAATGCGGCATCTGATTTCCGTGCCTTGAACCTCCACTACGGTTAAACCGATCAGACCGTCATCGATCAGAATCGTAGATCCAACTTGAACATCATTTGGCAGATCCTTGTACGTGATGGAAAGCCGGTTTTTGTCTCCGAGAATTTCTTCGGTTGTCAAGGTTACATACTCGTCCTGCACAAGCTCAATCGGCTCTACCGCAAGCTTGCCGGTACGAATTTCCGGTCCCTTCGTGTCAAGCAGGATTGCTACCGTTTTGTTCAATTCTTCGCAAGCCTTGCGGATCGTTTTGATCCGGTTGCCATGCTCCTCGAAGTCACCGTGGGAGAAGTTCAGACGAGCCACGTTCATGCCAGCCATAATGAGCTTCTTGGTGTTTTCCAACGATTCACTGGAAGGACCGATGGTACATACAATTTTCGTTTTGCGCATTTGGGTTTCCTCCGTTTTTTTCAAGGGTCTCTATATCTCTTTTTCCAACAACTAAATTTACTACAAAATGACTCGTTTGTATAGGAACTTTGTCATATCATCCGAATATCTTCATCTTTATGCTGAATAAAAAAGCAGCTACAGCACGGCATCCTGCTCGTCCTGCTGCTCGATCGGCTCGCTTGCCGCCACCTCAAATTCGCCGATCTTGCGGAATTTGCGGTACCGGTCTTCCTTCAGCTCGCAGGCATCCATGCCCGACAGCTCGGACAAATGGCGCAGAAGCGCACTGCGAATGGACTCGGCCGTTTCTTCATAATTCTTATGGGCTCCGCCTTTGGGCTCCGGAATAATCTCCTCGATCACTTCCATCTTCAACAGATCCTGTGCGGTAATTTTCATCGCTTCCGCAGCCTGGTCTGCCTTTGAGGCGTCCTTCCACAGAATCGATGCAGCCCCGTTCGGGGAAATGACCGAGTAGATCGCATGCTCCAGCATCAGCACACGGTTGCCTACTGCCATCGCAAGAGCACCGCCGCTTCCACCTTCGCCGATGACCACACAAACAACAGGCACCCCGAGCGATGACATTTCCCGCAGATTGCGGGCGATCGCCTCGGACTGACCTCTCTCTTCAGCTGTATTGCCAGGGTATGCGCCCTTCGTATCAATAAACGTAATGATCGGGCGACGGAATTTGTCCGCCTGCTGCATCAGGCGCAGCGCTTTGCGGAATCCTTCGGGATGCGCGCTTCCGAAGAAGCGGGCAATGTTATCCTTCGTATCCTTGCCCCGCTGCTGGCCAAGCACAGTCACGGGCACACCGTTCAGCTTGGCGAGCCCGCCGACAACCGCCAGGTCATCCCCGTACAGACGGTCTCCATGCAGCTCGATAAAATCGGTAAAGATCAGTTGAATCAAATCCAGCGACGTCGGCCGCTGCTGATGACGGGCCAAATGCATCTTCTGCGAAGGCGAAATGTTGGAGTAAATCTCCTCTTCCAACCGCTTGTAACGTTCTTCAAGACGGGCGATTTCATCCGTGAAATCGATCCCTTTCTCCTGACCGAACTGTTCCAGCTCTTCGATCTTCTTGCGCATCTCTGCCAGAGGCATTTCAAAAGGCAGTTCGCCTGACATCAAAATCCCCCTTTCACGGCATGCATATCCAGCAATTTACCGAGCGTGGAACGCATGTCTTTTCGATGAACAACCATGTCAAGCTGACCATGCGCAAGGTTGAACTCCGCCGTCTGGAAATCATCCGGCAGCTTCTGGCGAATGGTCTGTTCAATTACGATCCGGCCGGCAAAGCCGAATACTGCGCCCGGCTCGGCGATGTTGATGTCGCCAAGCGTCGCAAAGCTCGCCGATACACCGCCGGTGGTCGGATCGGTAATAACCGAAATATAAAGCCCGCCCAGTTCATTGAATCTGGCCAGGGCGGCGCTGGTTTTGGCCATCTGCATCAGACTGAGGATGCTCTCCTGCATCCGGGCTCCGCCCGATGTGGAGAAAATAATAAGCGGCAAGCGCTTTTCCGTTGCCGTTTCAATGGCGCGTGTTATTTTCTCACCGACAACCGACCCCATGCTGCCCGTGAAGAAATCAAAGCTCATCACCGCAACGACGACAGGCTGTCCAAGAATCGAGCCTTGTCCGGTAATGACCGCTTCCCGAAGTCCCGATTTCATCTTCTGCTGCTCCAGCTTGGCGGCATAGCCAGGGAACTGGAGAGGGTCCACGGAGATCATATCGGCGTCAAACTCCTCGAAGCCTGTCTCATCCAGCGTCATTTGAATCCGTTCCAAAGCGTTCAAACGCATATGATGGCCGCATTCCTGACATACCTTCAGATTTTTTTCAAGTTCCTTGCTGTATTGAATTGTGCCGCATTTGACACATTTGTTCATCAAACCTTCTGGTATTTCGCGCTTTGGGCGTTCGCCTTCCTGCTGCCCTTCCGTCCCCAGTCGTTCTGATGGGATGGTTGCGTATTTCCTTTTTTTCTGAAACAGATCTTTAAACACAACTACACCTCTTCAGCCGTAGATTTGAATGGCCGCCCGCGCTAGCGATTCGCTGACCCGAATTGTTGCTTCGCTATGTAACCCTTTCAAAAAACTAGGGGTGCAATATCGAATTTAATACTTCCTGTACTTCCTCAAGCTCACCGGAGGGTACCAAAATCTCAAACTGCTGTTTGGAAAGATTCACAGGACGGCTCTTAACCAAAAAACCTTCTTCCGTCAGTCTGGTTTTAATCATTTCCGCCATCTTAGCCGTCGGCGCAATATAGATAACCGTCCACATGCCTTTCAGATCCCCCTAATCTCGCTTTCACAGGCATATCCTGAGCCGATATAATGGATAATGATAACATACTTCAGTTTTTAGCTCAACAAAGAGAGAAGGGGGCTGAAGGGCTCTTCTTCTTCCAACGGAACGGGATAAGACCGTTCTCTCGTTAATCCGTATACTTCACAGCATCCGGGTTGCGGTGGGCGATTCTTGACGATGCGGCGGCTGCGATGCCTGCGATCAGATCGTCCAGAAACACATGAATGCCGTCCTTTCTGGAGTTCAATATTTCGATTACGCCAATTTTTTCCTTGTCCAAATATCCGAAGCTGGTCAGCCCGATCATGCCGTAGATGCTTGTCACCCCGAGAGCCATCGTTTCATCTACGCCATACAGCGGCTCATCCTGCTCCATAATCGACTGCAGGGGCTCGGGCAACAGCTTCTTCTCCGCCAGTTCATCAAGAGCAATCCCGGTATACAGCGTATACTGAACCTCTCTTTTTCCCAGAACGGCCCGCACGCTCTCTTCGCATTGCGCCATCGTCAATGCCGGGTGGTACCGCTGCTGCAGTGTAAACACGATGTCGGCGATCGAACTGACTGTCACTCCCCGGCGACGCAGCATTTGTTCTGCCATCTCTGCTGACATTCCTTAAATCCCCCTCAACACACTTGGGCAAGCAGGCCAGCGCCCGGGTCTGCCGGACGTTCTGGGCCGCTCGGCCAAGTTATCCGTAGTGTCCTAATTGTATGCGTGAGGGGGACAAAACGTTCATCCCAATTTTAGATCAGATGGCCGCTAGGCTGATTCATCGCACCTTGACGGTATCGGCGCCGAACATGCGCTCGATATGGCCGAACAGCTCCGGCGAAGGCTTGATGCGGTACGCCTCGCTTAAAGCTAACACCTTCTGGCTTCGCTCATAGAAGAGCACGGTCGCGACAGGACCCGGATGCTCCTGGAGCAGACGCTTCAGCTGTGTCAGCAGCTCGGGCTTTTCCGCATCCGCCGTGATCTTGACGAACACGCGCTGCTCCGTCCGCGCCCGGCCCGCCGCTCCAGCGGCGCTGCCCTCTGCCGCGCGCGGCGCTGCGCTGCCCGGCGCAGGCCCCGGCCCCGCTCCTGCCGCCGCCGCACGCTCCGGCCCGGCGGCGCGCTCCGCCGGGAGCGCCCGGGCCGCCGGCGCCGCGGCAGCCCCGCTGCCTGCGGCCGGCGGCTTCGCCGCAGCGCCGGTGCGGCGAGTCTTGCCGCGGCGGGCCAGCTGCTGCAGCGACTCGGGGCTCAGCTGCGCCACTTCCTCGGCCAGCAGCTTGAAGCCCTCGTCCTGGTGCTGAAGCTTGGCCCGAATGGCAAGCAGCGCCCCCTTCTCGATCAGGTGCGCGCTTCGCTTCCACACCTCCGGGAACAGCACCACTTCGCTGCGCTCGATCTGGTCTTCGCACTGCATAAAGGCCATCGCTTTGCCTTGCTTGGTCGTAATCGTTTTGAGGGAAACGACCATGGCGGCTACCGTCACAAGCGACTCGTCCTCCCCTTCATAGAGATCCATCAGCCGGTCCGCACCCGTCTGCTCGAGGACTTCCTCATAGCCGTCCAGCGGATGGCCCGACAAATACATGCCGAGCAGCTCGCGTTCGAACTCCAGCTGCTGCCCGGCAGAGTACGGCGGAATATCAGGATATTCGATCTCCCAATTCGGCGTCTCCACAAAGTCAAACAGCTGAATCTGCAGATCATCCCGCTCCTTCTTCCACTTCAGAGCGGCCTCCACCGTTTCATCGAGCATCGCCACAAGCTGCGCGCGATGTCCCGGCAGCGTATCAAAGGCTCCAGCCTGAATAAGCGATTCAATGACCCGCTTATTGCATACCCGCAGGTCGACCCGGCGGCAGAAATCGACAAGACTCTCATACGGCTTGTCCTTCCGGGTCTCCACAATCGTCTCGACCGCCTGCGTGCCGACGTTCTTGATCGCCGCCAGACCGAAACGGATACCAGCGGGGCGGCCAGCACCCTCCGCCTCCGAACGTTCAAGCGATACCGGGGTGAAATAAGCCCCGCTCTCATTGACATCCGGCGGCATCACGTCAATGTTCATCCGCCGCGCCTCAACGACATATTCCGCCACCTTTCGGTGGCTGCCCATGACGGCGGTCAGCATCGATGCCATGAACGGCACCGGATAATGCGCCTTCAGATATGCGGTCTGAAAGGCCAGCACGCCGTATGCAGCCGCGTGCGCGCGCGGGAACCCGTAATCGGCGAAGCGCACAATCATATCATAGACGCGGTTGGCTTCCTCTTCGGTATATCCCAGTCCAGCGCTTCCGGACACAAAATGGCTGCGCTCGCGGTCCAGCACCTCCCGCTTCTTCTTGGAAACTGCCCGGCGCAGCAAATCCGCTTCGCCCAGCGAAAATCCGGCCATCTTCGAAGCGATCTGCATAATCTGCTCCTGGTAGACGATGATGCCGTACGTATCGGCCAGAATCGGAATCAGATCCTCATGTGGATATTCCGGCTCAATCAGGCCATGCTTCGCCTGAATGAACTTCGGAATGAACTCCATCGGACCCGGCCGGTACAGGGCGTTCACGGAGACGATATCCTCGAAGGAGGACGGCTTCAGCTCCTTCAGCACCCGCCGCATGCCCGGGGATTCCAGCTGAAATACGCCCGTCGTCTCTCCGCGTCCCAGCATTTCATAGGTGCGGCTGTCGTCATCCGGCACCGTGCCGAAATCGGGAGCCGCTCCTGTCAGCTCGGCGATCCATCGCATCGTTCGTTCGATAATCGACAATGTCCGCAGGCCGAGAAAATCCATCTTGAGCAGCCCGATGGCCTCAAGATGCTCCATCGAGTACTGCGTCAGCGCGGTCGTCTCGCTGCCTTCCTGCAGCGGCACCGCATCAGTCAGCGGATCGCGCGATATGACAACGCCGGCCGCATGCGTCGAAGCATGGCGAGGCATGCCTTCCACCTTCATCGCCATGTCGATTAACTCGCGAATCCGCCGGTTCGTGTCATACTGCTCCTTCAGCTGCGGACTCTCCTCAAGCGCCCTGGCGATGCTGATCCCGAGATGTCCGGGAATCAGCTTCGCCGTCTTGTCAACGTCGCCAAACGGCACGTTCAGCGCCCGGCCCACATCCCGGACGGCGGCCCGGGCAGCCATCGTGCCAAACGTAATGATTTGGGCGACATGCTCCCTGCCGTATTTCTGGACGACATAGTCAATCACCTCGTCCCGGCGCTCGTCGCTGAAGTCAATATCGATATCCGGCATGGTCACCCGCTCCGGATTCAGGAAGCGCTCGAAGAGCAGCCGGTATTTCATCGGGTCCACATTCGTAATGCGCAAGGTGTAAGCAACCAGGCTGCCCGCCGACGAGCCCCGGCCCGGACCGACGGCAATATGATGCCGGTGCGCATAGGCGATGAAATCCCATACGATCAGGAAATAGTCGCTGAAACCCATGCTGTCGATAACGCCCAGCTCGTACGCAAGCCGCTGCTCAAGCTCACTGCGCAGCTCCTCGGACGCCCAGCGCTCACTGCCCTCATAGCGCTCCTTCAGCCCCGCATAACACAGCTCGCGGAGATAGTCGGATGCGCTCTTTCCTTCAGGCAGCGGCCGGTATTCGGGCAAAATCGACTGCCCGAACTTAAGCTCCACGTTGCACTGCTCCGCGATCAGAAGCGTGTTCTCCATCGCTTCCGGGACATGGGGAAACAGGCGGCCCATCTCCTCCGCGCTCTTCAGATACAGCTGATTGGTCGTCATCTGCAGCCGGTCCTCGTCCTGCACCGTTTTGCCGGTTCCGATACAGATGAGCATGTCCTGGACCTCCGCATCGGCAGCGGTCAGGTAATGAACATCGTTGGTTGCCACGAGAGCAATGCCCGTCTCGCGGGCAAGCGCGATCAGCTGCGGATTGACCCGCTTCTGCTCCGGCATCCCGTGATCCTGAAGCTCCAGATAGAAATCGGAGCCGAAGATCGCCTGGTAACGAAGCGCAGCCGCCTTCGCCTCCGCTTCCCGGCCATGCAGCAGGTGCTGCGGCACCTCCCCGCCAAGGCAGGCGCTCAGGCATACAATCCCCTCGCTGTGAGCCGCCAACGCCTCCATATCGATTCGCGGCTTGTAATGAAAGCCCTCCAGATGGCCGATCGAGATCAGCTTCATCAGGTTGCGATAACCGGTATTGTTCTTCGCCAGCAGAATCAAATGATAGATCGGCTGATCCTTGCGGCTTCCCCGCTCCTTGCGCGATCCGGCCGTTATATAGGCCTCGCAGCCGATGATCGGCTTGATGCCATGTTCAAGACATGCTTTATAAAAGGGAACGGCGCCGTACATGACCCCGTGGTCGGTCAGGGCAAGCGACTTCATCCCAAGCGCTGCCGCTTCACGCACCAGGTCGCCAATACGCGCCGCCCCATCGAGCAAGCTGTATTCGCTATGCACATGCAAATGCACGAAAGAGCTCATCCTTAACGCCTTCCTTTCGCGATGAAATAACTCACGTTATACGTCCCTCGACGTGTATTCGTACATTCTAAAAATCAACTTCTATCATTTTATCATAATCCGGCAGGACCCGCCCATAGAATGAAGACAAGGATGCTAATCGGACAGGCGGTTGGCACCCTCTGTAAGGGAGCAGAAAGGAGATGACGTCCATGAGCGCATTTTTGTCAAAAGCGATTCTCGACTTTTTCATAGCCTTCGGCATCGTGCTTGGCGGCGCCATGATCGGAGGAGTCGGTGCCGTATTATCCATGCAGCCCCCGACCACAACGATGCTGGAAATTGCCGATCGCATCAAAATTTGGGCGCTGGCAGCAGCGATCGGCGGCACGATCGATCCGATGCGCGTCATCGAAAGCAACATGCTGGGCGGCAACATATCTCCGGCGGTCAAGCAGATCCTGTATCTCGGCTTTGCATTTCTAGGCGCACATATGGGCAGCGAGCTGGTCAAATGGGTGTGCTCGGGCAGGAACTAGGTCATGAGAGTGCCGCCTTTTGAACGTTTCCGCCCCTTCTATCAGGCCACCTCCATCTTCCTGCTCGGCATGATCGTCGGCAGCGTCTTCTATAACTCGCTCTATCATGCCAGCTACAATAAGCTGTGGCACACCAATCATGAGCAGCAGGTGGAGATCCAGCAGCTGAAGGATGATATTACCTCCTTGAAGAAATACAGCACGCAGACGACTGTCATTCGCGAAATCAAAATCCGGGCCGAGGACAATGGAAAAGCCCCTCTGGATGCGCTGATCGAGAGGGAGATCATCAAATTGATGGGGGAGGATCTGGCCCCGCTTCGCGGCCGCAACGTGTTTGACATCGATACCGACAGCAGGCTGACCCGCTCCCTGCTGGACGACAAAATATACACCGTAAGGGAGAAGGATTACCGCATCCGGATCAGGACGATGCTGGTTATGGAGGGCGTGCTGCAGATCTGGATCACCATCAGCCAGATGGATGCAAACGCGGGCTGAGCATGATACAATACCAGTATCTTCAATAGACCGATACGGACCTTGCTTCCCGGCGCTTCGCCGTCAGGAGCAGGTGCTTGGATGACAAAGGAGCTTACTCATGCTAGCAATCATTCGATACGCTTTATTTATTATACTCGTTCTATCCTGCATCTCGGCTGCCCTGTACAGCATCCGGGCCCGCCGCATGCCGGATCCTGCGGACCGCGGCATCAACCTTGCCATGATGAACATCTGCATGGGCATCATGCTCGCATCCCTGTCGCTCGTCTGCATGTTTCTGTTCAGCGGTTCAACGCTAGCTGTCATTGTGGAAGCCGCCTTTCTGGTGCTGGGCGCCTTCAATCTGTTTGCCGGCTTGCGCAGCCGGGATTACTATAAGAAACTCAAGAACTCTCCATCCTCCAGTTAGCAACAAGCATGACAAGGACAAGGGCTTCCCGCCGCGGTCAATCGCCACCGCCGGGAAGCCCTTTAATGAATGTGCGCAAGAAGAGGCTGTTCCCTGCGCATTATCCGTGATCAATCGCCTGCATCGTCATGACTGACTTGGCCACCAGGCTCGACTGATGCTGAATTTCAATCTCCATCTTGCATGTCCGCCGGCTCAGCTCAAGCAGCTTCGGCAGCACGACAATGGAATCCTCGATCTGTACCGGGCGAATGAAATAAGTGGACAGATTGTCCATTACATAATCCCAGCCGCTCATTTCCTTCGCGGCTTTAAATGCGGCCTGACTCATCACCGTGGTGAGCACACCCTGGGAGATGGTGCCCAGTTCCGTAGCCATCTGGGGCGTAATAAACCCGTGAAAGAACAGCCGTCCCTCATCATCGCGGTCCTCGGCCATTCCGTTCCAGATCAGCTGGTCAAACGTCTCCCCAAGCTGCGGCTGATTCCGGGCATCCCGCAGGGCGGTCAACACCTCTTTGCGGGTTACGGTCGCAATGAGCTTCCGGTTGCGGTCAACGATCGGAAGAAAGTCGATGCCTTCCCACATCATCGTCTGTGCCGCCGAAGCGAGCGACGTCTTCATCCCGGCCGTCACCGGATTGCGGGTCATCGCCTTCTCAATCAACTGCGAATCGGCCAGCCCGTCCACATCCCGGATTCCGACTATGCCGATAACGCGGTTCCACTCATCGGTGACCGGGAAGCGCTGTTCACCGGTTTCCGCGGCAATTTGCTTGAAATCGCGGACCGTCACCGAGTTTTTCACATAATTCCGCGGCTTGTCGAGAGCGATATCCTCCACCAGCATAATTTTCTTTTTAATGAGACGGTCAAAAATAGCGCGGTTGATCATGGAGGCTACGGTGAACGTATCATGCCTGGAGGAGATGATCGGCAGATTCAGCTGATCTGCCAGCTGCTTGACCTCACGGCTGGTGCCGAAGCCGCCGGTAATCAGCACGCCGGCCCCCGTCTCCAGCGCAAGCGAATGCGCATCCTCCCGGTTGCCGACAATCAACAGGTCGCCCGGGTCGATATACCGGATCATCGCCTCGACCTTCATTGCACCGATGACGTATTTATGCAGCGTTTTGTTCAAGCCCTCCGCCCCGCCGAGAACATGGCCCTCTACAATTTCGACAACATCGGCAAATGTAAGCTGCTCGGATATATTTCTCGGTTTGCGCTCAACCCGCACGGTTCCGATCCGTTCCTTCGTTACGACAATCCCGAGACTCTCCGCTTCCTTGACCGCCCGGTATGCGGTCCCCTCGCTCACCCCCATCTCCCTTGCGAGACGGCGGACCGATATTTTGCTGCCTACCTTCAAACTTTCGATATGCTGTACGAGCTGCTCGTGCTTCGTAATCGTATCATCACGTACGTCCAACTGTTACACCCCCGGCACTCAAACTGTACTATACTGTATTCATTTATTATAACACGTTTTGTCAGGAGGCATACTGTGGGGTTTGTCCCATATGCCGATAACAGCAAGCCGTCGCCAGCATAGCAAAGCAAAAAGCCTCCCCTGAAAGACAGCCCGCCTATCATCGGCTTGCTGTCGTTCAGAGGAGGCCGCCCTTTCCCTTACCCCTGCATGCCCTGGCCGCCCGCTTCTTTGCCCTGATGATCATCCGGCCATTTCAGCTGCCACTGGCGCATCTTCTCCTTGCGAATCGCCTCCAGCTGCTTCTCCTTCGCTTCATCGACACCGATTAAAATGTACATGTGCGACGCAATGACCAGCAGCGCAAATCCGGCCCATACCGCTCCGAACATCGACACCCAGGAGAATCCATCTGCAAATGAAATGCTTGGCAACGCATAGATCAGCATGCCGAGCGCAATCAGCAAATACAGCGTATGCTTGAGTTTGTTCTTCTTCCTTTTCATCGTTATGCAGCTCCTCTACTCTTTTGAAATCTATATTTCTACTCTATGAGCGAGGTTGGCATTTTATGAGACAAGTTTTCGCCTCAGCTGATGAAATTGAGTCCACCCTCGGCCATGCCAAAAAAAGCGAACCGCCGGAAACCCTCCGTCGGTTCGCTTTCATACATGGATGAACGGATTACAGACCGCTTGGACCGTACAGATCCTGCAGGCTGTCCGAGATGATTTTGTTCACATCTTCGATGATGACACTGAGGCGGCGCTCAGCATCAAACAGGCGGCGGATATTCAGGTTCAGACTGAGCAGCTCGAATTGCTTCTCTACCGTTTCCATCTCTTCCTGGGAAGGCATGTCCCCTGACATCATTCTTTGCTGAATCTCCATCTGCTTGCGGCGGAAGTCCTCCAGCATGCGCTTGCTGTCCGGATCGACATCCACCAGCTTCATCGCAGCCTGGATCTCTTGAACTTCCTCGCTTTCCTTCATCGCCTTCGCCAGATCGTGAGCCTTATCGTAAATGTTCATATTCGTATCCTCCTATCGGCAGATGCTGCCGTTATTCATTCGTATCTGTGCTGTTCATGTCTGTTCTGCTATTGATCACGCTCGCCTGTCTTCGCCCTGCCTATCTCCACATCAAGGTCATGAAGGACTGGAACAGACCGATGACGGCGCCAAGCCCGACGCCAAGCCATGTAATCGCCCGGAACTCCCGGCCGGATACACTGAGAATGACTTCCTCGAGCCGTTCCACAGGGAATTTCTCCACCTGCTCCCGCACAAGCTGCGGAAGGTTGACCGCCTTCATGGCGACCGGAACGCCGCGTTCCAGCATCGCCAGTCCTTTCTCGAGGAATCCGGGAAGCACGGACATCAGCCATGGCATTCTCGGGCCCAATATTTCCTTCAGCTGCAGCGCCTCCAGCCGCTCGATCCAGTCCATCCACGGAATCGCCTCCTCAAGCTTGCCGATAAGCAGCTCCGGCCCCGATTCCCCGGACATCGCCTCAAGCAGAGAACCGATCGGCATCTCGCCGTATTCCTCCAACTTGCCTGCTACGATCCCTTTGACGGTCTCTCTGACCTTCTCGCTTGACAGCTGACCGACAAGCATCGGCGTCAGCTTCGTGACCAGCTTATCCTCATCCACAAAGATGGCCGCCATTGCCCCAAGGAAGCCCCCGGCCCGGTCCACCATCGTCACCGCCATATTACGCAGAAGCCGCTGTCCTTCGGCAGACAGGAGCGTATCGCTCAGCTCCTTCAGCACCGTATCCGCGGCAGCGCCGCTCCATTTATCGATCGTGGTCTCCGACCATCCCGGCACCAGCACCTTCAGCGGCTTGTTCTCCAGCTCGTACTCGCGCCAGATCGCATGGACACCGCCAGCGGTCAGCCGCCTCGCCGATTCCTGGGCCAGCTGCTTCAGGCGATCCCATTGCTCCGGTCCCCAGAGCGAATGCGCGAGCTGGCCAACGGTCTGCTCAGACTCGCTCCATTCCTTCAGCTTCTGGACGGCGGTGTCCTCTATTTTGTTCCGGAATGCCGGCTTGCGGATTAATTCCTGAATGCCTTCGCTTGTCACAAGATAGTCGGAAACTACATTGCCGAGCGATACGGCAATCTCCTGCTTCCGTTTCGGGATAAGCCCCGGTGTAAAGGGCAGGCGTCGGCCAAAAAGCACGATCTTCTCCCGCGGATGAAACAGCATTTTTATCGCTAAATGGTTCGTGACACCGCCGACAAACGCAGCGACGACCATATTGACCAAAACAAAGAGCCAGTCTGGCAATTTCAGCACCTCCTTTTTCACCAGCGGTACAATCACCAAGGGATATATGTCCTCATATGATGCATTACATGCAATGATCAGATGAAGTCCAATCTGTTCACCAGACATCCAGTTGTAGTCGGAAGGAGATCCATGATGTCCAAATCCAAGATCACGGTTCAGCTTATGAGCTCAGCCCTTCTCCCGAATGACAATATCAAGCTGGGCGACCGACTCATCAAGCAGTTGCGTATTCCTACAGACCGGTCGATATGGCTAGCTTACGGGTCCTTCAAGCAGGAGGTGCGCGTCTACTCGGGAGGAAAAACGGCCACGCTTCGACTTCACCCTTCTTTATTCAGCAGATCCGGACTTCTTCCTCGCACCGTATTAAACGTCAAGTACAACGCATTAGAGGGGACGCTGAGGCTCGGTCCGCTCATCGGCGTGATGGTCAGCCGCTACGATTCCCGTGATCACGGCAAACCGTTCGGATCGATCTCATCGTTCTGCTTGGAAATGGTCAAGGCCTGCAAAACCCAGGGTGCATATGTATACTTCTTTACCCCTGACATGATAGGTTCTAACCTGTCATCGCTTGAAGCGGTTCACTATGACGCAGGATGGAAAAAAGCGACCTTTCCGGCTCCCGACGTCATCAATAACCGGCTGTTTACGCGCAAGCTGGAGAACAGTCCTAGCGTACAGCATTTTATGAAAGAAGTAAAATCTCGGTTTGGAACTCATGTGTTCAACGAAAAATTCCTGGACAAATCGGAAGTGTTTGAGGCGCTTGGCTCCAATGAAAAGCTTCAGCCGTATTTGCCGGAATCCTATTTGCTGAGGAACTTCAATACGCTCAAGGCGATGTGCAGGACCCATTCCACGGTGTTCCTCAAGCCGGTGCGCGGAAGCCTCGGCACAGGCATCATCCGGATTACCCGCCAGGGAGACGGCACTTACCAGACGATGACCACCTCGCTTGCAGGTACCAAGAAGAAGACATACCCATCGCTTTTGAAGCTGTTCAGCACCATTTCCTTGAAAATGAGAAAAACCAGGTACCAGATTCAGCAGGGACTCGATTTGATTCGCATCCAGGGCCGGAATGTCGACTTTCGCGCACTCGTCCACAAGAACAAGAGTGGTGACTGGTCGGTGACTTCCATCGTGGCCCGGATCGCGGGCGACAATCACTTTGTATCGAATCTGGCACGAGGAGGCAGCCTGTCGACGGTGAAGGATGCGCTTGCCTCAAGCGGAGTTCCGCTGACGGCCAGACAGACCGCGCTTCCCCGGATGAAGCAGGCGGCGCTTGAAATCGCAAGCGGGCTGGAGAAAGCAATCCCGCTGCATTTCGGTGAGCTGGGCATCGATTTGGCCGTGGACACGACGGGGCATATCTGGCTGCTGGAGGTCAATTCCAAGCCGTCCAAAAGCGAGAATGCTCCCCTTAATTCAGCCAAGATCAGACCTTCGGCGGTACGGCTGGTTCAATACTGCCGCTATCTGTCCGGCTTTTGAAGAAGGAGGTCCTTATGTCCTCTACGACAATAGGTTCACTCGGTGTCATGGTATGCCGAAGATCGGGCTTTCCTCCCTTTGCCGAGGAACATTATCTCCAGGAATTAAGCGAGGTCGGCGAGAGGCTCGGTGTTTCGGTATTTGTGTTTTGCCCTGAGGAAGCGCCGCGCTACGCGGTTTCTCTTCCTTCCGAAAATCCCTCGGCCCACATTCGCGGTTATCGGTATGCATCCGGTCAAGGGTGGATATCCTGCAGTTTTCCCATACCGGGTGTCATCTATGATCGCTGTCTGTACAGAAGCGCCCGGGAAAGCGCTGCGGTGGCCGCCTTTTTGGGGGGACTGCCGAAAGCCGGATGGAGGTTATGGTCCCGGGGGCTTCCCGGCAAGCTCAGTGTTTACAACACGCTAAGCCGCTCTCCCGACGTCATCGATTTTCTTCCCCCTACCCTCAGCTACACCGGTTCGAAATCACTTTCCCGGGCGCTTGCCACCTTTCACGGGGAAGTGTTCATGAAGCCGAGCGGGGGATCACAAGGGCGACGTACATTATATATCTCGCTTCGGGATCAAGGAAGCGTCCGTCTGCAGGGGAGAGACCGGAGCAATGACATCTTCAGCCGGCTCATCGCTCTTCCAGAGCTGCCGGAATGGGTGAGCCGCTTTACCGCAAAACGGAGATTTCTGATGCAGCCGTTTCTGCACCTATATTCGCGAAGCGGAAATCCTTTTGACGTCCGGACACTCGTTCAGAAGAACGCCAAAGGATTATGGTCCTTAACCGGCGTCGCGGTTCGCGAAGGCGCGGGGCTGGGGCTAACCTCAAACCTTCACGGGGGCGGGACCGCCTTGTTAGCCCAGCCCTATCTTGCAGCGGAGTTCGGAGCCGAGACGGCTGCCTCCGTACTGGCCACGATTCGCCGGTTATCCCGGCTCGTGCCTCCCCTGCTTGAGAGCAGCTTCGGTCGGCTGGGCGAGCTAGGCATCGACTTTGGCATCGACAGAGAAGGAAAGGTGTGGCTCCTTGAAGTCAACTCCAAGCCTGGCCGAGAAGCATTCAAGCAGACAGGAGAGCAGCCTGCGGCAACAAAGGCCATCGAAAATCCGCTGCATTACACGCGTTATTTATTGCTTCGACAACTTAGGAGGGTAAATACATGAGTTTGAATTACGGTAATATTCATTTCTCTCAGCAGCCCGAAAAAGTCGTCCTTGTGTCCGGTTCGCTAATGAGAAGCCTGGGTCTTTCCGGCAAAAAAAACGTCCTGCTTCGGATCGGCACGAGCGCGGTTACGGCAGCTGTGAAGCCCATAGAACGATCGGGGAAGCAGCTTTATCTCAGCAGCGGGGTGCGCAATGCCGTCCATGTCCCAAGACCAGGTCCTGCTTACATCTATTCACCAAGGGAAGGCGAGATTCGGCTTGGGCCTGTCGTCGGTGTACTGTCCGACGGCCCTCGCAATCCGGCCACCCCCTTCGGTTCCCGCACAGGGTATATACGCCAGTTGCTTCGGGACGGCAATAAACGAATGTTCGTCTATGCCTTCGCGCCCCGGGACATCAACTGGCAGAGAGAGACGGTCCATGGCTTCCTGCTCAGTTCAAATGGCGGCTTCGTCCGCAGAACGGTCCCGCTGCCCGATGTCATTTATAACCGTCTGCCCAGCCGGAAAACCGACTTCTCTCCATTCACTAACCAGCTGAGACAACGGTTCACGAAGCGCAACATTCCATTTTTCAATTGGGCCTTCTTTAACAAGTCCGATATTTTCAATCGTTTGGAGGGAGACGTTCAAGCAAGCCGCTTCTTGCCGGAAACGTATTCGAACCCGAGCCCCGAGCGAATCAAGGATATGCTCGATCGTCACAGCTTCGTATATTACAAACCTTCGGCTGGAAGCCTCGGACTCGGCATATACCGGCTGACCTATCATCCCAAGAAAGGGTATTTCGCCCGCTATCACGGCAATGGCGGCAACACGCTGCTCAAATTCCCGAGCTTCAACAGCCTGATGCGAATGCTGCAGTCCAGACACGGCTCGAAGCTCCACAACTATGTCATCCAGCAGGGTATCCGCCTGATCGAAATTGACGGCTGTCCGATCGATTTCCGGTTCCATATGCATAAGAACGGCAAGAACCGCTGGAGCGTCGTTGGTATCGGCGCCAAAAAAGCAGGTCGGGGCAGCGTCACAACCCATATTAAAAACGGTGGTTCTTTGCTTACGCCAGATAGCGCTCTTTCCCGGGCATTCGGGGCAAGGGCCAAGGAAGTGCTGGAACGTGCCAAGGAAGCGGCAGTCATCCTGTCTGAGTCGATTGAGAATCATCACACTCACCTGCTTGGGGAAATCGGGTTTGATATCGGCATCGATCAGAACGAGAAAATCTGGATGTTTGAAGCCAACTCCAAACCGGGGCGTTCCATCTTCCACCATCCTTCCCTGAGAAGCGAAGGCAAGGCGTCCGTAGAGCACATCTTTGATCATAGCTTGTATCTGAGCGGCTTCAGCAGGGGGAATGACACGTGAACAGACGATTCGAAAGCGATGGAAGAGCTGTAGTAGCGATCCTGACCATGCATGATCCCGACTATATGTTTCGGGGCAATCGGCAAAATTTCCAGGAGATCCTTAAAACCGGAAAGGACATGGGCTATCAGGTCTATGTCGTTACGGCGCGGGATTTGAAGCTGAAACAGGACACCGTGAAAGGCTACTATGTCGGAAGCAATCACAAGTGGGAGCAGAGGCAGTATCCTCTGCCCCAAATCATATATAATCGGATTCCAAGCCGTGAGGACGAAGCCATCCCCTGGGTCCGCCAAAAAATAAACCAATGCCTCAAGCATCCCGATATGATGATTTACAACCCGTTCTTTTTTAACAAACGCGAATTGTTCAAGTGGCTGAGCAAGTCACGATATACGAAAAAATGGGCACCGCCTACCCGAAAGCTGCGAGGAATCGCAACGCTGCAGCAAATGATAAAACGCATGCCTTATTTGTACCTGAAGCCGGAAAACGGCAAAGCAGGCCGAGGCATCATGAGGGTGAAATATCAGAAGAACAAGTCGCTGCCTTACCGGATTCAAATTCAGAGCGACAAAAACAGCACGACGTATAAAGCCGCCACCTTGAACCGGTTATGGAACCGGGTCAACAAGGAAACCCAGGGCAAATCCTACCTCGTGCAGCAGGGCATCGAGCTGGTCTCCGTCCACGGTCGCGCCTTCGATCTCCGCATTCTGGCGCAGAAGACGGAGACCGGCCAATGGGCAGTAACCGGTATCGGTGCGCGCATGGCCGGAGCCAAGAGCATCACGACGCATGTGCCGCGCGGCGGCTCGATCGAGGACCCGGAGAAGCTGCTGCCGATTGTATTCGGCCCGGAACGAACAGCCGTTATTCTGAACGAGGTGGAGAAAGCCGCCGTATCCATTGCCAGACAGATCGAGAAGGGCTCTGGTTACATGCTTGGCGAAATGTCGATGGATCTTGGCGTCGACGCGGATGGCGCACTCTGGTTCTTCGAGGCCAATTCGCGGCCGATGAAATTTGATGAGCCAGCCATTCGCAAAAAGTCGCTGGAGCGGATATTCCAGTACTGCGGCTATTTGCTGGATAACAAATAAAGGGTTTGAAATTTGTACTCACAAAGGAGGGTTACTATGGAAATCGCACGTCTCCATCTGCATGATCCAGCCGATTGGCCTCATCTACGCCGGGAGTGCCTCGAATTCTTCAGCCGCTGCGGGGGCAGGCGCTTAAAGGCCGGACATATCGGACATCTGGCTGCTCTAAGCTATGAAGCGCTCCACCAGCCAGGCACCTCCATTGTGGCAGCCACCGTTCGCGGGGAGCTTGGCAGCATGCCGATCGGGATCAGCTATGCCGCAGATTATGGAAAGGAGGCCTGCATGACCGCGGTACACCCTCTTTACCGCAACCGCCGGATCGGGTCCTCCTTGCTGCGCCTGCAGATCAGCGAGCTCGGCCAGCTGCATTGCACTGTCGCGACCGGCCATACGGCCGCGTTAAAAATGTGCTTTCTTGCCGGCATGCATGCCGAAGGCCTCGAAATGGACGCTGCCGGCAGGCCGGTACTGAATTTGAAAGGGGTAGACATCCGGCCTGCGGCTGTAAAAGGGGCCAGCCCCGACTCTAATCAAGAAGGTGAACTTCTATGTCTCAGCCTGTCCTAGGCATCCTAACGCTCTACTTAAATGACCGCAAGGTTCTGGAGGAAAGGCATATCTATGAGCGGATGATTACGGAGGGCCGGAAGCTCGGCCTGGACGTGTATGTGTTCACCCCCGCCGATGTGCATCCGGGAGGCGGCATGATCCATGCACTGCATTACAGTCCGGAACAGCGAAAATGGTTCAGAAAGTGGCGCTCCTTTCCGAACATCATCTTCGACCGGTGCCGCATCCAGAAAAGCGCGCGTTTCCGTCAGCTCGTCAGCTTCCGCTCACGCTACAGAAAGCTGCTGTTTCTGAACAGGCCGCTGCGCAATAAATGGACGATTCATAAAGTGCTTCATGACAGGAGAGAGTTTCGCCAGCATCTGCCGGAAACCCAGCTCATTCACAGCCTTCAGGACGTGCAGCGGATGCTTGCCAGACACCAGACGGTCTATCTGAAGCCGATCAACGGCACCGGAGGCCGCGGCATTCTGCGCGTAAGCAAACGGCAGCTGCTGCCCGGCATCTATGAAATTCAAGGCCGAAACCAAAGCCGGAGCATCATCAAGCCGAGACGAGTCACCCTCTCGCAGATCGGAGGGTATCTCTCCAGTTGGAACATGCGGGGCAACTATGTTGTGCAAGAGGGGATTCAAATCGAGCTGCCGACCGGCCGGGTTCATGATTACCGGATGCTGGTTCAGAAGAACGGCTTTGGCGAGTGGGAGGTGACCGGATGTGTCGGACGCATGGGGCCGATGCACAGCGTGACCTCCAATCTGCATGGCGGAGGCCGGGCCATCCCGATGGACCGGCTGCTGGATAAGTGGATTCCCGAGGTGCAGAAGCGGGAGGAGGTCATGCAGGAGGCTTACCGTCTAGGCGTGGAGATTCCCCGTTTCCTGGAATCGCAATACGAGGCGCTGTGCGAGCTTGCGCTTGATCTTGCCATTGACAGAAACGGCCGCATTCTTCTGCTTGAGGTGAATCCCAAGCCGTCCCGAGAAGTCTTCTCCCAGATTGGAGATCACGTCTCCTACCGGAAGTCCATCGTCAGGCCGCTTGAGTATGCCCTGTGGCTGTACAAACAAAAAAAGGAATCCCGGCTCGATTCCACAGACAGCGCGGCCCTATAGTTCTTGTAAACAGGTCATGAAAGCCGGCTTCTGAACATATCAACGAACAGGGGAAGCTCTTGCCGGACTTGTGGCCGGAGAGTTCCCCTGTTCATGCTCGATATTTAAAGCGGATTACGCTTCCTTCGCCTGATCATAAAGGGTAAGCAGCTGTTCGAATGCGTCGATGATCACATCAGACCCCTTCAGCTCCTCCGTGCCACCGAACCCTGCATAATGGCAGCCGATGACCGTCTGCCCATTCCCTTTGCCTGCCTCGACGTCCGAAGAGCGATCGCCCACCATCCAGGCGGTCTTCACGCCGTGCGTGTCCAGCAGCAGCCGGACCAGATCCACCTTCGTGGCTGTCCCATGCTCCCCGGCGCTGTACACCCCCTCGAACAGCGGCATGATGCCGCGGGCTTCCGCAATCCCTTTGACGTATTGCTCCAGACCGTTGCTTGCCACAAACAGCCTCACTCCCCGGCGATGCAGCTCTTCCAGCGTCTCCTTCACCTTCGGGTACAGGACGGCCTCTTCGTTCTCAAGACCTTCAAGCTCCAGCTGCAGCAGCAGTTCATTCGCCCGCGCGTGAGCCTCAGGCGTTCCGTTAGGAATGACCTTCTTCCAAATGTCAGGCAGCAGCATCCCCAGGCAGCTCAGGACGAGCTCCTCGTCCGGCGTTTCCCCTTCGTAATGCCCTTCCTCCCGCAAAATATCAAACAGCTTGTTATGAGCAGGCAGCAGCAGTGTTTCCGTTTGAAACAACGTCCCATCCATATCAAAAATCATAGCTTCCGGTTTGACAAGTCTCACAGTATTATCCAATTCGGTCCTTCCCTTCCTCCCATTTGATCTCATCTTCTGTAATATCTCTTCTCATCATAATGGAACGGGAACCCCCCTGCAAACCTTCCGCTTCTTTTTTAACACTTAATTAACACACGGGATCAAGCTCCTTGACGACAAGGCGGCCAGGCTCCCGCGCCCTCGTATGGGCCTACCTCTTTAGCGGCTCGCCAAACACCACATGGAAATGCAGATGCTTCGAATCCTGATAATTGCCGAGATTGGTATTCACTCTGGCAGCGCCGTGCTCGGCAACGACCTGATTGGCAACCTGCTTGATGATGTCCATCATCTCGATCAGCAGGGGATTGTCCGCTTCCTCCAACGTGACAAGAGATGCAATATGTCTCTTTGGTATGACCACAATATGCACCGGGTAATAAGGACGGGTATGATGAAAAGCAAGCACCCTTTCCGTTTCGAACACCTTCTGTACAGCCGTTCGCCCGTTTAACACTTCGTCGCAATAAAAATCATCCGTCATCTTCGCTCCTCCAGTACCCGATTATTTTTTCACAAAACTAGTAAAAAAAGAATGTCCGAAAATAATGCTAGAAACCATAGTAATATCATGATGCTCCAGAATATATACATATAGAGACTCGTAAAAGTCAAACACGCCAAAATGGGCCAACAGAGGACTTATCGTCACGAGGAGCGACGGCAGGGCCAGAAGCAGCAGCTTGGATTTGTTCAGACCGATTCTTCCCCCGCGCGAACGCTTGAGCCCGCTTAGACCGAGCACGACGCCGATACCTCCGAAACACAGAATCAGAACTGCAGTTTCATAGTACAAGTTGTGCTCGAATCTGGTTCGAGCCTCGGCCCTGTACTCAGTCAACATGTCCGATCCGATCGCAAACAGAACGATTATCAGCACCAGATATACGAAATGCAGAAATATATTTTTTTGAGCTTTATTCATAACGCAGAGGCCTCTCTTTCTATAAAAAGATTGTCCTTACTTTATCATCAAAAGGATAATTAATCCAGATCGATGGCCAGCGTTGATCAGCCGGCTGTCCGCACGTCAAAAAGCCAGGCCGGGAACAAACGCTCCCTTCACCTGGCGGTCATGCCGTATCCTCGATAACACATGGGCACGTTATGTGTTCCATGTCTCATGGTTCATTCCTATCAACTTGATTCACTACTTTGCTGTCCATCACCAGACTGCTGTTTCTCGCAGATCAGGTAGACGCCCTCCTGCTGGCCGAGTTTTCCTATATAATCGGTAAGATGATTTCAAAACAATTTCCAGCCCGATCTATTTACAAAATATTGATTTTAATTTAAAAAACTGTAAGTCAACGAAGATTAAAAAATACAGGTCAGTCACGGTGGTATCTGACCATAACGACCTGTTCAACATAACGCTATTAAGGTATATTATTGTAGCTTTTATGTGTTCATCTCAATTCATGACAACTTCCTACAGGTCCCCCCCGTAACCTAACTCTCCCACTGTATCCCGATTTCTTCAAACGAAGTACTACTTTCACTCAATCCCTCATGATCATCCGTTCCAATCATTTTAATTTCTCTTTTAGTTAGTATGATCTTTGCTTCTGGTTTTTTAATTTTTCTAGTATATATGGACTCTAACAGATCGACTTGTACATTGGTCATCTCATAATAATCTCGCCAAGACTCAACCGCAGAGTCATATTCCATTAGCTGTCTCTCTAAAAGATAACCACCATTTTGAATCAATCTTACGATATTATCATTAGAAAAAATTCTGTCGTCATCAGCCCAAAATGCTGTTGTAATGTAAGGTCTTGACATACCATCGTCTCCTTCCTCGAGAAGATACTCTAAAGTCTCATTTTTTGATAACTCAAGGACTTCTGGTGGTGCGCCTTTATAAAAGTCAATAGCTGAAGAAAATTCTGTACGGGTGACGTTATCATTACGAAACGCCCCAACACAATATTTATCTTTAAATGTAATTGTTCCTCTTCCTCCTGAACCATCAACTACGCTATAGTTTATTCCGTCCCATGAATGTTCATATGATAACTCAGGATAGTGAGCAACCATAATTCCATGTGCAATTGATGCAAGTATGCAACCGTTCCACAGACTCTTTTTATTCAAACCATCATTCAAAATAATTGGTTTCATTTCTTCCTCCTTGTCGGCTTAGAAGGTGGCTTATTTTTATTTGGTTCATTTGAGTCAGAAGGTAATTTATTTGACTTATCTCTATTTTCCTTACGAGTAAGCACTTGAGCATTACTATAACTGTTAGTTCCACCTTTATCTTTAGGAATGATGTGATCAATTTGCCACTCATTTGGATCTGGTGTAACGCCTTTTTGCTCTTTTGTGGCTTAGTAGCGACTTTACCTGACGAATCAGATTTAACTAGCCCACCATTTTTCTTCATGTTCTCTTCTATTATCTTTTTCTTTTGAGCCGCAGTAAAGTCCTTTCCAGGTCCTACAAACTTTGAATCTTGAATATGCGAATATGGACCATTTCCAGTTTGGGTATTACTTTTCTTTTCAGGAGTATGTTTTTGAGGTTT